>NZ_CP019420.1:3661634-3966770 GCF_001984215.1 Mycobacterium sp. MS1601
TTGGGTGTCGTGATCGCCGGACTTGCCACCGTTGCACTGGTGGCGGGTTGCGGCGGGGGTGACGACACCGAGGCCGCGTCCGACGGTCCGGTCACCGTCGTCACCGGGTGGGTGATCCAGCCCGAGTTCGCGTCGCTGTACGCCGCCGACGCACTGGGGTACTACGAGGAGGCCGGCTTGGACGTGACCATCCAGCCCGGTGGTCCCGACGTCAACGCCGAACAGTTGGTGGGGGCGGGCAGCGCGCAATTCGGCATGGACGCAGGCAGTAACGTGCTGACGTCCAACGACGTCGGCACCGGCCTGGTGTCCCTGGCGCAGTTGGAGCAGGAATCCTCACTGCGGCTGCTGTCCTGGACCAAGGACGGATTGACCACACCGGAATCCTGGCGGGGCAAGCGAATCGGCATCTGGTCATCGGTGAACTCGCTGTACGCCTCACTGGCCAAGCACGGGATGAACAAGGACACCGACGTCACCCTCGTGGAGCAGGGCTTCGACATGCAGCAGTTCCTCAGCGGCGAGCTGGATCTGGCATCGGCCTACAGCTACAACGAGGTGGGGCAGGTGTACCAGGCGGGCGTGCCCGAGCAGGACGTCCTGGTGTACAACTATGCCTCCGACGACACCGACACCATCGGACTGCAGCTGTTCGGCAACGGTGAATACGTGGCGGCAAACCCGGAGCAGACAGTCGATTTCGTGGCGGCCACGCTGCGTGGGCAGGCCTACTGCCGCGACAACCCGGAGGATTGTGTGCGAATTGTCGGCGAGGCCGGCGCCACCATGGACGCGGATTTCATGCTGTGGCAGATGAACGAGATGAACAAGTCCATCTGGTCATCGGACAAGCCGCTGGGCACCCTGGACGAGGCGGCGTTCCAGCAGACCGCCGACGTGCTGTCCGAGACCGGCGTCATCAAGAGCGCACCAGATCTGACGACTCTGATGCAGACCGACATCTACGACCAGGCTGTCGAGAAGGTCGGCGACACCGACCTCACCAACGCCACCTTCGCGCCTCTGGAGAACGTGGCGCCATGATCTCGACCCGAGAGGTTGTGTTCGAGAACGTCTTTCACCCCCTGACCGACACCCGGTCGACGGTCAGCATGACCGTGCCCTCACCGGCCGCGTCGGCTCCCGCCGTCATCGACGGCACCGATCTGTGGGCGCTGCCGGGGATCTACGACGGTGACGCCCACATCCCCTTGCTGAAGCAGGGGTTGCGACACCAGGAGATCCACAGCCCGTTGCGTGGCGGCGTGTCGCACGTCAACATCGCATTGCAGTGGCAAGAGGTGCGCCACTTCGACGTCAGCGCCATCACGCAGTTCTGCGCGTCCACGCGGTTGCCCCGCTACATCCCGGTGCTGTCCATCGAGCCCGAAGACACCGACGATTTCGCCGATTGGCTCGCCGAACACGGTGAGCTGATCCGCACCACCTGGGCCCCGGTGTGCAAGCTGTACTCGCCGGACCCGAACTTCACGGTGAACATCGAGGCCATCTGGCGGGCAGGCCTCAAAGCGGTCGTCTACGCCTGGGACGACGAGGCTTTGGAGTGGGTGGTGGATCTGCACGGAGGGCCGCTGCATCACCGGCACGCTCGTTCCAAGGTGTCGGCAGACCTGATGCGCTCCACACCGGGAGCCACCATCCAGACGTCGCCGCACTACCTGCTGGAGCTGGCTCCGGACCGGGCCGAGCGGTTGCATGTCCTGCCGCCGGTGCCCGGCGGAGTCGAGCGCACGTCGCTGCTGGATGTCCTGGACACCCATATCGACATGATCGCCACCGATGACAATGCTCCGATCCATGGTGCCACCGGGCCTGGATTGTCCAGCCAGCGCTACCTGCTCTCGGCGTTGCTGACGCTCGCCGACGTCGAAGGTATTCCGCTGACTCGGCTCTGGCCGAAGGTGACCGAAGCTCCGGCAACCATTTTCGGGACGTCGGAGTTTGTCGAGCCGTCGACCGTCATCGTCGACCCGGCGGCCCGGACGCCGGTGGGGCTCGAGACCGGCGCGGACATGCGCAATCCCTATGTGGGGTTGGAGTTGGTGGGCGCGGTGGTCGCGATGACCAGCGGAGGGCACGGCGTGGTGTTGTGACCCTGGGGCAGCGCAGTCGGCGTCCGGCCCGCCTGCCATAACTGACCCGCAGTCACTTCTGGGCGCACAGTGGGCGACAATTCCGCCCACAGGTGACCGGCTGTCAGGCGCTGTGTCGGGTGGGGCTGGTGGTGCAGCAGCGTGGGAGCGTGGCAGCGACGGCCAGGCCGCTAGGGCTTGCCCGTCCGCTCCCGGTGTTTGCATCCCGGCCAGCAGCACGGCCGGCGCATCCCTTCCTCGAGTTCCTCTTGTGTCCGCCGGATCCGGCGCTCGCGGGTCTTCTGCTGCTTGGCGTCTTCGACCCAGCAGATGAACTCGTTGCGGGCCAACGGTGTGATGTCCTGCCACGCCGCCAACGCCTCGGCATTGGCGGCAAGCGCGGTGCGCAGATCGGCGGGCAGCTCATGCACCACGCCGCCGGGAACTGCGGTACTCATGCGTCCTCCTCGACGGGTTGCGGGATCTTTGCCTTCGGCCTGGTGAACCGGTTGAGCAATGACTTCCACAGGGAGGTACGGGGTTTCACCTCCGCTTCGGCTTCGGTGCCGATGTGGTGGTGTTCCAGTTCCACACCCTTGTATACGGCCAGGTAGACGCTGATGGTGGTGACGATGATGATCATCAACACCGGGCCCAGGATGATGCCCCAGAAGCCGAACATCTGCAGGCCCGCGAATACCGACAACAGCATCAGCGCCGCATTCAGATGTGCTTCCTTGGGGACCAACAGCGGCCGCAGCACGTTGTCGATGTTGGTGGTGACCACGATGTGGAACACCACCACGAAGATCCCGCCGACCACGTTGCCGAACAACGCCATTCCGATGCCCAGCGGAATGGTCAGGATGCCGCTGCCCAGAGGGATGAACGACAGTGCGGTGAGGAAGATCGCGAACATGAAGAACGCGTCGTGGATTCCGCCGATGTAGATCGAGATGGCGCCGGCCACACCCTGGCACACCGCGATGATGAACTGCCCCTTCACGGTGGCTTTCACCATGGCGCCGATCTTGGCGATGTAGAGGTCGGACACGTCTTCGCCCAACGGGTTCAGATGCTTGATCAGATCGATCACCTTGTGCCCGCCGATCAACAGCGACAAGAAGACGTAGAGGAAGATGATGGCCGAGGTCAGCGTGCTGAACGCGTTGCCGGCCGTGTCGCTGGCGAAGCTCAGCGCCGCCTCGCCGACCGTCTGCCCCACCTTCACCATGTTGTCGCGAATGGAGTCCATGGTGAGCTTGATGTCGAGGAAGGGGACACGCGCCAGCAGTTCGTTGGCTGTGGCCAGCAGTCGGTTGCCCAGTGCGCTGAGGTCGGTGTTGTCAACCCAATTGCTGATGCCCGCAACCATTTCGGTGATCTGTAGGACAGCCAGGAAGATCACCAGCGAGATCGGCACCGCGACCGCGGCGACGGCGCACAGCAAGGTCAGCGTGGCCGACAACCCCACGCTCATCTTGAGGCGGAACCGCCGGAATACCGGCGTGAACAGATACGCGGCGACTGCGGCGATGACGATCAGGACGAAGTAAGTGCGCAGGAAGTACGCACCGAAACCGAGGGCCAACACCGTCAGGATGGCCAGCGCCCGCTTCTGCGTGACGGTGAAATCGGTGATCATTGCGCCCAATACTAGGGGCTTATTGCGCTTGACCTGCGAACTTCATCAGGTGGTCATGGATATTGGGGTAGCGCTTCAGATGCGCGCCACCGTTGAGGTCGAGCACCTCGCCGGTGAGCCACGACGACTTCTCCGAGCACAGGAACGCCACGGCATCCGCGATGTCCTGCGGCGTGCCGGTACGCCCGAGCACCGTGTTCTCGACGTATTCCTCGACCACCCCGGGGATCATCGCCGCCGCCTCGGTGAGTGGGGTGGGCACGAAGCCGGGGGAGACGGCGTTGACCCGGATGCCGCGTGGTCCGAGTTCCAGTGCGGCGACCTCGGTGAGCATCGTCAGGCCGGCTTTCGCCGAGCAGTAGGCGCTCATCCCGATACCTGGCTGGCGGGCGTTCAGGGAGGCCAGCGAGACGATCGATCCGCCGTCACCCATCCGCTGTCCGGCGTGTTTGATCACCAGAAACGAGCCGGTGAGGCACACGTCGACCACCTCGCGGAACTGCTCGACAGGCAGGTCGACGATGAGGCCGAAGCCACTGAAGCCGGCGCAGTTCACCACCACCGCCGGCGAAACCTCGCCGAACAACGCTGCCACCGAGGTTTCGTCGGTCACGTCGACGAACGCCGATGTGTGTGGCGCGCCCAGTTCGGCGGCGCGGGTCTGCGCGCCCTCGACGTTGCGGTCGGCCAGCGTGACGGTCGAGTCGGCGGCCAGGGTCTGCGCGACGGCCCATCCGATGCCGGAGGCTGCCCCGATGACGACGGCGTGGCGGCTCATGACTTGTCCTTGGTGGCCGCCGGGCGCGGGTCGCCCCACTTGGCGGTCACAGCGCCCCACGGATCGGCATAAACACCAGGTGCCTTGTAGTACGCCGCACGGCGGGTGAGGATCTGATGGACCAGGGGTGCGGCCAGCCGCAGCAGCGGACGTCTCCAGCCGGCGTTCTCAGCGGTCTCGATCAGCATGTCGGGCCATGAATGACGTTGGAAATCAAGAATTTCCTGTGACCTGGTGGTGTCCATCCAATCGGTGGCGAACCACTTGGTGTCGCTGTCGGGGTCACCTTTGCGGCCGATGGGCAGTGCGCCCACCAAACCCATGGCCGCCGCGGTGGCTGGCGCGATGTCACCCTGGGTCAGGCGGTGGGTGCGGTCCCCGCCGATCAGCAGGGTCTCACCCAGGCAATCGGCGGTGGTGGCGGCCGCGAACGCGCGGGCGACGTCGCGGACGTCGACCGTATGGATGTGGCCGTCGGTTGGCAGGACCCCCTCGAAGAAGAGGAAATCCGGATTGAGATCCAAAGACATCCGGACGGTGAGCACCCCACCCAGGCGCAGAATCGCCCAATCCAACTGCGACGCCCTGAGCAGCGCTTCGGCTTCGACCTTGTGGGAGCCGTAGATGTCGTAGGGCGCCACGGGGGTGTCCGCGGTCAGGGCATCGGCGATGTGGTGCGGGTTGCGGGGGCCGTAGACCGCGACGCTGGAGGCCAGGACGAAGCGTGGCGGGGTGGCCTGTCCAGCGGCCGCGGCCAGCAGGTTGGCGGTGCCGCCGACGTTCACCTTCTGGGCCAGCTCGTGTCTGCTGTAGCAGTGCGGTGCGATGACGGCGGCCAGATGGATCACCGAGGTGGGCACCACGTCGGCGAACAGGGCATCGACGGCCGCGGGGTCGGTCAGGTCGGCGTAGCGCACCAGCACCCCGGGTGGCAGGTCCGCTGCGGCCTCCCGGTTGGCGGGGATGTCCAGGTCGGTGGCGATCACCCGGCGCCCGTCGGCCGCCAGGTGCGCCACCGTGGCAGAGCCCACCAACCCGAAGGCTCCCGTCACCAGTACCGTCATGCGTCTCCCTCAGCCTGAAACTGGAACGTGTTTCAGTGACCATACTGGGCCTTGCATCAGTGGGGAAGGTGCGCTGATGGCCTCCTCGCAGATCCGTGGCCTCCTTGTGGTTCGTAGCTCAGTCATCCAATGACTGCCGGTCAGACCCGCCGGATGCAGCGAAACCCGATGTGGCTCATCCCGGTGTCGACGGCCTGGGGACGTCGGGCCGACGGCCGGTAGCGCAGGCAGTAGCTGTCTGCGCACAGGAACGACCCGCCCTTGATGACCCGTCGGGCGACACCGGAATGTGGGTCGCGCGAGTCCTGGGCACAGCACGGCGAGCTGGTCCGGTCCTGGCCGTAGAAGTCTGAAGTCCATTCCCAGACGTTGCCCGCCATGTCGAACAGGTCGTAGCCGTTGGGTGCGTAGCTGCCTACCGGTGTGGTGACCCCGTAGCCGGTCTCGGGAAGGTAGGGAAACTCTCCGTGCCAGTAGTTGGCCAACCGCGCGCCGGCGGCTTCGGGCTGGTCTCCCCAGACGTAGGTGGCATGGGGCAATCCGCCCCGGGCTGCCACCTCCCATTCGGCCTCGGTGGGTAGTTCGAGATCGGCCCACTGGGCGTACGCCGCGGCATCCTCGAAAGCGATGTGCACAACGGGGTGGTGATCACGGCCGGTGAGACCGGAACGCGGCCCGCGGGGGTGGTTCCAGCACGCGCCGGGTGTCCACGTCCACCATAACGACAGGTGCCGCAGGTCGACGGGCCCGGTGGTGCGACGGAACACCATCGAGCCGGGCTGCAGGTTCTCGACGGGAGCGCGCGGGTAGTCATCGGGATCGAGGTCTCGCTCGGCAACGGTGACATAGCCTGTGTCCGTGACGAATTGGGCGTACTGCGAATTGGTCACCTGATATCGCTGTATCCAGAACCCGTCGACGGTGACTTGGTGTGAAGGGGCCTCTTCCGGGTAATGGTGATCAGAGCCCAGGACGGCGGTCTGCCCTGGGATCCACACCATGTCCTCAGTTGCCAAAAATCCGGTTCCAGTCCTCGCGCATGCTGGCCACCATCCAGCTGTCGGCCGCAGCCTGTCGGAGTGCCCTTTCCGCGCCTGCGGTGTAAGCGAATTCTCGTGCGGTGTCGTCATGCTGGACCAACATCGCCATCGACGGCCATCGACCGGACATGGTGTACTGCAGCATCTCGATGTCCCCATTGGAGTTGCCGGCCGCGAAGATGGGACGCCGACCGGTCCGGCCCCAGATCCGCACCGGCTTCACCGGACCGTCATCGAGGAATTCCGGGGTGGCCGTCGTTCTCAGATGTCCGTCCACAAAATCCAGGCCCACGGAACTGCCGATCACCCGTTCCGGTGGTATGCGGTACAACTGCGCGGTCACCGGCCGCATGAAGTCGCGGCCACCTCCAGAGACGATGAACGAAGTGAACTCTGCCTTCTCGAGGAACCGCAACAGTTCGATCATCGGTGCGTAGGTGCAGTCGGTGTAGCGGCGACCCAGAGTGGGGTGGCAGGCGTCGGCGAAGAAATCCCTGACCCGCCGCGCGTGCTCCTCGACGGTCAGTCCCGCGTAGGCGGAGAGCATTCCGCGTGCCAGGACTGCCAGCGCGGAGTCGTCTCCGTTGTAGTGCTTGGTGACTGCGTTGTCGAACCAGGCCAGATCTCCCTGAGCGGCGGCGCGATACGGCTCGGCGTCGAGCAGGCCGGGATCTGCAGCTGCCTGCTCGGCGAGTCGACGGATCAGGAAATCGAGCTGGATGTAGGCGGGCTTCTCGCACCACAACGTTCCGTCGTTGTCGAACACCGCGATTCGATCTTCGGGGGCCACTTCGGCCGCGGCACGATGCACGAATTCGATGATCGCCGACTTCGCCGGCCCCTCATTCCACGAGTCCAGCATCTAGTCCTTCGCCAGAAAATCCTGGAGCTTTTCCAGCGCCTGATCGATGGTGAAGCTGGCCGGTGGATGCCTGGGCGGGAACTCCTTGAAGGACTCGAGGAACTGCGTCACGATCACGCTGGCGTAGAACACCAGGAACGCACGGCGAATCATCCAGTCGTAGTAGGTGTTCGACGTGATATCGGCGCGTTCGAAGGGGTCGGTGCGCAGGTTGAACAGTTTCGGCACGCGTAGCGGCGTGAACGGCTCGGCCCACACTTGCAAAGTGCCCTGGCAGCGTTGCTCCTGGAAAACCACCTTCCAGTTGTCGTAGCGCAGACCCAGGACGTCGCAGTCGTCGGAGAAATAGATGAAGCCCTGGCGCGGGCTGTGCTCGTCGAGACCAGTGAGGTACGGCAGCAGGTTGTAGCCGTCGATGTGGACCTGGAATCCGTCGTGGCCTTTCTTCAACTTGTCCACGATGTCCGGATCACCCGCGGCGGCGAGGAAGGTCGGTAGCCAATCATGGTGCTGAACAATCTCATTGGAGATGGACCCGGCGGCGATCTTTCCGGGCCAGCGGATCATCTCCGGCACCCGGAACGCGCCTTCCCAGTTGGTGTTCTTCTCGCTGCGAAACGGTGTCGTCGCGCCGTCGGGCCAGCTGTTGGCATGCGGTCCGTTGTCGGTGGAGTAGATGACGATGGTGTCCTCGGCGATGCCGAGTTCATCCACTGCGTCCAGGATCTGCCCGACATGGCGATCGTGGTCGATCATCGTGTCGTGGTACGGCGACTGCCAGCGCCCGGCCTGCCCCACGCTCTCCGGCTTGGTGTGGGTGAATAGATGCATGTGGGTCATGTTCATCCACACGAAGAACGGAGTGTCGGCCTCGACCTTGCGTTTGATGAAGTCGATGCAGGCGCCGGTGGTCTCGTCGTCGATGGTCTCCATGCGCTTCCTGGTCAGCGGCCCGGTGTCCTCGATGCGCTGCTTGCCCACCGGCCCCCAACGGGGATCATCGGGCTCGTCGGACACCTCCTCGGTGGCCCAGCTGCGGATCACGCCACGCGGTTTGGCCGCGGCATACATGCGCGGGAACACCTCTGGGTCGGGGTAGTCCTCGTTCTCCGGCTCCTCCTCGGCATTGAGGTGGTACAGGTTGCCGAAGAACTCGTCGAAACCGTGCGCGGTGGGCAGGTATTTGTTCAGGTCGCCGAAGTGGTTCTTGCCGAACTGGCCGCATGCGTAGCCAAGCGGCTTGAGGAGTTCGGCGATGGTGGGATCCTCGGCTGCCCAACCGATGTCGACCCCGGGTACGCCGACTTTGCTCATCCCGGTGCGGTAGACGCTCTGGCCGCTGATGAACGCTGCCCTGCCCGCGGTGCAGCTCTGCTCACCATAGGAGTCGGTGAAGCGCATGCCCTCGGTGGCGATGCGGTCGATGTTCGGGGTGCGATAGCCCATCAGGCCGTCGCTGTAACAGCTGAGATTGGTGATCCCGATGTCATCGCCCCAGATGACCAGGATGTTGGGTTTATCGCCCGGCATGTCTGCCTCCGCCCGTGCTGGTGGGTCACTCGAACACTAGGCGATCAGGCGTTCAAAGAACATGCCGTCATGTCGGATCTCAGGAAATGCTCATGACGATCCGCGAAGGGAGTTCAAAGCGGCGAAATGTCAACGTCGGCATGGGCTTGTGTGTAAGGCTGACAGTCAGTACCGAGTCGGGACAGGAACATTTTCGAGTGCACCGCGCAGCAGGTGTACCGGTACCTTCTACGCTCCGGGCTCAGGTCGATTCGAGATGTGGCCGACTCCAGGAGGCTGACGCGGTGAACGAGGATTTTCACGGCAGGATCGAACTCGACGTCCGCGATTCTGTCGCGGATTGGACGCCATACGAGCTGAAGAAGGCGCCGGAGGGCGCGCCCAACGTCCTTGTTGTTCTCTATGACGACACCGGCATGGCGTCATGGTCGCCGTTCGGAGGCCGGATCAACATGCCGGTGATGCAGCGGTTGGCCGACAACGGCTTGATCTATTCGCAGTGGCACACCACGGCGTTGTGCTCGCCCACCCGGTCCTGCTTCCTGACCGGCCGCAACCACCACGTGAACCGCTGCGCCTCCATCACCGAGGCGTCCAACGGATTTCCCGGCTCTGCGGCGCGGTTGCCCGCCGAGTGCGCCACCGTCGCGCAAGTGTTGCAGGACAACGGATACAGCACGTTCTGGGTGGGCAAGAACCACAATGTGCCCGAGGAGGACGTCTCCAGTGGCGGCAGCCGCTCCGAGTGGCCACTGCAGAAGGGCTTCGACCGTTTTTACGGTTTCCTCGGTGGTGAGACCAACAACTGGTACCCGGACCTCGTCGAAGACAATCGATTCATCGACCAGCCCTATGGGCCCCAGGACGGCTATCACCTGTCCAAGGACCTCGCCGATCAGGCTCTGCGCATGCTGCGTGACCAACAGGCCACCAACCCGTCCAAACCCTGGTATCTCTGGTTCTGCCCCGGAGCCAACCACGCGCCGCACCACAGCCCTGTCGAGTACGCCGAGAAGTACAAGGGCATGTTCGACGACGGGTACGAGGCCTACCGGGGTTGGGTGCTGCGGCGGATGGTCGAGAAGGGAATCCTGCCCGAAGGTACCGCGATGACGCCGCTCAATCCGTTGCCCGCCGACGTGGCTGTCGAGGCGGACTCGGTGCGGCCGTGGGACTCCCTCAACGCCGACGAGAAGCGACTGTTCGCCCGGATGGCCGAGGTGTTCGCCGGATTCTCCGAGTACACCGACGCCCAGGTCGGAAGGATCGTCGATTACCTGGAGCGCACCGGCCAGCTGGACAACACGTTGATCTTCTATTGTGCGGACAATGGCGCGTCCGGTGAAGGATCGCCCAACGGGTCGGTCAACGAGAACAAGTTCTTCAACGGCTATCCCGACGAGTTGGCGGAGAACATGAAGTATCTCGACACCCTCGGCGGCCCGGACACGTACAACCATTACCCGACTGGTTGGGCGGTGGCGTTCTCGACGCCCTTCCAGATGTTCAAGAGGTATTCGCAGTTCTCCGGTGGCACCTGTGATCCCATGGTGGTTCACTGGCCGGCCGGGTTCAAGGCCAAAGGTGAAGTGCGACAGCAGTATCACCACGCCACAGACGTAGTCGCCACCATCCTGGACGCCGCGGGACTGGAGATGCCCGACACCTACCGGGGCGTGAGGCAACGCCCGCTGGATGGCGTTTCGATGCGGTACAGCTTCGATGCAGGCGATTCTCCGACCGCCAAGAAGCGGCAGTACTACGCCATGCTGGGAACCCGAGGTATCTGGCAGGACGGCTGGAAGGCGGCAGCCATCCATGTACCGCTGAGCTCGACCGGGCACTTCGACCAAGATCGTTGGGAGCTCTACCACGTCGACGAAGATCGGTCGGAATCAAAGGATCTCGCCGCAGAGCAGCCCGAGAGGCTGAAGGCTCTGGTCGCGACCTGGTTCGACGAGGCCGAGAAGAACTTTGTCCTGCCCCTCGACGATCGATCGGCCACCGATCTGTTGACCATCGAACGGCCGCAGTCCGAGCCCACCCGTAACCGCTATGTCTACTATCCGGGCACCGCACCGGTGCCCGAAGGCGTCGCGGTCAACGTCCGCGGGCGCTCCTACAAGATCATCGCCGACGTCGACATCACCGCCGACGCAGCCGGTGTGATCTTCGCCCACGGTTCACGATTCGGCGGACACGCCCTCTTCGTCAAAGACCACAAGCTGCACTACGTGTACAACTTCCTGGGCATCAAGCCCGAACAGGAATTCATCTCGGAGGTACTGAGCACCGGTCGACATGCACTCGGCGTCGAGTTCGTCAGGGAAAGTGCCGGCGAGCACGGCGAGTCACACGGCACCACGACGCTGTATGTCGATCAACAGATTGCGGCGAAGGGTTCGATGCGGGCGCAGATCGGCAAGTTCACCCTCGCCGGTGACGGGTTGTGCATCGGTTACGACAGCGGCGACAATGTGTCGTCCCACTACGTCAATCCCGGAACATTCACCGGGGAACGATTCTGGGAGTGGCGGTGGATGTCGGTGAGGAGACCTATCTCGATCTCGAAAGGGAGGCTGCTGCGGCGTTTGCTCGCGACTGAGCTTCAGGCGCGCACAGGCTCGCCCGCGGCGGCTTTCATCTTCGCGAAGAGGTCGGTGTAGTAAGGCAGGCACTCACGAAGCGCTTGCTCGGTGGTGAACAACGGTTCGTAGCCCAGGTCGCGGCGGGCCTTGTTGATAGAGAAGTAGTTGTCCAGCGAAATGCGTTCGATGGCAAGCGGTTCCAGCAGCGGCTTGGGCAATCCGAACCGGAAGTGCAAGAACTGCCACACGGTCATCACCGTCAAGACCAATCGCGCCGAGATTCGGAACGTCGGCCATGGTTGCCCGCATGCCTGCACCACCGGTCGGGAGAACTCGAACATGTTGATGGGCTCACCGTCGTTGATGAAGTACGCCTGACCGGGAGCCGTGCCGCCCGGCACCAGATGCTCGGCGGCCAGGATGAACCCGTGCACCAGGTTGTGCACGTAGGAATTGTCCAGCTTGACGTTCTTGTTGCCCACCAACACTTTCACGTGTCCAGCGAGTACCGACTCGAACACCTTGCGGAACATGGTCTGGTCGCCGCGGCCCCAGATGCCCGACGGCCGGATGGAGCACGTCAGCAACCCGTTTTCGCCGTTGGATGCCAGCACGAATTTTTCCGCCACCACCTTGGTCTCGGTGTACAGGTCGTTGAACCGACTGGTGTAGGGCATGGTTTCATCACCGCCGGAGATGTTTTGGCCGCCCATCACCACGCTGTTGGACGCGGTGTAGATGAATCGCGACACTGCGGCTCGTTGGGCAGCGTGCACCAGGTTCTTGGTGCCCTCGACGTTGACTGCGAAACTGCGCCGCCGGTACTCCTCTGTCACCGAGGCGCCACCCATCAGATCGATGATGGCCGCCGTGTGGAAGACCGTGTCGACACCCTCGACAGCGCGGGCCACGTCCGCGGGATTGCAGATGTCGCCGACGAATGTCGTCAGGTTCGGGTGGGGCTCGACCGTGGACGGCACCCGGTCGAAGGAGTGCACCTGCAGCCCACGGTGCAGGAGTTCGGTCACCAGGTTGGCGCCGACAAAACCGGAGCCGCCGGTGACCAGGACACGTCCGAGCTCGGTGGTCAACGTTGCATCGCCCATACCGGGCAGCATACGTGACGAACTGAAACAGGTTCTAGTTTATCCCGAAGGGGTATCAGTCGTCATCGGGGTCGTCCTCGTCGCCGGCCAGCGCGTCCTCCACGCGCCGACGAGCTCCAGCTAAGTGTTCCTCGCAGCGTTTGGCCAGCTTCTCTCCTCGTTCCCACAAAGTCAGCGACTGATCAAGATCCAGTCCACCCTGTTCGAGCGTGCGGACGACGTCGATCAGTTCGTCACGGCACTCCTCGTAGCCGAGCTCGC
This sequence comes from Mycobacterium sp. MS1601, assembly GCF_001984215.1. Classification (NCBI taxonomy): domain Bacteria; kingdom Bacillati; phylum Actinomycetota; class Actinomycetes; order Mycobacteriales; family Mycobacteriaceae; genus Mycobacterium; species Mycobacterium sp. MS1601. The sequence continues at coordinate 3,674,602 of NZ_CP019420.1, forward strand.
TAATGGGAGTAGTCTCCTCGGTCATTTCAGCCCCTGTCTTCTGGGCCCGGCCTACGTTCGCCCTCGTCCCCGTCTGCTTCGCCGGGGGATCTTCAGGGCTCCGAGACCGGGCCATCACTGACTGCTGTCACTGCTCCGTCCGCCACCCGGATACGTAGCCTCGTCCCGGCTGGTGCGTCGGCAACCGTACGCAACACATCCGTTCCGACCTGCACCACCGCGTAGCCCCGCGCCAGCGTCGCCGCCGGGCCCAGGGTGCTCAGGCGCGCCGACAGGTGCTCGACCCGGTCGGTCTCCGCGGCGATGAACCTGGTGACGTCGCGGCGCAGCGCCGCTCGTGCCCGTTCGATCTCGTGACCCCTGTCGTCGATCGCGCGCAGCGGATCGGACAGCACCGGACGGCTGCGCAGCTGCGCGATGTGGTGCTCCTCGCGGTGCACCCAGTTCCGCAGGGCCCTGGCGCTGCGTAGGCGCAGGTCGGCGACCAGCCGCTGCTCGGCCACCGCGTCGGGGACCACCTTCTTCGCCGCATCGGTCGGGGTGGCGGCGCGCAGATCGGCCACCAGGTCGCACAGCGGGTTGTCCGGTTCGTGGCCGACGGCGCTCACCACCGGTGTGGTGCACCTGGCGATCTCGCGGCACAGCGTTTCGTCGGAGAACGGCAGCAGGTCCTCGACACTGCCGCCACCGCGGGCCAGCACGATCACGTCGACATCCGGATCGCGGTCGAGACCCCGCAGCGCCTCGACCATCTGCGCCACCGCGGTGGGCCCCTGCACGGCACTGTTGCGGATGGCGAACCGCACCGCAGGCCACCGCGCCGTCGCCACCGACACCACGTCGTGCTCGGCGGCGCTGGCTCGCCCGGTGATGAGCCCGATCTGCGACGGCAGAAACGGCAACGGCCGCTTCAGGCGGGGATCGAACAACCCCTCGGCATCGAGCAGCCTGCGTAGCCGCTCGATCCGAGCCAGCAGTTCACCCACGCCGACAGCGCGAATCTCGCTGATACGCAAGCTGAATGAGCCATTGCGGGTGTAGAACTGCGGCCTGCCCAGCATGATCACCTGGGTGCCTTCGGTCAGCGGTACCGGCGCGTTGACCACCAGGTCACGCGGGCAGCTCACCGTCAGCGACATGTCCGCCGCCGGATCGCGAAGCACCATCCACGCCGTGGTGTGCCGCACCTTCAGCTCCGTCAGCTGACCTTCGATCCACACCATGCCGAGCCGGTCGATGTACTTGGCCACCCGGGTGGCCACGGCCCGCACGGGCCAGGGATTGTCGGGAGACTTCCCCTGTTCGGGTTCGGTCACTTGGCCGAGGCGCGGGTGATCCTGTTGGCCAGCAGGGTCTGGAACGGGGCGCGCGCCTTGGTCGACTCTTCGTAGGCCAGCAGCGCCTCGAGGTCGGCCACCGACAGCGACTGCAGCCGGGCCCGCAGCTGTGCCAGCGTCAGCGCCGTGTAGTCGATGTCTGCAACGATTCCTGGCGCGTCAGCCGAGGGCTCGGGGGTGCTCACCGTATTCACCGGCGACTCGTCCTCGGTCACCGAGTACAGCGCAAACCGGCCCTCGGTGAGGCGTTCGCCGTTGGTCTCCGGCGCCGCCGTCGGGGACTCGTCTTCGTCGAAGGTGGCCCACTCCGGGTATTCGTCTTTGGGAGGAAACAGGTTCTCCAGGGTCTCGTCGCCCTTGATCACCAGGTCAGCGACGTCCTGCTGGACCTTCATCACCAGCTGCGCCATCTGACTCATGAGCGTCATGGGGTAGGTGACGATGGTCTGCGGCAGTTTCATGGTCTCTTCGACGGCGGTGGCCGCTACTCCCACCAGCAGGCGAACTCCGTACGGTGCAGTAGACATGGCAGCCAGCGTATCTCTGACCGGTCGATGAGCCCGAGGGACGAGGGGGAGGGAGGGCCGGTCGCGTGTTTCTGACCGGTCGATGAGCCCGAGGGACGAGGGGGAGGAGGGCCGGTCGCGTGTTTCTGACCGGTCGATGAGCCCGAGGGACGAGGGGGAGGGAGGGCCGGTCGCGTGTTTCTGACCGGTCGATGAGCCCGAGGGACGAGGGGGAGGGAGGGCCGGTCGCGTGTTTCTGACCGGTCGATGAGCCCGAGGGACGAGGGGGAGGGAGGGCCGGTCGCGATTCTCTGAGCTGCCAAGTGGCCCGGTTAGACCGCGGGAAAGTACCCTGGCACCATGCCGCCTACCGTCAACATGGGGATTCCCGGAGCCACTCTGGCAGTGGCTCGATCTTCTGGGAACCAGAAGGTGGCCAAGCGAGTCCTGCTCGCTGAGCCGCGCGGCTACTGCGCCGGCGTGGATCGTGCCGTGGAAACCGTCGAACGTGCGCTCGAAAAGCACGGCGCTCCGGTCTACGTCCGCCACGAGATCGTGCACAACCGCTACGTCGTGGACACACTGGCCAAGGCAGGTGCCGTCTTCGTCGAGCAAACCGACGAGGTGCCCGAGGGTGCCATCGTGGTGTTCTCGGCCCACGGTGTCGCGCCCACGGTCCACGAGGAGGCGGCGGCCCGCAATCTGAAGACCATCGACGCCACGTGCCCGCTGGTCACCAAGGTGCACAACGAGGCCAAGCGCTTCGCCCGTGACGACTACGACATCCTGCTCGTCGGCCATGAAGGCCACGAGGAGGTGGTGGGCACCGCTGGTGAGGCACCCGATCACGTACAGGTGGTGGACAACCCCGACGCTGTGGACAAGGTGACCGTTCGTGACCCGAACAAGGTCATCTGGCTGTCGCAGACCACGTTGAGCGTCGACGAGACCATGGAGACAGTGCGCCGGTTGCGGGAGAAGTTCCCGACGCTGCAGGACCCTCCCAGCGACGACATCTGCTATGCCACCCAGAACCGTCAGGTGGCCGTCAAGGCGATGGCGCCCGAATGTGAGCTGGTGATCGTCGTCGGCTCGAAGAATTCATCGAACTCCGTCCGCCTGGTCGAGGTGGCGCTCGGTGCCGGCTCCGACTCGTCCTACCTGGTGGACTACGCCGAAGACATCGACCCGGCCTGGCTCGAAGGCGTCACCACCGTCGGCGTCACCTCGGGTGCGTCGGTGCCCGAGATCCTGGTGAAGGGCGTGCTGGAGCGGCTGGCGGACTACGGCTACGGCACGGTACAGCCGGTCACCACCGCCAACGAGACCCTGGTCTTCGCGCTGCCCCGCGAGATCCGCCCGGCGCGCCGCTCTGTGTGACGTTCAGGCGTCGTAGCGCCAGCGATCCGAATCCAGACTGTGCTTGGCGCGCGTGCGCGGCCGGGTGCGGTGTTCCACCCGATCCTCGCCCTCAGTGGTGTCCCCTCGGTAGCGCACGCGTGACACCGGGTGATGCGTGCTTCCACCGTTGGTCGCGGGACGCCGCCGCGGCGCCTCGTAGGGCTCGGGCGGGTAGGGCTCATAGGACTCATGACGATCGGGGCGCCGACGGGGCCGCTCATAGGAAGTCCGAGCATCCCACTCCCTGGGGCTGCGGTCACGCGGATCCCGCTCCCGTGGCTCGCGTTCCCGCGGGCGGTAGTCCCCCCTAGAGCGTGAACCGGGCTCACGTGGCTCACGTGGCTCACGTGGACGCCGCCGCGGAGCCTCGGGGTCCACGTCGCGCACAGGGCGGCGCTTGCGCGGCGGCTCGGCTTCCAGGTCATCGATCGGTGGACGGGCGTGCCGCGAGCGGGTGGCCGGCGGGCGCTTGGGGCTGCGGGAGCTGGTGGAACGGCGGCTGGTGCTCTTGCGGGCTGCGGACCGGTCGACCTTGTGCGCACGAGGTTGCTCGTCGCTGTCCTCGATATCCTCGGGATCGGTGCCGTTGATCAGCGCCGACAGCTTGGCGCGTAGCCCGGCGAACGCGGGTGTCGCATGGTCGTCTGCGCTCTCCTCGTCGGTGTCAGGCGCTGAACGCGAACCCAGATACCAGCGACCCGCACCGATCAGCAGCACCACCGCCGACGTGGTGAGCATCAACACAAAACGTTCGATCAACGGGTAGCCCGCGTTGATCAGGATGTCTCTGATCCCGGAGATGTTCGCCTGGTGGAACAGGAAGTAGGCGCCGGGGACCGCCACGAACAGCAGCAGTGGCGGCTGCACCACAGCGGTGAACAGACCGTTCTGCCGTACCGCCAGCACCGCCGCAACACACCCGATGACATAGAGCGCCGCGAAGACGGACGTCAGCTCCTTGTTGCCGGATCCGGCGTCGAAAGCGAACCCGATGACGGTGGCGGTGACAGCGATGACGATGGCTCCCCACCACGGCACACCGCGGAAATTCGGGTGCACCGAGCGCTGGGCGGCCGGTACCGTCGGCCTCGCTCTCTGTGCTGACACACGACGACCGTACCGGCTTTGTATGCGGGACGACGGCCAGCGCCCGTCCGACCCGCATGTCGAGTCTCTACACTTTGGGTCCTGTGAGCTTGAACCTGGGAATCGTAGGCCTGCCCAACGTCGGAAAATCGACGTTGTTCAATGCGCTGACGCGCAACAACGTGCTGGCCGCCAACTATCCATTCGCGACCATCGAGCCCAATGAGGGCGTGGTTCCGCTGCCCGATCCCAGGCTCGGTGAGCTGGCGAAGATCTTCTCGTCGGAGAAGCTGGTGCCTGCGACTGTGACGTTCGTCGACATCGCCGGCATTGTGAAAGGCGCCTCCGAGGGTGCCGGACTGGGTAACAAGTTCCTGGCCAACATCCGTGAGTCCGACGCCATCTGTCAGGTGGTGCGGGTGTTCGCCGATGACGATGTGGTGCACGTCGACGGCCGGGTGGATCCCGCGGCGGACATCGAGATCATCAACACCGAACTGATCCTGGCCGACATGCAGACACTCGAGAAGGCCATTCCGCGGTTGGAGAAGGAAGCCCGCAACAACAAGGACCGCAAGGCCGTGCACGAGGCGGCGGTGGCGGCGCAAGAGGTGCTCAACTCCGGTACCACCCTGTTCTCGGCAGGCACCGACACCGCTCTGCTGCGTGAGCTGAACCTGATGACCACCAAGCCGTTCCTGTACGTGTTCAACGCCGACGAGACGGTGCTCACCGACGAGGCGAAGATCGCCGAGCTTCGCGGGCTGGTGGCTCCGGCCGACGCGGTGTTCCTGGACGCCAAGATCGAGGCCGAGTTGGCCGAGCTGGACGACGAGTCCGCCATGGAACTGCTGGAGTCCATCGGCCAGACCGAGAAGGGTCTGGATGCCTTGGCGCGCGCGGGTTTTCACACGTTGAAGCTGCAGACCTATCTGACGGCCGGGCCCAAGGAGGCCCGCGCGTGGACCATCCACCAGGGGGACACCGCACCCAAGGCCGCCGGGGTGATCCACACCGACTTCGAGAAGGGCTTCATCAAGGCTGAGATCGTGTCGTTCGACGACCTGGCCGCCGCGGGTTCGATGGCCGCCGCCAAGGCTGCGGGCAAGGTGCGGATGGAGGGCAAGGACTACGTGATGGTCGACGGCGACGTGGTGGAGTTCCGCTTCAACGTGTGAGTCGAAGCCGGTTAGGCCCGGCCAGCGAAGCGATCTGCCATTCGCAATGTTCCGCTGACAGCGTCGCTACGCATATATATGCATAGCGGAGCTGTCAGCGGAACATTGCGGACGGGCACCGTCGCTCGGCCCGCGGCAGACGCTGTTCGGCTGCGGAATCTGGTGGACTTCCGGTTCAACGTGTGAGTCGAAGTCAAGGCGTAGACCCTCCTGCTGGACACCTGTCCAGATATCGTGGTCATCACCTTGATGAGGACGGAGATGGGGCAGAGATGAGCAAGGTTCCGAGCCGGGAGGCCCGCTTGGCGCACGCATCCAAGCACGCCGATCTGTGGAATGCGGGCAAGAAGGACGAGTGGGTGGCGTCATGGCGCACCATCTGTCCCGGGGAGGTTCGCATGTTCGACCCCGTCGGCACCGAGGAGAAACACGGTTTCGCAGCCGCCACGTCGGATGCCTTCGACATGTTTCAGTCGATCCTCAAGATCAAGATGATCACGGTTCAGGTCAATGGGAACGAGATGGCATGGGTGTGCGAGAACCACTTCGGCAAGGAACCGAATGTCGGCGTTGCGCACAGCATCGAGACCTTCGCCTGGGACGACGACGGGAACCTACTCATCAAGACCTATTACCCGATGCCGGAATCTGTCGGTGGCGATGCCGACCCATACGCCCATCTGTTGGAGGGCCAGAAGTAGTCAGCGTGGTGGAGTTCCGAGTTCATACAACGTCTGATTCGCGGAGAAGAACTGAGCATGGAGTTCAACATCAGAGATGCCACAACGGTTGATCTTGACCAGGCCGCTCGCACACTGGCTGCAGCCTTCGACACCTATGCCTGGACCCGGTGGTCGATTCCGGAGGATGGCTACCGAGGTCGCCTGGAACAGCTGCAGCGGCTGTACCTCGGCTACGCACTCGACGAGGGTGTTGTGCTGGTCAGCGACCAGCTTCGTGGAGTGATTGCACTGCTTGCACCGACGGCGTCTCCGCCGACGGCCGAGTTCCAGGATCAGGTTGCACGTTTGCACGGCGGGCGACTTGCAGACGTAGCACGAGTAGCGACTCCGGCTCCGCCGGAGAGTGCCTGGAACCTGGCCACGCTGGGCGTCCCCCCCGATGATCAGGGTAAAGGCCTCGGCGCTGCACTTGTTGCGGCCGGCCTGGCTGCGATTGACGGATCCGACACCGGCAACGTCGCGCTGGAAACGTCGGATGAGCGCAACGTACGACTTTACGAGCGTGCTGGGTTCGCGGTCACTGCAACGACAGCCATCGCTGAGGGGCCGGTGGTCTACTCCATGTTTCGCCGCGCTCGTCCTTGATGGACCTACGTCTGGGGACAGCTCCGCTTCAGGATGCAGCTGGACCGATGCCGTCAAAGATCCGACGACGAACTACTCGCCATTGCTGCCGAGCTGACAGATGCGCATGGGATTGCCGCTGCGCAAACGGGTTTGTGCACAGCGCCCACAGCTGCGGGCTACGCGGGACAAGTGCTCGCCTAGTGTCATACGCATGTCGAGTGAGGTTGTGATCCGAAAAGTTCGGGGAGCGGAGGACTTCCCGGTGCTCGTGGACATATGGCGCAGCGCGGTGGCCGCCACGCACGATTTCCTCGAGGAAAAGCATCGGGCGGACATCGAGGAACGCCTGGCCACGACGTATCTACCTCACGTGAACCTCGTTGTCGCAGAGCGCGATGGCGAGCCGGTCGGCTTCGCGGGAACGGATTCCGGGAAACTGGAGATGCTGTTCGTTGACGCCGAATCCCGCGGGAGCGGTATCGGAACCGCACTGTTGGAGCATGTAATTGCCACGCACGACGTGGTTTCTGTTGATGTCAACGAGCAGAACGACCAGGCGGTCGGTTTCTACGCACATGCAGGTTTCGTGGTGGTTGGGCGCAGCCCGGTCGACGGAGACGGACTGCCCTACCCGTTGTTGCACATGACGCTTCCTTGTGAGAGTTAGGCGAGCGCAGCGATTGGTGTCGCCAGCAGCGATCACGATCCTGCAGACAACCTCGTACTGATGCTGACTCCGCCGCTGGAGTTGGGTCGGTGGGCGTGGACGGTCCTGCTGGTGAACACGGTGAGCGTGAGAGGTGGCTCGCGCTTCGCGAGGCTGAACTGGCGCGACGTCATCGGGTGGCCGATGAACGGGAGCGAACGCCTGGACCGCATCGACGAGAAACTAGACCGGTGGCGGCGCAGGCTCCTCGGGCGGTGGTCTGAGCGCCACCACCGCGGACAGGATCAGGATGCCACCTGCCACCGTCACCCAGGTCAGTCGCTCACCGAGTAGGGCAGCCGCCAGCAGTGCCGCCGACACCGGCTCAAGTAACGTCGCGACCGTCGCCGCCGAACCGGACGTGGTGCGCAACCCCAGGTAGAGCAACCCGTAGGCCAGGGCCATGGTTGCCACCCCGAGGTACAGCAGCAGAGCCCACGACGCCGCGTCTCCAGGGAGAACGGGTTCGTCGGTGACCAGTGCAAAAGCCAGGAACGGCGCCAGCACCACCGCGCCGGCGGTGGTGGCACAGGCGTTGAGGGATACCGCGTCCACCCGGACGGCCAGGTGGTGCCCCAACACCGTGGTCGCCGCGTAGGTGGCGCCCGACAGCACCGCCAGTCCGATGCCCAGCGCAGTGTTGCCGCCGGACGTCGGGGCCACGTGGTCGGCGCCGAGGCTGACCACTACGAGCCCGGTGAGCGCGGCCACCAGAACAGTCACGTCACGCGGCGTCGGGAGTGTCCTTCGCGTCGCGTGTTCCCAGGCTGCCGTCAGCACCGGCGCGAGTCCCAGCGCGACCACCGTCGACACACTGACACCGACCATCAACACGGAGACGAAGTAGAGGCCCTGATAGATCGCGGTGCCTGAACCGACCGCGACAGCCAGCAGCGGGTGGGTGCGGAACGTGGTGACCAGGGTGCGCCACCGGCGGGTTGCCAGCAGGAACAGCAGGACGGCCACAGCGGCCAGGAGCATCCGCCAGGCGCTCGTCGTCATGGCGCCGAGCCCGTCGCGGTTGTGCAGGAGGGTCGCCACCAGACCGCCTGTGCCCCAGAGCACTCCGGCGGTGCTGACGTAAAGCAGCCCCATCCGACTGGTTCTGGATTCTGGCGTCACCGCAACAACCTAGCGTCTGCCTGTTGTCGCCGTCGCGCGCATTTCCGGGCGGTCAGGCGCGCAGAACCGAAATCTCCTTGCCCAGTTCATAACCCGCCACCAAGGGCAGGTCGTCACCACTCCAGAACGAGCCGGGATCAAAGTAGTTCTCCCGTTTCTCGGTGTTGACCAAACCCATCTCCTCGTAGGTGATGGCCACGGTCTCAGCGCAGTAGGCGGTTTCGAGGCCGACCCGGCGGGTGGTCTTGCTTCGTTCTGCAGATTCTCGAACCTTCTTGTGTACGAACGGGATTCCGCGGGTCCAATCGCTCAGCGTGGGCAGTCGTCCCCGCATCCACCGACCGGTGAGGCGGGCGGTGGTGGGGAAGGCGGTGCCGTTCATCCGCGCGATCACCTTCAGCATGGCGTCTTCTTGGGCGCGCGTGGCATACGGCGAGAGCTGGCGCAGCCAGCACCGCTGCTCGTATTTGGTCATCCACTGCTCCACCGCGGCGCGCAGATCATTGAGTTGGACGCCGCGGTGGTTGGTGCCCGTCCACAGATCCAGGAGTTTGTCACCGAGTTCGGCGTGCCAGATCAGCGGCGGCAGGTCGTCGATGGCCACGGTCATTCCCACGTGGTTCACCGGAGCGTTGGTCATGGTCTGGATGGCCCGGTCGGGGCCGGAGCCGCCGCGAAACAACCAGATGTCACCGGTTCGGGTGACTTCCAGTGCCTTCTCCAGGGACACGCTGTGGTTCCCGATGCTCGCGCTCACCCCGGCAGCTTAGGCACACTGTCGGGGTGCGCAACGTATGGAAGTGGATCGGGCTGGCCGGTGTTGTCGGGGTGGCCGCCGGCGGTGTGCTCGTCGCCCGTGACCAGCGTCGGCGAAATGCATACACGCCGAACGAGATTCGCGCCCGGCTGCATCAGCGTCTGGCCGAATCGGAGTCCGGCTCCTGACTAGTGGCTCAGGGCCCGGAACCACAATGCGGTCAGCGTGTCGATCAGCACCTCGGATTCGACGGGCACGCTGGCGTCGATGATGGCAGCGTGCACCTGCGCCTCTGTTCCAGCCACCAGCATGGAGGCCACCAGCCCACGGTTGTCGTGAGCAACGTCGAGTCGCTCGAGGTGCCGCGCAACCTCCTGGGCTATCGCGGCGTTGGCGGTGCGCAATCGCTTCAACAGTGCTTCGGACCTGGGTGCACTGTCATACAGAAGGCGGTGAAGCTGCGGTTCCTCGACGTGCAACCGCACGTTGACTTCGATCCCGGCGCGCAGCGACTCCCGCAGATCGGGACGTTCCTCCCGTAGGCGGGAGAACACCGCCATCATCGATTCCTTGGCGCCCGCCAGATGCCGGTCCGCCAAGGCGTACAGAAGTGCGTCTTTGTCCGGGAAGTAGTGATACAGCGTCCCGATCGAGATGCCCGCGGCTTCGGCGACCTTGTTGGTGGTGGTGCCCGTGTAGCCGAGCTCCTCGAAGGTCTTGGCGGCGACGTCGAGCACACGCTCGTAGGTTTCGCGGGACCGTTGCTGTTGTGGAGAGTTACGTGGTTTCGGCATCTAGTTGCATTTATGTCGGTGAGCGCGTGATCTGTGTGATCGCCACTCGCGGCGTTATTCGCAACGTACCCCAGACTGCGACGCAGGCGCATCAACTGTCGATTTCAACTATCTTCACGCTATCGCCAAGTCCGGGAACGGGTATCGATAGAAATGTGCACCGGGTCGAGGGCGTGAATTGTGGAAGCGTGGTTCTGCATTTCCTCGGGTTGCGACACAATCACGTTGACCGACAACATGATCCATCAGCGAGTGACGAACTGGACCACCGCCTCGCTGAACGCGTCGTTGTCGTCGCCGGCGGCGGTATGGCCTGCGCCGGACAGTTCGATGAACTCCGTCCTGGGAACTTTCTGTAAGAAATCGTTGACCCCCTCGGCGCTCACCACGTCGGAGAGCTTGCCGCGAATCAGCAACAGCGGAATCTGCAGGCCCATCGCTGCCTCTTCCAGCTTGTCGGTCCGTTCGAACGGGTCGTCGGCGGGTTTGGTGAGGAAGGCAGGGTCCCAGTGCCAGTACCACCGGCCGTCGCGCTGCCGGAGGTTCTTCTTGAGGCCTTCGGGGCTGCGCGGCTTGCTGCGATGCGGCAGGTACTCGGCAACGGCATCGGCGGCCTGCTCAAGCGAGTCGAAACCGTGCACGTGGTTGAACATGAAGTCCCGGATGCGAGCGCTGCCGGATTTCTCGAACCGCGGAACGACGTCGACGAGCACCAGCTTGGCGACACTTTGCGGGCCGGCTTGGCTGGCCACCAGGATGCCGGTCAGCCCGCCCATGCTCGCGCCGATGATCACCACCGGCGGGCCGACGGCTTCGATCAGTGCGTGGACATCGGCGGCCAGGCTCTCCAGCGCATAGTCGGCGTCGGGGGAGCGGTCGCTGTCGCCGTGGCCACGGGTGTCGACGGCGACGACGTGGAAGCCCCTGTCGGCGAGTACCTGCCCGGTCTTCTTCCAGGAGTGTCGGTTCTGGCCGCCGCCGTGCAGCATCAGGATCGACGGACGGGGTGGCGGGAAGGATCCAGACCCCGACTCCCGCCGGTTCCATTCGTCGGCGACCAGGGTGAGGCCATCGGCGCCGGCAAACTCGACTGTCGTGGGTGTGGTCAACAGTGCGTCCTCTCGATACCTCGGGTATCCGACGTTACGACGCCAGCTGCTCGGGCTGTACACGTGGGGGCCTGAGCTGCGTCGCCTGGCTCGTCAGGCCAGCAGGCGGCCCAGATGGGCTGCCGCGGCGTCCATCACCGCCGTCGCCGATATGTGGTCCTCGCACATCATCACCTGTGCCGCCGACTCGGTGAGCACCGCGATCAACACCCGCATCAACAGGGCCCCGTCGGCCGAGGCATCCAGGTCCAGGTCGGTCAGTAGGTCGCGGAACCAGGCCTGCATGCTGTCGCGACGGATGCGCTCGTACCCGGGCGGTACGTCGTCAGCGGAGAGGATGGCCGCGACGTCGCGGTGCACCCAGATCGCCTCCAGATAACCGCGGGTCTGCGTGTCGAAAGTGGCGTGTGGCCCTGCTTCGGCCAGCTGGGTGCCGACGGTGTCGCTGAGCCTTTCGTGGATGGCCAGGAACAGTTCCGACTTTCCGCCGAAATGGTGATAGATGCTGCCGATGCTCGCACCCGATGTGGTCACCACGTCACCGATGGTGGCGGCGGTGAAACCGCGTTCGCGGAATACCCGGGCGGCGGCATCCAGAATGCGTTGTTGGGTCGCCGTCGTCTTGGCCCAGCGGCGCCGCTTGACGTGTGTCAATTCCGGCTGGCGGCCGGAACCGCCATCGGTCGTCAACGGCGCGGTCATATACGGACGCTAACGCCGGAATCGCCATTAGTTGTGTTATTCGGAATAGCGTTCTAGAACCGTGATCATTTTCCGTGCCAATTTGTCATTCTGCAATTCTCATTCGCGCATTCCGGGGCTTCCAATTTGCTGGCGGACGGCTTGCGGAACCGATGTGACGCAGATCGCGCAGACCCTGCGCTTCGGTGCGCTCGATGTGCGAAGATCGCAGGCGTCACAGGGTGGCCGCAGGTGAGGCTTCGCCGAGGTCACGCAAAGTGTTGCTCGTCTTGAAATGCGTGGTGTACGTTCTTCGGGCGGTCTGTGTCATGAGTCACAGTTTTGGCGGGAAGAGGGTCTGTGTCGGAGGGAAATCAGCGGCTCATGCGTTTGATGCACGTCCGGTCGATATCTCAGACGAACACGGGCAGAAACGGCTACTCGGAAGGGCGCGTTTAGTGGCCACGCCGGAGTTGATCGCCAAGCCGGTGCGCTCCGTCGGGGGCTTCTTCGCGATGACGCTGGACACCTTCGTCGCGATGTTCCGCCCGCCGTTCGCGTGGCGTGAGCTGATCCTGCAGACCTGGTTCGTGGCCCGGGTGTCGATCGTGCCGACACTGATGCTGTCGATCCCCTTCACGGTGCTGTTGGTCTTCACCTTCAACATCCTGCTGGTCGAGTTCGGCGCCGCCGACTTCTCCGGAACCGGAGCCGCCATCGGCACAGTCACCCAGATCGGCCCCATCGTCACGGTGCTGGTGGTCGCGGGTGCCGGCGCCACCGCCATGTGCGCCGACCTCGGCGCCCGCACCATCCGTGAGGAACTCGACGCGCTGCGCGTCATGGGCATCAACCCCATCCAGGCCCTCGTCGTGCCTCGAGTGCTGGCCGCCACCATCGTCGCGCTGATGCTCTCGGCCTCGGTGGTGGTGGTGGGCATCGCGGGTGGCTTCTTCTTCTCGGTGTTCGTTCAGCACGTCACCCCCGGTGCGTTCGTCGCGGGCCTCACCCTGATCACCGGCCCCGCCGACGTCATCATCTGCCTCGTCAAAGCCACCCTGTTCGGCCTCTCGGCAGGCTTGATCGCCTGCTACAAGGGCATCTCCGTCGGCGGCGGACCGGCGGGTGTCGGCAACGCCGTGAACGAGACCGTGGTGTTCACCTTCATCGCCTTGTTCGTGATCAACGTGCTGGCAACGGCGGTGGGCGTGGAGGCCGACGTATGAGGATGCCAGTATGAGGACGCCAGCATGACGGCCGTCCACGGCAACAGTCCGCGCCTGCAACGGACGTTGAAGAGCTGGACCGACGGCTGGAACCGCATCGGTCTGCAGACCAAGTTCTACGGCTACACCCTCAAGGGCATCGTCGATGCATTTCTGTACTACAAGACGGAGATCATTCGGCTGATCGCCCAGATGGGACTCGGTGCGGGAGCGCTGGCTGTCATCGGCGGCACCATCGCCATCGTCGGATTCCTCACCCTGTCCACCGGCGCCCTGGTCGCGGTCCAGGGCTACAACCAGTTCGCCACCATCGGTGTAGAAGCGCTCACCGGGTTCGCGTCGGCCTTCTTCAACGTCCGACTGATCGCCCCGCTGACCGCAGGTGTCGGCATGGCCGCCACCATCGGCGCCGGCGCCACCGCGCAACTCGGTGCCATGCGCATCAACGAGGAGATCGACGCTCTCGAGGTGATCGGCATCCGCACCATCGCGTACTTGGCTTCGGCGCGGGTGATCGCCGGCGTCGTCGTGGTGATCCCGCTGTACTGCGTGGCTGTGCTGATGAGCTTCCTGGCCGCGCGCGTGGGCACCACCTTCATCTACGGCCAGTCCACCGGCGTCTACGACCACTACTTCCGGACGTTCCTCAACCCGGTCGACCTCATCTGGTCGTTCCTGCAGGCGATCGTGATGGCCCTGGTCATCATGCTGGTGCACACCTACTACGGCTTCACCGCCTCCGGCGGGCCCGCCGGAGTGGGCGAGGCAGTGGGCCGTGCCGTGCGGACATCGCTCATCATCGCCGCGCTGGTGACCGTCATGATCTCGCTGGCCGTGTACGGCCAGTCCGGCAACTTCAACCTCTCCGGATAGGCGGGGGTCACGTCATGGACTTCGCGGAGAAGGAACAGGGCAGGGGACTCCATCCCGGGTGGTGGACGGCGATCCTGCTGCTCGTGATCGCGGCGTTGGTGTTCGGCACCGCGGCCCTGTTCTCGGGGTCCTACAAGACCTACGTCCCCGTCACCCTCACCTCCGATCGCGCCGGTCTGGTCATGGAGACGGGCGGCAAGGTCAAAATGCGCGGCGTTCAGGTAGGGCGGGTCAGCCAGATCACCGGCGGATCGGAACCGGTCAGCCTCAAGCTGGAGATCTATCCCGACCAGATTCAGCACATCCCGGCCAACGTCGAGGCCGAGATACGCGCCACCACCGTCTTCGGCGCCAAGTTCGTCGACCTGATCTACCCCGAGCACCCCAGCTCCGAACGGCTGGCCTCTGGTGCGGTGGTCAAGTCCCGCAATGTCACCACCGAAGTCAACACGGTGTTCCAGAACCTCGTCGGGGTGCTCGACCATGTGGACCCGATGAAGCTCAACGCGGTGATCTCCGCGCTGGCCGAAGGGGTGCGAGGCCAGGGCGAGCGCATCGGGCAGGCCACCACCGACTTCAACCAGGTGCTGCTGGCGCTCAACCCGCGCGCCGACACCATCCGGGCGGACTGGCAGGCGCTGGCCGGCTTCAGTGATGCCTATGCCGGTGCGGCGCAGGACATCCTGTCCACGCTGAGTGCGGCATCGGTCACCAGCACGACGGTGGTGGAGAACGCCAAGCCGCTGGACGCCTTGCTGCTCAACGTGATCGGGCTGTCCAACAGTGGTATAGCGCTGCTGGCGCCCAACCAGGAGAACCTGATCAAGGGCATCAACAACCTGGAGCCCACCACCAACCTGCTGTTCAAATACAACCCCGAGTACACCTGCATGCTGGTGGGCGCAAAGTGGTTGCTGGACAACGGCGCCTACGACGCGACCGGAGGCAACGGCAAGTCCTTCATCGTCGACGGCGGGGCGCTGGCAGGTGACGACCAGTACCGCTTCCCGGACCACCTGCCGATCATCGGTGCCAAGGGCGGTCCCGGCGGGCGTCCCGGTTGTGGGTCGCTGCCCATTCCGGACCAGAACTGGCCGGTGCGGGCGCTGGTCACCAACACCGGCTGGGGCGGCGGTGTGGACATCCGACCCAACCCCGGCATCGGTTTCCCGGGCTACGCGAACTACCTGCCGGTCACCCGAGGCATCCCCGAACCGCCGAGCGTGCGCAATCTGTTCGGCGGCCCGGCGCCTGGGCCGAACGTCGGCAACCCGCCCAAGGTCATCCCCGAACCTGGCGACTGGCCTTACGGCGCACCGATGTACGCGCCGGACGGCACCCCGCTGTGGAACAACCTGCCGCCTGCGCCGCCGCCGGGGCTGCCGCGGGCACCCGGGCCGACGCCGGGATCGGAGCCCTTCTTCGTTCCGGCCCCGGGCCAGACGCCCACACCGCTGCCGCCGGTCCCGACCCCGAATCCGGCCGTCCCCGGCTCCTAGACCACCCGTCCGTTCCGTCAGCGAGAGGTAACTGTGAAAGACAACCTGGGAGGCGCCATCTGGCGCTTGGGCATCTTCCTGGTTGTCTGCTTGTTGGGTATGTTCTCCCTGTTCGCGGTGTTCGGACAGCTGCGTTTCGACAAGGAGCAGACCTACCGCGCCGAGTTCAGCAATGTCACCGGCCTGAAGGCCGACGACTTCGTGCGGATCGCTGGTGTCGAGGTGGGCAAGGTGAAAAGCCTTGCCATCAGGGATGACTCGACGGTGCTGGTGGAGTTCAGCGCCCAGGACTCGGTGGTGCTCACCGAGGGCAGCCGCGCGGTGATCCGCTACGACGACCTGATCGGCGGCCGCTACCTGCAGTTGGTCGAAGGTGCCGGCGGCACACGGAAACTGAACCCCGGCGACACCATCCCGCTGGCGCAGACCGAACCCGCACTGGATCTCGACGCGCTGATCGGCGGTTTCCGGCCGCTGTTCCAGGCGCTGAACGCCGACCAGGTGAATGCGCTCACCGGCCAACTGATCAGCGCCCTGCAGGGCCAGGGCGCCACCATCGGATCGTTCCTGTCGCAGACCGCCTCGCTGACCAACACCCTGGCCGATCGCGACCAGCTCATCGGAGAGGTGATCGTCAACCTCAACAGCACACTGGGTTCCCTTGCCGGACAGAGTGATCAGTTCGGCAAGGCGGTCACTGCCCTCTCGGAACTGGTGGCCGGACTGGCTGAGCGCAAGGACGACATCGCCACCGGCCTGGCCTACACCAACGAGGCCGCCGGCTCCATCACCGCCCTGCTGTCACAAGCGCGGCCGCCGCTGAAGAAGGTGGTCACCGAGACCGATCGCAGCGCGGGCATCGTGCTGGCCGATCACGACTACTTCGACAATGTGCTCAACACTCTGCCGGACGCGTATCAGATCCTGAATCGCCAAGGCATGTACGGCGACTTCTTCAGCTTCTACCTGTGCGATATCGCCCTCAAGCTCAACGGCAAGGGAGGCCAGCCGGTGTATGTGAAGGTGGCCGGCCAGAGCACCGGGAGGTGCGCGCCGCGATGAAACCCTTCGCTGAACGCAATTCGTTCGTCATCGGCCTGGTCGGCATCGTCTCCATCGTCGCGATCGTGCTGCTGGCGCTCAACTACAAGAAGCTGCCGTTGATCAACTCCGCGACGTCGTACTCGGCCTACTTCGCCGAGACCGGTGGCCTGGACAGTGGCTCGCCGGTGCAGGTCTCCGGGCTGCAGGTGGGGCAGGTCACCGGGGTCGAACTGGACGGCGCCCAAGTGCTGATCAGCTTCAACGTCAACGACAACGTGCGCCTGGGCAACCGTGCCGAGGCGGCCATCAAGACGAAAAGCGTTCTGGGCTCGAAGTTCCTGGAGGTCACCCCTCGTGGTGACGGCCAGCTCGATGGCCCCATCCCGACCGAGCGCACCACCCCGCCCTACGAACTGCCCGACGCCCTGGGCGACCTGACCACCACCATCAGTGGCCTGAACACCGACCAGCTCTCGGATTCGTTGCGGGTGCTGTCGGAGACCTTCTCCCAGACACCGCCGGACCTGCGGATCGCGGTCGAAGGCGTGGCCCGATTCTCCGAAACACTCAATGCCCGCGACGCTCAGCTGCGGGAGCTGCTGGGCAATGCCAACAAGGCCACCACCGTGCTGGCCGAGCGCAGTGACCAGGTGGTCTCGCTGATCGCCAACACCAACGCACTGCTCGCCGAATTGCAAACGCAGAGCAGCGCGTTGGACCAGATCTCGAACAACATCTCGGCGTTGAGCCAGCAGCTGGTCGGGTTCATCGACGAGAATCGCTCCACCATGCGGCCCGCGCTGGACAAGCTCAACGGCGTGTTGGCCACCATCGAGAACCGCAAGGACCGGGTGGCCAAGTCCATCGGCATGCTCTCCACCTATGCCATGGCGCTGGGTGAATCGGTGGCCTCGGGTCCGTTCTTCAAGTCCTACATCGCGAACCTGATCCCCGGCCAGTTCAGCCAGCCGTTCATCGACGCGGCCTTCTCCGATCTCGGTCTGGACCCGAACACCTTGCTGCCCACCGAACTCACTGATCCGCAGATCGGCCAGCCGGGCACTCCCGCGCTACCGGTACCGTTCCCGCGCACCGGCCAGGGCGGCGACCCGCGGCTCAACCTGCCCGACGCCATCACCGGTAACCCCGGTGACCAGGGCTGCGGTCCACCCGGCATCCCGTTGCCCGGACCCACCGGTTGCTACCCGTACCGCGATCCGGGACCTGCGCCTGCACCTGGTGGCCCGCCGCCAGGACCGCCTGCCGCCGCCCCGCCGGGTGTCGCGACCACTCCGGTTCCGTCGGTGGCACCGGTGGTCATCCCGGCCCCCGGTCAGGTGCCCGGCCCGGCAGATCCGGCGAACCCGGGAGGTGGACAGTGACCCTTTCCCGGAACTCCAGAATCGGTGTCGGCATCGTCATGGTGCTGATCCTCGTCGCCGGTATCGCGGTACTGCTGCGACCGGGCGGCCCCGCCAACCGGACGAATGTGGTGGGCTACTTCGCCAACAGCAACGGCATCTTCGTCGGCGACGACGTGAAGATCCTCGGCGTCACGGTCGGCAAGATCGACAAGATCGAGCCCGAGCCCGAACGCGTCAAGATCTCGTTCTGGTACGACAGCAGCCACGACGTGCCTGCCGACGCCATGGCCGCCATCCTGTCACCTG
Organism: Mycobacterium sp. MS1601; assembly: GCF_001984215.1. Classification (NCBI taxonomy): domain Bacteria; kingdom Bacillati; phylum Actinomycetota; class Actinomycetes; order Mycobacteriales; family Mycobacteriaceae; genus Mycobacterium; species Mycobacterium sp. MS1601. The sequence continues at coordinate 3,692,901 of NZ_CP019420.1, forward strand.
CACTGGTCACCGGACGCGCCATCCAGCTGACCCCGGCCTACACCGGTGGCCCGGTGATGGAGTCCGGCGCGGTGATTCCGCAGGACCGCACCGCAGTGCCGGTGGAGTACGACACCTTCCGCCAGCAGTTGCAGCGTCTGACCGACACCCTGGAGCCCACCGAGGCCGGAGGTGTCAGCACGCTGGGCTCGGCCATCAACACCGCCGCTGACAACCTGCGCGGCCAGGGCGCCAACATCCGCGACACCGTGATCAAGCTGTCGCAGGCGTTCTCGGCGCTCGGTGATCACTCCACCGACATCTTCTCCACCGTCAAGAACCTGTCGATCCTGGTCTCGGCGCTGCAAACCAGCACCGACCTGATGCGTCAGCTCAATCAGAACCTCGCCGACGTCACGGGCCTGCTGGCCGACGATCCCGACGAAATCGCTTCGGCCATCCGGGATCTCAACACCGCCGTCGGAGAGGTGCAGACGTTCGTCGCCGAGAACCGGGAAACGCTGGGCACCACGACCGACAAGCTGGCATCGGTGACGCAGATCCTCAACGACAACCTCGACGACGTTGAGCAGCTGCTGCACATCGCGCCGAACACCCTGCAGAACTACGTCAACATCTATCAGCCCGCTCAGGGCGCAGCCACCAGTGTGCTGGCGATCAACAACTTCTCCAACCCCATCTCGTTCCTGTGCGGCGCTATTCAGGCGGCGTCACGGCTGGGTGCTGAGCAGTCGTCGAAACTGTGTGTGCAGTACCTCGCCCCGATTGTGAAGAACCGGCAGTACAACTTCCTGCCGATCGGGCAGAACCTGTTCGTCGGCACACAGGCCCGCCCCAACGAGGTGACCTACAGCGAGGACTGGCTGCGGCCGGACTACATTCCTCCGACGCCGCCCGCCCCACCCGCTCCGGCGTCTCCATTGCCGGCCGAGGCTGCCGCACCTCCACCACCTCCTGCGCCTGCCTCGCCGTTGGCGGCAGAGGCCGTGCCCACCGATCCCGCCGCCGGTCTGCCGGGCCTGATGGTTCCGGGAGGTGGATCGTGAAACGTGTCCTCGCAGTGGTGACCGCGTCCGCAGGCGCCGTGGTTCTGTCGGGTTGTGGTGGCTGGACGGGACTGAACTCGCTGCCGCTGCCGGGCACCGAGGGGGCGGGGCCCGGTGCGTTCACCATCACCGCGCAGATGCCCGACGTCGACAACATCGAACAGAACTCGCGGGTGCGCGTCGGTGACGTCACCGTGGGCAATGTCAGCAAGATCGAACGCCAGGGCTGGAATGCATTGGTGACCATGACGCTCAACGGTGACGTGCAACTGCCTGCCAACGCCACCGCCACAGTGGGGCAGACCAGCCTGCTGGGCTCCCTGCACATCGAGTTGGCTCCGCCGAAAGACGTTGCGCCGGAAGGCCGTCTGGTGCAGGGTTCGGTGATCCCGCTGTCGTCCTCGGGTGCCTACCCCACCACGGAACAGACGCTGGCCGCGGTGTCGCTGATTCTCAACGGTGGCGGCATCTCCCAGGTGCAGGACATCACGCTGGAGCTCAGCACCGCGTTCGCCGGCCGCGAAGGCGACCTGCGCTCGTTGATCGAGCAACTCGACAAGTTCATCCAGTACAACAACGACCAGAAGAACGACATCATCGCGGCCGCCGAGAGTCTGAACAATCTGGTGGGGCAGTTCGCCGAGCAGAAGCCGGTGGTGGACCAGGCGCTGCGCACCATCCCGGACGCCCTCGAGGTGCTCAAGGACCAGCGCGAGCAGCTGTCCGAGGCGTTGGTACAGCTGGGCAAGTTCAGTGCCTTCGCCGCGGATTCGGCCAACCAGACTCGTGAGGCACTGGTCCAGGAACTCAAGGATCTGGGCCCGGTGCTGCAGTCGCTGGCCGACGCGGGTCCGGCTCTGACCCGGTCGTTGAGCTTCTTCCCGACGTTCCCGTGGCCGAAGGAGACGATCAGCAACTGGATGCGCGGCGACTACGGCAACCTGAGCCTGGTGTTCGACCTGACGCTGAGCCGCATCGACAGCGGCTTTTTCACCGGAACCCGGTGGGAGGGCGACCTGACCGAGTTGGAACTGCAGTGGGGCCGCACCATCGGTCAGCTGCCCAGCCCGTACACGCGAGCCAACCCGCTGATTGTTCCGTACCGCTGGGACCAGGGGCGCTGACATGCATCTGAGCAAGAAGATCCTGACACAGCTGGTCATCTTCATCCTGATCGCCGTGACGGCGGGCGCGGTGATGATCTTCAACTTCATCAACCTGCCCGCAATGCTGTTCGGAGTCGGGGAGTACCGGGTCACCATCGAGTTGCCCGAAGCTGCCGGCATCTACCAGCGCGGCAACGTCACCTACCGCGGTACCGAGGTGGGACGCATCGAGGATGTGAGGCTCAGCGACGACGGGGTGGAAGCGACGTTGGTGCTGCGTTCCAACCAGAAGATCCCCGCCGACCTCGACGCCGAGGTGCACAGTCAGTCGGCAGTGGGTGAGCAGTACATCGTGCTGCTGCCGCGTAGCGGTGACGGCCCGGACCTGGCCGACGGCGATGTGATCCCGATGAACCGCACCACCGTGCCCACCGATGTCAACACCCTGTTGGATGCGACAAACCGTGGCCTGCAGGCGATTCCGAACGACAACTTGACCACGGCCATCGACGAGGCGTACATCGCGATTGGCGGCCTGGGCCCTGAGATCTCTCGGTTTGTCAAGGGCTCAACGGCTTTGGCGATCGACAGTCGCGCCAATCTCGACGAGCTGACCACGCTGATCGACCAGTCGCAGCCGGTGCTCGATTCTCAGACCGACACCGCGGACTCCATCGGTGCCTGGGCGGCGCACCTGGACACCATCAGCAGCCAACTGCGTGACCAGGATCCGGCGGTGCGCGGGGTGCTGGTCGAGGGCTCGGGTGCCGCCGACGAGGTGCGCGCACTGTTCGACCGGTTGCAGCCGACACTGCCGGTGCTGCTGGCCAACTTGGTGAGCGTGGGTGAAGTGGCCATCACCTACCAGCCCAACCTGGAACAACTGCTGGTGCTGCTGCCGCAGGGTGCCGCCGTCACCTCGGCCACCGGTGTGGCCAATCGGCACACCAAGCAGGACTACAAGGGCGCGTACCTCAGCTTCAACCTGAACCTCAACCTGCCGCCGCCATGCACCACCGGCTTCCTACCGCCTCAGCAGCAGCGCCCGCCCGCCGCGGTGGACTCGCCCGACCGGGTGGCAGGCAACCTGTACTGCCGGATTCCGCAGGACTCGTCGTTCAATGTCCGCGGTGCCCGCAACGTGCCGTGTGTGACGGTGCCTGGCAAACGTGCGGCGTCCGTGCGTGAGTGCGAGAGCGACGAGGTTTACGTCCCGTTGAACAACGGCTTCAACTGGAAGGGTGATCCGAACGCGACCAACTCGGGTCAGGCGATCCCGGACGTCCCGCCCGGCATGCCACCTGCGGAAGCGCCGCCGCCGCCCGCCCCGGCTCCGCCGCCCATCGCGGCCGCCGAATACGACCCGAGCACCGGCACGTACGTTGGACCCGACGGGCATGTGTACAAGCAAGCCGATTTGGCCCGCGGTGCCGCAGAGGAGCAAACATGGCAGACGATGCTGCTGCCCCCGAAGGGAAGCTGAAGGGGGAATCCGAGGAGTCGGAGACCCCCGAGGCCGACGAGACCCCTGAGGGTGCGACGGAATCGCCTCGAGACGACGACGCACAGGACGTGACGGACTCCGACTCCACCGAGGTTGAGGACGAGAACGAGGACACCGCTGACGATGCGGAAGCCGAGGACTTCCCGGAGGAGACCCCGGCCCCGGTCAAGGAGCCGATGTCGCCGGTGAAGCTGGCGGTGATCATCGGCGTGGTGGTGGTACTGGTGCTCGGCGGCACGGTGGGCTGGCTGGGATACCGCTCTGTCGAGTCCAAACAGCTCGCCGAGCAACGCAGTGTCTTCCTCCAGGTGGGCAGGCAGGCCGCACTGAACCTGACCACCATCAACTTCGCAACGGTGGACGCCGACGTGCAACGCATCCTGGACTCGGCCACCGACTCGTTCTACGACGACTTCTCCGCACGTACCCAGCCGTTCGTGGATGTGGTCCGCCAAGCCCAGTCGACATCGGTGGGTGAGGTCACCTCGGCCGGCCTGGAGTCCGAGGACGCCGACGGGGCGCAGGTCCTGGTGGCCATCACGGTGCGGACCTCCAATGTCGGTGCGCCGGAACAGGAACCGCGAGCATGGCGGATGCGGATCTCGGTCAAGAAGGTGGGCGAGGACACCAAGGTGTCGAATGTGGAGTTTGTGCCGTGACCTCAGAGGACAAGCTGACCGAGACCACCACCGAGGACACCACCGACGTGCCGACCGACACCACCGACACTTCCGACGAGTTGATCGACAGCACCGTCGAGGAGGTGCCGCCCTCCGAGCAACCGGAGACTGCCGCGCAGAAGGCCGGGATCAACTGGCCCAGGGTGCTTGCGTTCGGCGTGCTGCCCGCGCTGGCCCTGATCCTCGGTGCTGCAGCGGGCTTCCTGAAATGGCAGGACTCGTCGGTGCGCAACGCCGACGTCGTCCGCATCGAATCGGTGCAGATCGCCAAGGACGCCACCGTCAGACTGCTGTCCTACAAACCCGACACGGTGGAACAGGACCTGGGCTCCGCGCGGGATCTGCTCACCGGCGAGTTCCGGGACTCCTACACCCAGCTGATCAACGACGTGGTGATCCCGGGTTCCAAGGAGAAACAGATCTCGGCGGTGGCCACCGTGCCCGCGGCGGCCTCGGTGTCCGCCGAACCCAACAAGGCCGTGGTGCTGGTGTTCGTCAACCAGACCGTGGTGGTGGGCTCCGATGCGCCGACCGGCACCACCTCCAGCGTGCAGGTGACGATGGACCGGGTGGGGGACCGCTGGCTGATCTCCGAGTTCGATCCGGTCTGATCCTCGATGGCCGCTGACTCCAGGTGGATCGACGTCGCTGCTTCCGGCGTGACGCTCAAGGCACTGACCTGGGGGCCAGACAGCGGCCCGGTGGCTTTGTGCCTGCACGGTTTTCCCGACACCGCGTTCGGCTGGCGCAAGCTCGCACCTCATCTGGTGGCGGCCGGGTACCGAGTGGTGGCACCGATGATGCGCGGGTACGCCCCGTCGGGCTTCCCCGTCGACGGCGCCTACCACGTGGGTGCCTTGATGGACGACGCGCTGCGGGTTCGCGACGCCGTCGGTGGTGGGGACGACGACCTGCTGATCGGCCACGACTGGGGTGCCATCGCCGCGACCGGACTGGCGGCGATGCCCGACAGTCCCTTCCGCAAGGCCGTCATCATGTCGGTGCCACCGTCGGCATCGTTCCAGCCGCTGTCGCAGGTCCCGCATCGGCTGCGACTGGCGGCTGGACTTCCTCGCCAGTTCACGCGCAGCTGGTACATCGTGTACTTCCAATTGTCCTGGTTGCCGGAACGCTCCGCCAACTGGGTCATACCGCGGCTGTGGCGGCAGTGGTCACCCGGTTATGCCGCGGACGAGGACCTGCGCCACGTGCTGACAGCCATCGGTGCGCGGGAACGCTGGCGGGCTGCGCTGGGCCCGTACCGCGCGACCATCCGCAACTACACCCCGCCGCAGCGGTATGCCGAACTGCACCGGCATTGGCTCTCGCCGCCCCGGGTGCCTGTTCTCTACCTGCACGGCCGCGACGACGGCTGCGCCTCCGCCGACTACACCGAGTGGGTGCGGCGCATTCTTCCCGACGGCAGCCGTACCGAGATTGTCTCTGCTGCAGGTCATTTCCTGCAGCTCGAGCAGCCGGACACAGTGGCGCGGCACATCGTCGAATTCGCCGCCGGCTAAGCGGTGTCACGTCTTGCGGCGGTCGACGCCCAGTCGTACTGGATGTCGGCCAAGATCCCCAACGACCAGTTCCTGCTTTTTGCGTTCGACGGCGCACCCGCCGCCGAGCCGATGCTGGCGCAGGTGAGGCGGCGGGCCGCGGTCTGCCATGACCTGCGCTTGCGGATTCTCGACGACCACCCTGCCCGGTTTCCTCGATGGGTGTTCGCCGATGTGCCAGCGTTTGCCGAGCACGGCGCCGCGGACTGGCGCGGCTGTCTGGACCGTGTAGCGGGTCTCGCCGAGCATCAGTTGCACCCCACCGTTGCGGCCTGGCGGCTGCACGTGTTCACTCCTGTCGAGGGTGTCCCGGGCGCGTCAGGTGCGGCCACTGTTGCGGTGCTACAGATTTCGCATGCCCTTGCCGACGGGACCCGCAGTGCTGCTCTTGCGGGCTGGTTGTTCGGCCGGGCGCAGGTGGTGGCTCCCGTCATCGTTCCGCGCCGCGGCAGCCTGCTGGCCCGATCGGTCACCGCCGCGCGCACCCACAACCAGCAGCTCAGCGATATCGAGTCCGGGCTGCTGGCAGCCGCGCCGGCGCCGCGACCGGCGCTGCTCACCAACGCCGCACCTGCCGGACGTCGCCAGGTGCGCACTCTCCTTCGGCCCCGCGCCGCGCTCGACGGACCCACCGTCACCGTCGCTGCCCTGGCCGCGGTCGGCACTGCTCTCGCCGACTATCTCGGTGAGCGCGGTGCCGACGTGTCGCAGCTGGCCGCCGAAGTGCCGATGGCGCACAGCGGTATCCGCCTTGCGCACAACCACTTCCGTAATGTCGGGGTTGGCCTCTACCCGGGTGTGGCAGACCGCATGGAGCTGATCGCCGCCGACCTGGCTGCCGCCAGAACCCGTGGCGAGCATCCGGCAGCAGTGGCTGCACGACGGTCTTTCGCCGCGGTACCGGCACCACTGCTGCGGTGGGGTGTCCATCAGTTCGATGCGACGGCCCGCTCGCCGGTGGTGACCGGAAACACGGTGGTCACCAGCGTCAACCGCGGGCCCGCCGACCTGTACTTCGGGGCGGCCCCGGTGCTGTTCACCACCGGCTACCCGGCACTGTCGCCGATGATGTCGTTGGTGCACGGTGTGCACGGCCTCGGGGATACCGTGGCCGTGAGCGTGCATGCCGCCGAATCTGCAGGCGATATCGACGACTATGTCGACCGTCTGGAACGCGCACTGGGCTGAGACGTAGTCTCTGACGGGCAGGTGTCCGTCGAATGTTGACCGCTGTGTGTCCATCCCACGTCGCGGACTCCGTTCTGCGCAACCACATCACGCACAATGCGACCGAGACGTGGTGCCACTACTGGACCCCACCGACGCAGGCGTCCACCCCATCGCGGTGACATTCGAGGTCTTCATGGCAGCGTTCATGGCGGGCGTCGACCTGCACTTCCTGGCGGCAACCAACTCCGGTACGGTCGCGGCACGCACCGTCGCCGACGAAATCTCGTCTGCTGCAGGCATTTCACAGCCTGACCTCACCGCGGACGTAGCCGCGTATCTGAGCCCCACCTCGGCATGGCACGTTACTTCTTCGCCACCAGTTCCACCGGGTCCGGCGACATGACCGCCGATCAACTGCTGCAGGTGGTGTCCGACGTCGGGTAGCACACCCCGGAAGTCTGGCCGGTGCCGTGTCCTGTCCCGCTGTACCGGGCACGGATGGCACTGTCGAAAGGCGAAGCGGCGCAATGGGTGCACGCAGCCGATCTGGGCTCGCCGCCTGCCAGCCGCGCGGCGGCCAACCGGATGAGCCCCGCGGGCATCAGCATCTTCGACGCCGCCAGCAGGCTGCAGTACTGCGGACTGCGGTTCCTGCAGCAGTTCGTTTCCGACGTCACCCTGCCCGTCGAACTCGACGGCCGCGAGCACATCGACTACGTGGCCACGCAGGTGTTCACCGAGTACGTGCGCTACGCGTTCCCCACACATGTCGATGGTCTGATGTTCCCCAGCACGCAGGGCGGGGGAAACAACGTCGTCGTCTTCGTCGGCCCCGATGCCTGCGCGAACGCCCGGATCTGAAACCGAGGCCACCCGCATCACGATGAACCCGCGCAGCGTCACAACCAGCAGGGTGATGACCGTCGCGCGCTGATGGATGCCGAGAACTGTTCCGAAGAACTGATTCCACCGGACTAGAACACGTTCTAATCTGACTGGCATGGGATTTCTCAAGCAGACCACCCCCCAGATCGATTTCGAGCAGTGGAGCAAGGGGACGCGAGCGGAGAAGATCGTGCCGATGGCCCGGCACTGGGCCGAGGTCGGCTTCGGCACCCCGGTGGCGCTGCATCTGTTCTACGTGGTCAAGATCCTGGCCTACGTCCTGGGGGCCTGGCTGGTTGTCCTCACCACCCGCGGTATCGACGGTTTTTTCAACGTCGGACAGTGGTTCAACGAGCCCATCGTGTTCCAGAAAGTGGTGTTGTACACCATGTTGTTCGAGGTCGTCGGCCTCGGCTGCGGATTCGGCCCACTGAACAACCGCTTCTTTCCGCCCCTGGGATCGATCCTGTACTGGCTGCGGCCAGGCACCATCCGGCTGCCGCCGTGGCCGAACCGCATACCGCTGACCAAGGGTGACAACCGCACGCCCTTCGACGCTGCGGTCTACGGCGCACTGCTGGTGGTCTTGGTGATCGCGCTGTTCTCCGACGGGGTGGGTCCAGGCGCCGGTGTGCTGCCCGCCTGGCAACTGTGGGCCGTGCTGGGTCTGCTGGCGCTGATCGGATTGCGCGACAAGGTGATCTTCCTGGCCGCACGCGGGGAGGTCTACGGATCACTGGCGGTGGCGTGCCTGTTCGCCAGCTCTCACGTCGTCGACATGATCATTGCCGCCAAACTGGTGTGCCTGGTGATCTGGATTGGCGCTGCCACCTCCAAACTCAACAAACACTTCCCGTTCGTCATCTCCACAATGATGAGCAACAACCCGGTGTTTCGGCCGCGCTTCATCAAACGTGGTTTCTTCGAACACTTTCCGGACGATCTGCGCCCGGGCTGGCGGTCACGCTTCCTGGCGCATTTCTCCACGGCCATCGAGGGCCTGGTACCGCTGGTGCTGTTCTTCTCCCACGGTGGCTGGCCCACGGCCATCGCGGCGTTCATCATGCTGTGCTTTCACTTCGGCATCCTGAGTTCCATCCCGATGGGAGTGCCGCTGGAATGGAATGTGTTCATGATGTTCTCGGTGCTGGCATTGTTCGTCGGGCACTCCGACATCGGCCTGGGGGACTTGCAGAGCCCACTGCCCATCGTGCTGTTCGTCGTCGTCGCAGGCACCGTCGTCATCGGAAACCTGTTCCCGCGCAAGGTGTCCTTCCTGCCCGGCATGCGCTATTACGCGGGCAACTGGGATACCTCCCTGTGGTGTATCAAACCTTCGGCCGATGCCAAGATCGCGCAGGGCATCGTGGCCATCGCCAGCATGCCCGCCGCGCAGCTGGAGAAGTTCTACGGCAGCAAAGAGGCCGCGCAGATCCCGATGTACATGGGATATGCGTTCCGCGCCTTCAACACTCACGGTCGGGCTCTGTTCACCCTGGCGCACCGGGCGATGGCCGGGCACAACGAGGACGACTACACCCTGACCGACGGCGAGCGCATCGTGTCGACGGCCATCGGCTGGAACTTCGGCGACGGGCACATGAGCAACGAACAACTGGTGGCCGCACTGCAAACCCGCTGCCACTTCGAGCCGGGCGAGGTGCGCATAGTCATGCTCGACGCCCAACCCATCCACAAGCAGACCCAGCACTATCGGCTGGTAGACGCCGCCACCGGCGAGTTCGAAACCGGCTACCTCAACGTCGCCGACATGGTGACCCGTCAGCCCTGGGACGACACCGTTCCCGTGCACGTCACCAGGAGCAGCTCCGTCAGGCCGTGATGGCCTCGGCGATCGGAGTGTCACCGCTGCTGAACTCGATGGTGCGCTTGATGGTGGAGTCGTCGGCCAGTGTTGCCGCCGCCACAGCGGCGACATCGTCACGGGGTACCGACCCGGCCTGGTTGATGGCGATGCGCCCGGTTCCCGGGTCGAGGGTGAGGGTGCCGGGGCCCAGGATGGTCCAGTCGAGATCGGTCTTCCGCAGGTAGGCATCGGCGGCGGCCTTGGCCTCGGCATAGTGATAGAACGAATTCGATTCCGGTACACCATGGTTGGGGCCCGCGCCGAAGTAGGACACCATCACGAATCGCTTGGTGTCGGCTTGGCCGGCGGCATCCATCACCCTGATGGCGGCATCGCGGTCCACGGCGTAGGTCCGCTCGGGGTTGCCGCCGCCGGCGCCCGCGGAGAACACCACGGCATCCTGGCCCTGCAGCAAGGCGGTGAGAGCGGCGGTGTCGAGGTTCTCGATATCGGCCACGACAGGCTTGGCGCCGGTGGCGGCCACCTCGTCGGCATGGTCGGGGTTGCGGAACACCGACGAGACTTGCTGACCGTCGGCGCTCAGGATGCGCGCCAGACGCAGCGCCACCTTGCCGTGGCCTCCGATGATGGTGATGGCAGACATGATCCTCCTCGATCTGGAGGCCGGCCCTGTGCCCTTCTCTGGGCTGGGTGTTACCCCCTGCCCGGCTCCTTTGTCGCCGCGTCGGTGACCGACCCGCTGGCTTGGTCTGTCAGTGTCCAACCCTCGGCAGCGGGCCAGAAATTCCGCCCCACATGTTCCGAGTGCCCGCACGAGGTGTTATGAACGATGCAGGCAACCAACTAACCGGTTGGGCGTACTACGAGATCTGGAGGGAAGGTCCATGGCTGAAGCCGTGATTGTCGAGGCAGTGCGGTCCCCGGTCGGTAAGCGCAACGGTGGTCTGTCCGGAGTGCACCCGGGCGAGCTGTCGGCGCAGGTCCTCAATGGCCTGGTGGAGCGCGCAGGTGTAGACCCCGGGATCGTGGAGGACGTCATCTGGGGCTGTGTCATGCAGGCCGGTGAACAGGCCCTCGACATCGCGCGCACCGCAGTGTTGGCGGCGGGTTGGCCCGAGACGGTGCCCGGCGTGACGGTGGATCGCCAGTGCGGCTCCAGTCAGCAGTCGGTGCACTTCGCGGCGGCAGGCGTGGTGGCCGGTCACTACGACGTGGTGGTCGCCGGCGGTGTGGAGTCGATGTCGCGCACCCCGATGGGCTCCTCGCTGGCCAACGGTGGCCATCCCTACCCCGACGCGTTCCGGGCCCGCTACAGCCAGACCCCGAACCAGGGCATCGGTGCCGAGATGATTGCTTCGCAATGGGGCCTGGATCGGACCATGCTGGATCAGTTCTCCCTCGGATCTCACGAAAAGGCGGCTGCAGCACAGGACTCCGGTGCGTTCGACGACCAGATAGTGGGGATCAAAACCAAGGACGCCGACGGCAACGACATCGCGATCACCAAGGACGAGGGCATCCGCCGCGGGGGTTCGGTGGAGAAGCTCGCCGGTATCAAGCCCGCCTTCAAAGAGGACGGCGTGATCCATGCCGGCAACTCCTCGCAGATCTCCGACGGCTCGGCCGCGCTGCTGTTCATGTCCGCGGAGAAGGCGAAGTCGCTGGGCCTGAAGCCTCTTGCCAAGGTGCACACCGCGGTGCTGGCCGGCGCGGACCCGGTGATCATGCTGACCGCCCCCATTCCCGCCACCCAGAAGGCGCTGCAGCGTTCCGGGCTGTCGCTCGACGAGATCGGCGTGTTCGAGGTCAACGAGGCCTTCGCGCCGGTACCGATGGCGTGGCTCAAGGACATCGGCGCCGACGAAAAGAAGCTGAACCCCAATGGCGGGGCCATCGCGCTGGGCCACCCGCTCGGCGGCTCCGGCGCCCGCATCATGACCACCATGCTGTACCACATGCGGGACAAGGGAATTCAGTACGGGCTGCAGACCATGTGTGAAGGTGGCGGCCAGGCCAACGCGACCATCCTCGAGCTGCTGTGACCCAGCTGGAGGCACCGGCTGCATTGACCGAGCGGCGCGGCAATGTCCTGATCATCACGCTCAACCGGCCCGAGGCCCGCAACGCCGTCAATGCTGCGGTGAGCACGGCCGTCGGTGACGCACTGGCCGCCGCGCAGGCCGATCCCGACGTGCGGGTGGTGGTGATCACCGGATCCGGTGACAAGTCGTTCTGCGCCGGGGCGGACCTCAAGGCGATCTCGCGGCGGGAGAACCTCTTTCACCCTGAGCATCCCGAATACGGTTTCGCCGGGTACGTCAGCCATTTCATCGACAAGCCGACCATCGCCGCCGTCAACGGCACCGCGCTGGGCGGCGGCACCGAACTGGCCCTGGCCAGCGACCTGGTGATCGCCGAGGAACGGGCGAAGTTCGGGCTGCCCGAGGTCAAGCGGGGGCTGATCGCCGCCGCCGGTGGGGTGTTCCGGATCGTGGACCAGTTGCCTCGCAAGGTGGGCCTGGAGCTGATCCTGACCGGTGAACCGATGACGGCGGCCGACGCGCTGAAGTGGGGTCTGATCAACCAGGTGGTGCCTGACGGAACCGTGGTCGACGCCGCGGTCGCCCTGGCCGAGCGGATCGCCGGCAACGCGCCACTGGCCGTCCAGGCCAGCAAGCGGGTGGCCTACGGCGTCGACGACGGCGTCGTCACCGGTGAGAAGGACGGGTGGTCACGCACCATGAAGGAGATGGTGGGAGTGTTCCGCTCCGAGGACGCCAAGGAAGGACCGCTGGCATTTGCGGAGAAGCGCCAGCCGGTCTGGAAGGCGCGTTAGACACCGCGAGCAGACACAAACTCGAGCGATTTCGCGACTGCGGGCTCGAGTTTGTGTCTGCTCGGCGTAACTAGGCCGGGGCTACCGGGACGGTGGTTGCCGTCGCCTCGGCGGGCAGGCTCTCAGTCGGGACCGGCGCAGGCTCGGTGGTCTCGGTGGAGCTGGTCTCCGTCGGCGAGGTGGCGGTCTCCGTCGGCGACGTCGTGGTGGTCGCGGTGCCGGGCAGGGACTCGGCCGGGTTCAGCACAGTGTCGATCATGTAGATCTTGGCGCTCTGTGCGGTGATGCCGCCGCACACCACCTTGGCCACGTCGTCGACCTTGATATCGCCGCCGCTGCCGGTGACGGTGAGCTGCGAGCCCTGCTGCGAGGTGAGCTTGCCCTTGATGATGTCGGGCCCCAGGTAGCCCAGCGCCATGTGGTAGTACAGCACGCTGGTCAGCTCTTCGGGATTGGACTTCAGCAGCTCCAGTTCACCGGGCTCCATCTTCGCGAAGGCCTCGTTGGTGGGAGCGAAGACGTTGTACGGTCCGTTGTCCAACACGCCCGCCAGGTTCACCGCAGGGTTCACCTGACCGGAGATGGCCTGGCTGAAGGTGCTCAGCTCGGGGATCGAGGCGATGGCCGCGGACGCAGTGAGCGCCGACGTACCGGCGAACGACCCGCTGGGCAGGGTTTCCTTGTAGGTGCCGCACTCCGGCCCCTGCGGTTCAGGGGCGTTGGTGCTCAGTGCGCCGAACGGCGGCGGCGTCGGCTTCGGGGTGGGTGTCGGCTCGGCGAACGCATTCACCGCGGTCGGGATGGACAGGGCTATGGCAGTCACCGCCGCGGCAAGGCCCAGGGATTTGGTGCGAGTCGTCACGTTGATGGGGCTCCTCTCGCCTCTTTTCGTCATCAGCCATACGTCGTTGTATCTCAGTCGGCCGTTACGCACAGAAGCTGTGTCTTATCCGGTCGGCGAGACGCGACGCGATCCGCATCAAGCCTGGTCAAATCGTAATCTCACGGTGACAGTCGCTCAAAAGCACCAGGTCAGTCGTGGTGTGGTTCAGTAACATGCGTGAGCGCGCACCCCAACTCTGCCGTCGATGAGCTTCGGGAACTGGCGCAGTTGCTGACACAGGTCGACGCAGCAAGCGCTGCCGCGGCCTGGTCGGACGAAGGCGCCCTGCAGCGGCTGGCGGCGGTCGCGGCCACCGAGTTGACTGTCGCGCCGTCGACTGACATCGCGGCGGTCGGCGGGTCACCGGGCTGGCAGACCCGCGCCCGGGAGCAGGAACGTCTCGCGGCGTTGACCCGAGACCCCTCGGCGCCCGAGCATGCCGAGGCCGACGCGGCGCTGGCGGTGGGCCTGGCCCGTAGAGCTGTCGCCGAAGCGGTGCTGGCGGTCTGTCGCGCCCAACAGCTCAGCGGCCGTCACGACACCACGCGCCGTTCGGTCTTTGCCGATCTCGGGCCGCGGTTGCGCGCACTGACCAGCCGTATCGGCACGGAGATCCGACATGTCTGGACCAGTCGCCCGATCCTGCTGCGATTGGTCATCACCTTGGCGATCGCTCTGAGCCTGGTGGTCTTCTACCACTTCACCGGAGTGGCCCGCTACGACGACGCCGGCCGGCTGACGCTGTATCTGTTCTCGGCCGTGGTCGGCAGCGTGGTGTGCACCAATGCACTCTGCTTCGAGGCGAACCGGGTACGAGCACAGCTGGGCAGCGGAGAACGGTTGTGGCGCATCCTGATTGCGAAGAACCTGGCGATGGCGGTCATGGTCACGCTGGCCGCTCTGCCGGTGATCGTGGTGCTGACGGTGGCCGACGGGGGCAACCCGGTGGCGCTGATCGACCAACTGGTCACCATGGTGTTCATCTGGCTGGGTGTGGGCAACGTGCTGTCGGTGGTGTATCCGCTTCGGCACGAACCGATTTCGGCCCGATTGCACGACGGCACCTGGAAGCCGTTCCTGTTCTCGTTCGCAATTTCCTACGGCGTGGGCCTGACGGTGAACCTGATGATCTACTGGCGACTCTGGGCCAGGTACAAGGCTTCCGAAGAGATCGCAGGCGGCGCCTGGGCGGCGTTCGCGCTGGTGCTGATCAGTGCCGTCACCATGTGGATCCTCCTGACGGTGTTCGCTGTGGCGTGCAGTCGTGAACCGCGCCTGCGACGGGTGCTGTCGCGGGAGATGATCGTCTATCGCAAGGGCTGAACCTTGCGGACCGACAGGCACATCAGCGCGGCCACCACACACAGTCCCGCGGCCAGGTAGAACGCCAGGTCGTACTCGCCCTGTAGGTCCCGGATCCAGCCGGCGCCGGCGGCGGCCACTGCTGCTCCCAATTGGTGTGAGGCGAAGACCCAGCCGAACACGATCGGAGCCTTGGTACCGAAGTAATTGCGGCACAGGGCGATTGTCGGCGGCACGGTGGCCACCCAGTCCAGCCCGTAGAAGACGATGAACACCCAGGTGCCGGCTTCGGCGTGGGGGGAGAGCAGCGCCGGCAGCGCCACCAACGACAAACCGCGACCCAGGTAGTAGATGACCAGCAGCACCCGCGGATCCACCCGGTCGGTGAGCCAGCCCGAGAAGACCGTGCCCGCGACGTCCAGGACGCCGACGACGGCCAGCAGTCCGGCGGCCACCGTGGTCGGCATGCCGTGGTCGTTGGCGGCGGGGATGAAGTGGGTGCCGATCAGACCGTTGGTGGTCATGCCGCAGATCGCGAAACTTCCTGCCAGCAACCAGAACGCCGGCACCCTTGCCCCGAGGACCAGTCCCGAGAACGCGGCACCGAAACTGCTGCCCGGTGGCTTGGGGGTGTCGACGGTCTCGGTGGCGCCGTAGGGCAGTAAGCCCACGTCCCGCGGCCAGTTCCGCATGAACACCAACACCAGCGGCACCACCGCCAGAGCGGCCGCGGCGACGATGATCGACGCCCAGCGCCAACCGTGTGCTGTGGTGACGGCGGCGACGACGGGCAGGAAGATCAACTGGCCCGTGGCACTGGCCGCGGTCAGCACCCCGGTGACCAAGCCACGTTGTGCCTCGAACCAGCGGGTCGCGATGGTCGCGACGAATCCCATCGAGATGGCGCCGGTGCCCGTGCCGACCAGCACACCCCACAGCAGCACCAGCTGCCAGCTGGCCGTCATGGTCACGCTCAGTGCGCTGCCGGTGGCGATCAGGCCCAGCGCGGCGGCCAGCACCGGGCGGATGCCGAACCGGTCCATCAGCGCGGCCGCGAAGGGAGCCGTCAACCCGAACAGCGTCATGTTCACCGACATCGCCAGTCCGACGGTGCCGTGCGACCAACCGAACTCGTGGTGCAGCGGGTTCATCATCACGCCGGGTACGGAACGGAAGCCGGCGGCGCCCAGCAGTGCCACAAAGCTGACGGCGGCCACCACCCATGCCCAGTGCAGGCGGGTCTGTGGGGCGCGGGTAACGGTCACCGAACGACTATCGCGGACGTCGGCACGGGTGACTAGTGGCAAGAATGCCGATATTCGTCAAAAACGTGCCATCATCGGGGTCATGCACCGCGTTGTCGTGTTCCTTCTCGGCCCCGTCGTGGGATTCGACGCGACCATCGCGCCGCTGCTGTTCGGAGCGGCCGTCGACGCCAATGGTGACCCGCTCTACGACGTCGTGACCTGCGGTGTCACCGCTGATCCGGTGCCGTCCACCAATGGTTTCGCCATGGTTCCGCAGGCCGGGGCGCACGCGCTGAGCAGTGCCGACACCGTGGTTGTGCCCGGCACGCGATACGCCCCGGCTCGCCTTCGCGGGGTCCTTGAGCCCGAGGTCACGGCTGCGCTGGCCACGATCAAACCGGGCGCTCGCATCGTGTCCATCTGCACCGGCGCCTTTGTGCTGGCAGCAGCCGGTCTGCTGGACGATCGTCCGGCCACCACGCACTGGCGGTTCGCCGAGGACATGCGCGCGCTGCATCCGCGGGTGCAGCTGGACGAGAACGTACTGTTCGTCGACGACGGCGACCTGCTGACCTCGGCCGGGTTGGCCGCAGGGGTGGACTTGTGCCTGCACCTGATCCGCCGCGACCACGGCGCGCAGGTGGCCAACGCCGTGGCCCGCTACTGCGTGGTGCCGCCGTGGCGAGAGGGTGGTCAGGCGCAGTTCATCGACCGGCATCTCCCCGACGAGGACTCGGCGTCCACGGCTGCTGCGCGCGCGTGGGCCGTACAGAACCTGCGGGAGTCGCTGAGCATCGAGCAGTTGGCCCGTCACGCCGGGATGAGCCCGCGCACCTTCATCCGCCGGTTCCGCGAGGAGACGGGAGAGTCCCCGGGCGCGTGGGTACGGGCTCGTCGGCTGGACCGCGCGCGAGAGATGTTGGAGCAGCACGACTTATCCGTTGACGAGGTCGCCCGGCAGGCCGGCCTGGGCACTGGTGCGAATCTGCGGCATCACCTGCGCCGCGGCCTGGGCATGTCACCGTCGAGCTACCGCAAGGTGTTCCAGGGCCGCTGACCTGAGCCGGGCGACGACGGAGCCCGGGTCGCCCAGAAGTGACGCGCGTTCACCCGATGGCGGAATTCGAGCCCAGTCTCCGCCCCTGAGTGACTGGGTGTCACTGTGGGAATCCTCGGCCCCCTGGGCCGTCGATCAACCTAGGCGAACAGCGGTGGGTTCAGCCGGGCGATGCCCTCCTGCCGGAAGTACGGAAAGTAGGGATAGGGAGCGTCTTTGACGCTGACCGCATCGAGGCGCGCGATCTGCTGCTCGTCGAGCTCCCAGCCGACAGCGCCGAGGTTGTCGCGCAACTGTTCGGCGTTGCGGGCGCCGACGATCACCGACGACACGGTAGGCCGTCGCAGCAGCCAGTTCAGCGCGACCTGTGGAACGGTCTTGCCGGTCTCGCCGGCGATGGCCTCCAGTTCGTCTACGACGTCGTAGAGCATCTCGTCGTCGACCGGAGGCCCGGCGTCGGCCGTTGTGTGCAGACGGGTGCGCTCAGGAAGAGGGGCACCGCGGCGGATCTTGCCGGTCAGTCTGCCCCAACCGAGCGGGCTCCAGACCAGTGCGCCGACGCCCTCGTCGAGGCCGAGTGGCATCAACTCCCACTCGTAGTCGCGGCCGAGCAGTGAGTAGTAGACCTGGTGGGCGACGTAGCGGGTGCGGTGTGCCGCATCGGAGTACGCCAGTGACTTGGCCAGCTGCCAGCCGCTGAAGTTGGACACACCGGTGTAGCGGACCTTGCCTTGGGCGACAAGGCCATCCAGGGTGTCGAGCACTTCGTCGATGGGGGTGTGTGCGTCGTAGGCGTGCAGTTGGAACAGGTCGATCCGATCGGTCTGCAGCCGGGTCAGTGCGGCGTCCACTCCAGAGATCAGCCGCGATCTGGACGTTCCCCAGTCGCCGGGACCCTCGCCCATCGGCAGGCCGGCCTTGGTGGAGATCAGCACGCGGTCGCGGCGGCCTTGCAGCGCGGCGCCCAGGACTTCTTCGGACGCGCCGTCGGAGTAGACGTCGGCGGTGTCGAACAGGGTGATCCCGGCATCCAGGCACAGGTCCACCATGGTTCGAGCCTCGTTCACGCCGGTGTCGCCCCAGGCTTTGAAGAAATCGCCCGATCCTCCGAATGTGGCTGCGCCGAAGCTCAATTCGGATACCACCAGGCCGGAGTTGCCTACGTGTCGATATTCCATCCATCCACTCCTTAACGGGACTTCAGTCTCTTTAGTCAAGGTAGCACACTAATGAAACTGGAGTCCCGTTAAGATGATGCTGTGTCAACACGTCCCGGCGGCCGCACCGCCGCAGTACGCGATGCCGTGCTGCGCGCCACGGGCGACCTGCTCGTGGACAACGGGTTGTCGGGTGTGGAGCTCAGTGCCGTCGCCGAACTTGCCGGCGTCGGGAAGTCCACCGTGTACCGGCGGTGGGGGACCGTGCCGGCCCTGGTGGCCGACCTGCTGGCCGACATGGCGGACACGTCGACACCTCGTTCGCACACCGGCACTCTGCGAGGTGACCTGCTGACCAGTGCCCACCTGATCCGACGTACGTTCGCCGACCCGCGGCAGGGGCCGCTGTTCAAGGCGATCATCGCCGCGGCCACCTGCAACGCCGACACCGCGGAGGCGTTGGCGAACTTCTACGACACCCGGTTGCGGGAACTGTCGCCGATGGTGGCTGACGCCGTGGCCCGCGGAGACGCCCCGGAGGGCACCGACGGCGCCGAGGTCATCCGCTACGTCTCGGCGCCGTTGTACTACCAGTTCCTCACCACCACAACACGATTGACGCGAGCTGATGCCGACCGCAGCGTCGCCGCCGCCATGGCCGCTGTGAAAGCGGGGGTGTTCGTGCGCCGCGCACCCTAGGACTCCGGAGGTCGGCCGGCTCTGCCCGCCCTCTAGGATCCCAGCATGGCGCTCATCGTCACCGTTGCCGGTCGAACACCACAGCTGCATCCAGATTCGTGGGCGGCACCGAACGCGAGCATCGTCGGCAACGTCACAATCGCAGCGCAAGCGAGCATCTGGTACTCCGCGACGCTGCGCGCCGAAAACGAGTCCATCGAGATCGGCCTCGGCAGCAACATCCAGGACGGCGCCTGCGTGCACGTCGACCCCGACTTCCCCTGTGTTGTCGGCACGGGCGTCAGCGTCGGGCACAACGTGGTGCTGCATGGCTGCACCATCGAGGACCATGCCCTCGTCGGGATGGGCGCCATCGTGCTCAACGGAGCTGTCGTTGGCGGCGAATCCATCATCGGCGCCGGGGCGGTGGTTCGGCAGGGCATGGTGATCCCGAAACGCTCATTGGTGACCGGCGTGCCCGGACGGGTGGTGCGTGAGCTCACCGACGCCGAGATTGCCGGCAACCGGCATGCCGCCGCCCAGTACCAGCAACGTATCGACGTCTACCGGGACGCAGAGGGTGCGACCGCGGCGGGGAGAGCGGCCCGGCCGTAGTGCTGGAGGTCACGGAGGTAACTGCGGGCCTGGCGGGGTAATCACCTACCGTGAAATCGATGCGCATCCTGGTCACCGGAGCCACCGGCTACATCGGATCCCGATTGGTGGCGGCGTTGCTGGCCGAAGGCCACGAGGTCGTCGTCGCCACCCGCAACATCGACAAACTGGCCGCTTTCGGCTGGCGCCACCAGGTCGCGGCCGTCACTCTGGACGCCGACTCGTCAGACTCCGCCGCTCTGGCGCTGGCCGAGGCCGGATCCGTCGACGTCATCTACTACCTGGTGCACGGCATCGGACAGCCCGACTTCCGGGAGCGCGACGTCCGCGCGGCGGCCAATGTGGGGCAGGCCGCCAGCAAGGCTCGCGTCGGCCGCATTGTCTACCTGGGCGGATTCGTGCCCGACGACGACACCCTGTCCGACCATCTGGCCAGTCGCGCCGAGGTGGCCGAGGCGCTCGAGATCGACGGGGGAGCCGAGGTGGTGTGGCTCGGGGCGGCGGTCATCATCGGCGCCGGATCGACGTCGTTCGAAATGGTTCGCTACGTGGGTGACCGGCTTCCGTTGATCCCGTTGCCCTCGTGGGCCGACCACGCCATCGATCCGATCTCGATCAGGGACGTCCTGTACTACTTGCTGGCGGCGGCCGATTCCGATGCGGTACCGGCCGGTGCCTACGACATCACCGGCCCCAACTCCACCACCTACCGGGGTCTGATCGGTGGCTACGTACACGCCGCAGGCAGCCGCCGAGCCGGTCTGCCGCTCAACGGCTGGCACGAGGCGCTGATCCCCAAGGCATTGACGGCGTGGGTGGCCGGCAATGTGGTGCCGGTGCCCACCGGCCTGGCGGTGGATCTGATCGCCTCGCTGGACCACCCCATGACGGCCTCGGGCAGCCTGTTGCGTGACATCGTGCCCGACCCGCCCGAGGGCCTGACCGCCATCGACGACGCGATCGCCGCTTCGGTGGCCTCGCCGCGGCCCAAGCCGGTGGACCTCCTGGCCGACCCCCACCATCTGGCTGACAGCGACGCCACGTGGGCCGGAGGTGATCGCTTGCGGCTTCGCCGGGTGCTCGGCGGCCTGCCTCCCGAGATCGCCCGGCCGGCTCTGTCGCTGGTCTCGTTGGTGCCGAAACCCCTTGCGGCTGTCGCGCGCACCGGTTTGGATCTGATGGTGGAGCTGATGCCGAGGACAGGACCCGCATGACCGCCGCCACCAGCCTGCGTGACGACATTCGCAGCGTGCTCACGAGTGTGGCTGCGCCACACGAGGAATCGCCTGCGGTGGTGCGCAAGCGGCGCATCATCGTCGCGGTGGTGCTGGTGCTCGGCGCGGTGACACTGGCGTTGTCACTGAACCAGACTCCGGGTGACCCGACGTTCTACTGGCTGACCTTCCTGCTGGCCGCGATCTGGGCCGGGGGAGCATTCGCATCCGGTCCGCTGCACCTGGGCGGGGTCAACTGGCGAGGCCAAGTGCGACGTCCGGTGCTCACCGGGCTCGGCCTCGGTGCGGCCGTCGGCGCGGCATTCGTGGTGGGGGCGCTGATCGCCCGCGAGATCGATCCCATCGCCGAATTCATCACGCGGGTGCTGGTTTTCGCCAACCAGGGCGCACTGTGGCTGGTTGTTGTGATCACCCTGGTGAACGGAGTCGCCGAGGAACTGTTCTTCCGCGGCTCGCTGTACACCGCGCTCGGAGGCCGGGCACCGGTGGTGATCTCGACCGTCATGTACATCATCGCGACCTCCGCCAGCGGCAACCCGATGCTGGGCTTCGCGGCGATCATCCTGGGGACGGTGTGCGCGCTGGAACGCCGCGCCACCGGCGGAGTGCTGGCGCCGATGCTGACCCATCTGGTGTGGGGGCTGATCATGGTGCTGGCTCTGCCGCCCCTGTTCGGGGTCTGAGGACGGCAGAGTCAGTCCAGCGGGTGCGCGATCTCGTCGTGGCGCATCCCGGCCGTCCACCACGCGATGGACGCGACGATGACGGGAGCCACCCCGGCCACCAGGAAGATCAGTTCCATCGAGATCACCTTCGACAGCGGGCCCGCCAGCGCCATCGACACCGGCATGAACGCCAGCGACACGAAGAAGTCCAGGCTCGACACCCGGCCCAGCATCGCCGACGGAACCCGGCGCTGCAGCAGCGTGCCCCAGATGACCATGCCGATGCCGTCGGTCACGCCGACGACGAAGGTGGCCACCATCATCAGCGTGAACGAGTGCGTCCACCCCACGATCACCAGCGGTAACGAACCGACGCCCCACACCAGCATCGTCACCGTCAGATAGCGCCGCGGCAGCCGGCCCGAGGACACCCCGATGGCGCCGAGGGCGCTACCGACGCCGAAGGCCGCCAGCACGAACCCGTACATCTGCGCACCGTGTTCGAACCGTGCCTCGGTGATGAACGGCAGCAACACCTCGAGTGGGCCGATGACGAACAACACGAACATGCTGGCGAACAACAGCGTCGCCAACAGCCACGGCGTGGCGATCATGAACACGAACCCGTCGCGCAGATCTGCCAGCGGATGTGTCCTGACCGTAGGTGCGGACATCGGAACACCCCGGGTGAAGAACAACAATCCCAAGGCGACGGCCAACACCAGCGCGACGATGACCGCGCCCAAGGTGGGAAACGTCGCGCCGATCAGCAGACCCGCGGCTGCCGGGCCCACGGCCCGCTGCAGCACCGGCCGCATCACGCCTTCGACACCGTTGGCTGCCAGCAGCTGGTCTGCCGGCAGGATCCTGGGCAGGTAGGCGCTGTAGGCCGGGAAGAAGAACGCCGCCGCGGCACCGAGCAATGCCGCCGCGACGGCCATGTGCCACACCTGCAGCAGATCCATCAGACCCAGCACCGCCACCGAAGCGACTGCGATCAGATTGACCACCTGCACGGCAATGATGATGGTGCGCTGGGGAATTCGATCCGCAGCGATACCGCCGACGAGGACAAACGCCACCAGGGTTGCGCCCAGGCAGGCCGCCACGAACGACAGGGCGGCGGGGTCGGGATTCAACGCGATGACCTGTAGCGCCATCACCACCGCCCACATGCCTTCGGCCAGGATGGTCAGCGACACCGCTGCGATCAGCAGGCGGTACTCGCGGATTCGGAAGGGTGCGAGCACACGCCAACCAGTAGGTGCCTGCTGCACCTCCGGCAGATGGTCGGCCTCGATACCCATGCCTCGATGGTCCCCGACCGGCCACCAAGCCGTCCAACGATTTTCGGGCGGCCTCAGGTGTCGGTGAAGGTAGGGGTGCGGCGCTCCTGGAACGCCTTGACGCCTTCTCTGAAGTCGGACGCGTGCAGTAGCGCGATCTGCCCTTCGGTCTCGAGGCCCAGCGCCGGTTCGAGCTCGGTCAAAGTGGCGGCGTTGACGGCGCGCTTGGTCAAGGCCTGCGACACCACGGGGCCGACACCGAGCTGGGCGATCACTGCGGCCACCTCGGCGTCGAACTGGTCGGCCGGGTAGACGTTGCTCACCAGGCCCCAGGCCAGGGCGTCCGCGGCGGAGATCCGTTCGGCCAGCAGGGCCATCCGCATGGCGCGGGCCCGGCCGACCGAGGCGGCAACCAGAGCCGAAGCGCCGCCGTCGGGCATCAGTCCGATCTTGGTGAACGCCAACATGAAGAACGCCTTGTCGCTGGCCAGCACCAGGTCGCCGGCCAATGCCAGCGACACCCCGACACCGGCGGCAGGCCCCTGCACCACGGACACCACCGGTCGCGGCAGGTTCACGATCGATCGGATGGCCCGGTTGGCCAGGTACAGGACGTCGACGGGATCGCCACCGGACTCAATGCTGCCTGCGTCGTCGGCGCCGATGCCGGCCCCGGAACTGAAGCCGCGACCGGCGCCACCCAGCCGGGCGACCTTGACGCCGGGGTCGTCGGCGGCGGCCTCGAAGGTGTCTGCGATACCGGCGAGCACGGCTGCGTTCAGAGAGTTCAGGCTGTCGGGCCGGTTGATGGTCACCGACAGCACGCCATCGGTGAGATCGACGAGCAACCCGTCGACAGCGGAAGTCGTGGTCATGATCACACTGTAAAGGCGGCCCCACCTATCGGTTGGTTGGGAGCTGTTGACAAGATGCAGGGACAGGACAGTCACACGAAGGGCGGAACACCGTGGCCGGACCATTACAAGGACTCCGAGTCGTCGAACTGGCCGGGATCGGGCCTGGCCCCCACGCCGCGATGATTCTCGGCGACCTGGGTGCAGACGTCGTTCGAGTGGACCGGCCCGGCAAAAAGAGCAGCGCCACCAGCCCGGACGCCACACTGCGCAACCGCCGCTCGGTGACTGCCGACCTGAAGTCCGACGAGGGCCGCGAGCTGCTGCTGAAACTGATCGCCAAGGCCGACGTGCTGATCGAGGGCTTCCGCCCCGGGGTCACCGAACGCCTGGGTCTGGGCCCGGAGGATTGCGCCCAGGTCAACGAGCGGCTGGTGTATGCGCGGATGACGGGCTGGGGTCAGACCGGTCCGCGGGCGCTGCAGGCCGGCCACGACATCAACTACATCTCGCTCAACGGCGTGCTGCATGCCATCGGCCGGGCCGAGGAGCGGCCGGTGCCGCCGCTGAACCTGGTCGGCGACTTCGGTGGTGGCTCGATGTTTCTGCTGCTGGGCATCCTCTCGGCGCTGTGGGAGCGCCAGACCTCGGGCAAGGGCCAGGTGGTGGACGCGGCCATGGTCGACGGGTCCAGCGTGCTCGCCCAGATGATGTGGGCGTTTCGCGCTTCCGGAATGTGGTCCGATGTGCGCGGCACCAACATGCTCGACACCGGTGCCCCGTACTACGACACCTACGAGACCTCCGATGGCCGTTATGTCGCCGTCGGTGCCATCGAGCCGCAGTTCTATGCGGCCATGCTCTCGGGACTGGAACTCGACCCGGCCGAGCTGCCCGAGCAGAACGACATCACCCGCTGGCCGGAGCTCAAGGCGATCTTCACCGACACCTTCCTGCGGCACGATCGCGACCATTGGGCGAAGGTGTTCGCCGGCACCGATGCGTGTGTGACTCCGGTGTTGTCGTTCGCCGAGGTGCTCGACGAACCCCACATCGCCGAACGCGACACCTTCTACGACGCCGGGCCCAGCGGGCTGCAGCCTGCGCCGGCGCCGCGGTTCTCTCGCAGCGTGCCCGAGGTCCCCACTCCGCCACGTGTGCCGGGGGAGGACAACGACGCGGTGCTCAGGGACTGGACGTAACCCCGCCCACCAGCTAGAAAAGATTCAACCAACCAGTAGGTCGGCAGAGCCGATCGGGAAGGAACATCGCCAGTGGAGATCAAGGATTCGGTAGCAGTCATCACCGGAGGCGCATCCGGCCTCGGCCTGGCCACCGCCAAGCGCCTGCTGGACCGTGGCGCATCGGTTGTGGTCATCGATCTCAAGGGGAAGAGGCGGTGGCCGAACTGGGCCCCCGCGCTCGCTTTGCCCAGGCCGATGTCACAGACCCGGAGTCGGTCAGCGCCGCACTCGACATCGCTGAAGGACTTGGTCCGCTGCGCATCAACGTCAACTGTGCAGGCATCGGCAACGCCATCAAGACCCTCGGCAAGGATGGGCCGTTTCCCCTGGATGCCTTCCGCAAGGTGGTCGAAGTCAACCTGATCGGCACCTTCAACGTGCTGCGCCTGGCGGCCGAGCGGATCGCCAAGACGGAGCCCATCGGGGAGGAGCGCGGCGTCATCGTCAACACCGCCTCGGTCGCCGCGTTCGACGGTCAGATCGGCCAGGCCGCCTACTCGGCGTCCAAGGGAGGCGTGGTCGGGCTGACCCTGCCGGTCGCCCGTGATCTGGCCCGAAACCTGATCCGGGTGGTCACCATCGCCCCGGGCCTGTTCAAGACCCCGCTGCTGGGCTCGCTGCCCGAAGAGGCCCAGGCCTCACTCGGCAAGCAGGTGCCGCACCCGGCCCGCCTGGGTGATCCCGACGAGTACGGCGCTCTGGCCACCCACATCGTGGAGAACCCGATGCTCAACGGCGAGGTGATCCGCCTGGACGGCGCCATCCGAATGGCTCCTCGATGAGCTTGAAGACCAAGTTCACCGAGGCGTTCGGTGTCGAGCACCCCATCGCCCAGGGTGGTATGCAGTGGGTGGGACGCGCGGAACTGGTTGCCGCCGTTGCCAATGCGGGCGCGCTGGGTTTCCTCACTGCGCTGACACAGCCCACGCCGGCAGATCTGGCCAAGGAAATCCAGAAAACCCGCGAGCTCACCGACAAGCCGTTCGGTGTCAACCTGACGATCCTGCCCGCGATCAATCCGCCGCCCTATGACGAGTACCGCCAGGTGATCGTCGACGAGGGCATCAAGATCGTCGAGACGGCGGGCTCCAACCCGGCGCCGCATCTGCCGATGTTCCACGACAACGGCATCAAGGTGTTGCACAAATGCACCTCGGTTCGACATGCGGTGAAAGCGCAGAGTCTGGGTGTCGACGGCATCAGCATCGACGGGTTCGAGTGCGCGGGGCACCCGGGCGAGGACGACGTGCCCGGCCTGGTGCTGATCCCGGCGGCGGCCAAGCAGATCGAGATCCCGATGATCGCCTCCGGCGGGTTCGCCGACGCCCGCGGCTTGGTGGCCGCGCTGGCGCTGGGCGCCGACGGCATCAACATGGGTTCGCGGTTCATGTGCACCGTGGAGTCGTGCATCCACCAGAACGTCAAGGAAGCCATCGTCGCCGGTGACGAGCGTGGCACCGAGCTGATCTTCCGCTCGCTGCACAACACCGCTCGTGTCGCTTCCAACGAGGTGTCGCGTGAGGTGGTGGACATCCTCGCCAAGGGCGGTCAGTTCGAGGACGTCAAGGATCTGGTGGCCGGAGTGCGCGGGCGCAAGGTGTTCGACGATGGGGACATCGACGCCGGAATCTGGACTGTCGGCACGGCCATGGGGCTGATCAACGACATCCCGACCGTGGCCGAGCTGGTGTCACGCATCGTGTCCGAGTCCGAGGACCTGATCACCGGCCGGCTGGGCGGGATGGTCGCCGGCGACAAGGTGGCTGTCTAGATCGTCAGGCAAACCCATACAAGTCGGGCGCGCTCTCGCTTCCGTGAGGAAGCCAGGGCGCGCCCGCTGGGTTGTCGGAGTTCTAGCTGGCGAGCGGATGCCACTCTTCGAGCTGCTCCGAGGTATCGCCTTCCACCAGGAAATCGCCGTGGTAGAGGGCGTCGAAGTCAATCTTGATGACATCTGCGTTGGTGTCGTCGATCCACATGACACTGACTCTATGAGTCACTATTAAGAGGACTTTGAGTCACGATTCTGAAAATGGTGGCAATTATTACTCCGGAGTAGCCTGACTCGGGAGTCAGATCCGAAACGTGACGTGCGTCACCCGTTTGTCGGGCTATGCGGTGGGCTTCGTGAGGTGTAGCGGGTTGCCGCCGTTGAGCAGCCACCACGTCGCGACAGCGGCCCCGATCGCCAGGATCAGCAACGCCACCGGGATCACCGTCGGCCACTGCGCCCGCAACCAGAGCAGCTGATCCAAGGAGAACCGGCCGGCGCCGGTGAACAGCACCGCGATGGCGGCGATGGCAAGCAGGAACGGAACATTGAACGGGTTGGCCCAGAATGCGTCGCCGGCCACGTTGGCCGCCCAGGCGCACAGCATCGCGGCCGTCACGCCGCAGGCCGCCAGCGGTGTCAGGATGCCCAGTACCAGGGCGAGACCGCCGAGCAACTCCGTGGCTGTCACCATGATCGCGGCCACCATGGCGGGGCTCCAGCCGCCCTGGCTCATGTAGTCGGCGACGGTTCCGAAGTCGACGGCTTTGAGTGCGCCGGCCTGGATGACCGCCGCGCCTGCGCCCACTCTGAGGACCAGGACGCCGAAATCGCTGGTCGCCGGGTTGGTGCGGATCTCGATGTCATCCTCCATGCGGCATAACACTATTGGCGGCGCGGTTTCTTTGTCACGCTGAGTGAGGCGCACGGTAGACGCCCGAATCAGGTGAGCCTCAGCTATATTTTCGCCGTTAACTTATCGCTGATAAGTTCGGTGCCAGTTGAGGTGCCGGGAAGGAACCCACGTGCTGCACCGCATTGCCCTGATGGCGATCGCCGCTCCCAAGCGGATTCTCGCCGTCGCTGCCTTGCTGATGATCGGGGCCGCGGTCTTCGGTGTCCCCGTCACCAAAAGCCTGTCGGCGGGCGGATTCCAGGACCCCACCTCGGAGTCGGCACGCGCGACGCAACTGCTCACCGACAAGTTCGGCGTCGGTGACATGCAGCTGATCCTCACCATCGGCGGACCTGGTGGTGTGGACGATCCTGCTGCCCGCACCGTTGGCGAGGAGATCGTCAAGGTCATCGAGGACTCGCCGCACGCCGCCGACGTGGTGTCGGCGTGGACGTCGCCGTCCTCGGTGGCCAAGGACCTGGTGAACGAAGACAAGTCCGCCGGACTGGTGGTCGCGGGTCTGTTCGGCGGCGAGAACGACGCCCAGAAGTACGCCGAGGCGTTGATGGACACCATCAACGCGGACGTCCTTCCCGAGCACCCCGACGTCGTCGTCACCGTCGGTGGGTCGGCCATCGTGTACTCACAGATCAACACCCAGACCGAGCACGACCTGCTGATGATGGAATCCATCGCGATGCCGTTGAGCTTCCTGGTGCTGGTGTGGGTCTTCGGCGGCCTGTTGACCGCAGCACTGCCCATGGCCGTCGGTGCGCTCGCGATCGTCGGATCCATGGCCGTACTGCGCGGCATCACCTTCTTCACCGACGTCTCGATCTTCGCGCTCAACCTGTCGATCGCGATGGGCCTGGCGTTGGCCATCGACTACACCCTGCTGATCATCAGCCGATACCGCGACGAACTGGCCGACGGCGTCGAACCGCACCAGGCGCTGATCCGGACCATGGGCACAGCCGGCCGCACCGTGCTGTTCTCTGCGGTGACCGTCGCGTTGTCGATGGCGGCCATGGTGCTGTTCCCGATGTACTTCCTCAAGTCGTTCGCCTACGCCGGAATCGCGACGGTGGCGTTCGCCGCGTTCGCCGCGATCGTCGTCACCCCGGCGGCCATCGTGCTGATGGGCGAGCGGATCAACGCCCTGGACGTGCGGCGGCTGTTGCGCAGGGTGTTCCGTCGTCCCGAGCCAGTGGCCAAACCCATCACCGAGCAGTTCTGGTACCGCTCCACCAAGGCCGTGATGAAGCGGGCCTGGCTCGTCGGCGTGGGCGGGGTGGCGCTCCTGCTGCTGCTCGGCGTCCCGTTCCTCGGCGTCAAATGGGGCATGCCCGATGATCGGGTGCTGCCGGCGTCGGCCTCGGCCCATCAGGTGGGAGATCAGCTGCGCGACGACTTCGCCATCAATTCCGACACCGCGGTCACCATCGTGTTGCCCGACGTCGCGGGGCTCGCCCCGCCGGACCTGGAGGGCTACGCCGCCGAGCTGTCCAAGGTCGGCGACGTGACAGGCGTGACGGTGCCGACGGGCACGTTCGTGGCGGGGGAGAAGGTGGGTCCTCCCGCGGCGGCCACAGGTTTCGCCGACGGCAGCGCTTTCCTCACGGTGAGTAGTTCAGCGCCGCTGTTCTCCGATGCCTCGGGTGATCAACTGGACCGTCTGCACCAGGTGGCCACCCCCGACAACCGGGTGGCGGAGTTCGCCGGGATCGCCCAGGCCAACTCCGACAGCGTCGACGCCATCATGGAGCGGCTGCCGGTGGTTCTCGGCGTCATCGCGGCGATCACGTTCGCACTGCTGTTCCTGCTCACCGGCAGTGTGGTGCTGCCGCTGAAAGCTCTTGTGCTGAACGTTCTTTCGTTGACGGCAGCGTTTGGTGCGCTGGTGTGGATCTTCCAGGAGGGGCACTTCAACGCCCTGGGCACCACATCGACGGGCACGCTGGTGGCCAACATGCCGGTGTTGCTGTTCTGCATCGCGTTCGGTTTGGCCATGGACTACGAGGTGTTCCTCATCTCGCGTATCCGCGAGTACTGGCTGGAAAGCGGCCAGACGCATGCTGATGTCGACGAGAGCGTGGCACTGGGGCTGGCCCGTACCGCACGCGTGATCACCGCCGCCGCCCTGGTCATGTCGATCTCGTTCGCGGCGCTGATCGCCGCCGAGGTGTCGTTCATGCGGATGTTCGGGTTGGGGCTCACGTTGGCGGTGCTGGTGGACGCCACCCTGGTGCGAATGATGTTGGTGCCGGCGTTCATGCATGTGCTGGGCAGGTGGAATTGGTGGGCGCCCAAACCGTTGGCGAAACTGCACGACAAGATCGGGATCAGTGAATCGGGTCCACCGGACAAGGCGGCGGTCACGCCGGAGCCGGACAATGGCTAGATGAGTGTCGGTCCGCTGAGCAGACGGCGCCGCGCCCCGCGCGGGTCCGGAGAATTGCTGCGCGACGAGATCCTCGACGCCGCCACCGAACTGCTGTTGACGGCGGGCCACGCACGCGACGTGTCCATGCGCGAGGTCGCCAGGCGCGCCGGCGTGACGTCACCGTCGATCTATCTGCACTTCGCCGACAAGGACACGCTGCTGGACGCGGTGTGTGCCCGTTACTTCGAGAAGTTCGACCAGGAGATGCAGCGCGCTGCCGCCGAGCAGACCAGCACGCTGGAGATCCTGCGCGCTCAAGGCCTGGCCTATGTCCGGCTGGCGACCCAGACCCCGGAGCTGTACCGCATCGCCACCATGGGTGAGGGCCGACCGGGCAGCTCGGTCGACGAAACCCTGGTCATTGCGGCCTTCGGGCACATCCGCGACTCGGTGCAGCAGCTGATGGACGAGGGCATCTACGCCCAGGAAGATCCCACGGTGGCGGCACTGGAGCTGTGGACGGCCGCCCACGGCGTGGTCGCGCTGCTGATCGCGAAGCCGTATCTACCCTTCGGTGATGTCGACGCGTTCGCTGACCGGGTGTTCGGTGCCGTCTGTGCGGGACGAATCGTCGCGGGCATCGTCGGCCCCGATTCGACGCCCACACAGACGGTGAACTGGTTGTTCGGGCGCTCATGAATCATCCCTTCTTCGCGTGGCTGTGGACCATGCTGTCGGCGCACGAGCCCAAAGAGACCACCGCGCTGCGGCGCGAGAACCTCGCCGGGTTGAGCGGCCGGGTACTCGAGGTGGGCGCGGGCACCGGCACCAACTTCGCGCTGTACCCGCCGACCGTCGCAGAAGTGGTGGCCATCGAGCCCGAGCCACGACTGGCGGCGGTGGCCAGGACCGCTCCGGCATCGGTGCCGGTACAGGTGCGTGAGCTGACCATCGAGGGGTGGGCGGATCCCGAACCGTTCGACGCGGTGGTGTGCTCTCTGGTGCTGTGCTCCGTCGATTCGCCCGAAGACGTTCTACAGCAGTTGTTTTCGTTGCTCCGCCCAGGCGGGGAGCTGCGCTACTTCGAGCATGTCGCCGTCGACGGTGCCCGGGGCGTTCTGCAGCGTGTCGCCGACGCGACGGTGTGGCCGCGGCTGCTCGGCAACTGCCACACCCACCGGCACACCGAGGCGGTCATCCGCGGCGTGGGTTTCGCCGTACAGAGCTCCCGGCGCGAATCCGCTCTGCCGGCCTGGGTGCCCTTGCCGGTGTCAGATTTCGCCCTGGGACGAGCGCGCCGCCCGTAACAGCCCGGGTAGGCGGTGCAACAGCGTGGGCAGCGCAGTGCTCGCGCTTTCCCGGATGGTGACCGTGGCACTGCTCGACAGCGGCGTCTCCTCGGGGTTGACCTCCACCACCACTGCGCCGCGGGCCAGAGCGTACTCGGGCAACCCGGCCGCGGGATAGACCACCGCGGAAGTGCCGACCACCACCACGATGTCGGCGCCGGCGGCAGCCTCGACGGCGGCGTTCCAGGGTCCGTCGGGCAGGCCCTCGCCGAACCAGACGATGTTCGGGCGGATACGCCCACCGCAGCCGCACGTGGGCGGCGTCAGCTCCAACACCGGTTCCGGCACGTCCTGCAGGGGGCCGGTGTAACTGGCATTGCAGCTGTCGCAACGGAATTCGAACAGATTGCCATGCAGGTGGTGCACCGGCAGGCTGCCGGCCCGCTCATGCAGATTGTCGACGTTCTGGGTCACCACGGTGACGTTCTCCACCCCGGCGAGGTGCTGCCACTGCGCCACCGCCCGGTGACCGTCGTTCGGTTCGACCTGTTTGACCAGGTGGTGGCGCCACAGGTACCACGCCCAGACCCGCTCGGGATGCTCCTCCCAGCCCTGGGTGGAGGACAGTTCGTACGGGTCGAACTTGGCCCACAGGCCGTTCTTGTCATCGCGGAACGTCGGGACCCCGCTCTCGGCGGAGATGCCCGCGCCGCTGAGCACTGTAATGCGCACCCAACCAAAATAGCTGGCCTGTTGGATACTGGTTTTTGTGGAGTTGGGGGAATGGCTGCGCGTTGATCAACGGGCGGCAAAACCGTTGTTCGACCAATTGCGAACACAGATGATCGAAGGGATCCGAGACGGCCGACTGCCGCCCGGTACCAGGCTGCCCACGGTGCGCGAACTCGCCGGGCAACTCGGGCTGGCGGTCAACACGGTCGCCCGGGCCTACCGGGAGCTGGAGACCGCGGGCATTGTCGAAACACGAGGCCGCTTCGGCAGTTTCGTGGCTCGGGCAGATCCGGCCGATGCGGCCATGGCGGCGGCTGCACACACCTACGTGCAGACGGCCCGCACGCTGGGCCTCGACAAGTCGGCGGCCTTGAGGTACCTGGACCTCGCGTTCGAGTAGACCGGCAGCCCGGAACTAGCCGAATTCCAGCAGCGTGAACGACGGACGGATCCGGTCGAAGGCGCGATTGTTGAAGATCGTTGTGATCACAGCGTTCATCACCAGACCGCGCCCCTTCGGCGTCGGCATGTCGTGCACCGCGGTGATCCCAGGGATGGAACTCTGCAATTCGGCCAACTGCCCGACAGTTCTGGCGAAGGGCATCGCCGGCATGGCATAACGCCGCGAGGGCCGCAGCCGTCCCTTGCTTGCCAGACCGGCGAACCACGGTGGCGCCAGGTCGAACGCCATCCGGCCGCCGGGAAACCGTCGGGCACATTCGGTGATCAACCCCAGTGCCTCGTCGGGCTGCAGGTACATCAGCAGGCCCTCGGCGGTGATGAACACACCCTCGCTGGGGTCCACGGCGTCCATCCAGCTGAAGTCCAGTGCGGACTGCGCCAAGGTGGTGATTCGCGGCGACGTCGGCAGGAGGCGTTCGCGGATCTCCACGACGGGCGGAAAATCGACTGTCAGCCAACGGAATCGAGCGTCGGGCAGGGCAGCGTCCAGACGCCAGAAGCTGGTCTGCAGACCCTCGGCCAGTGCCACCACGGTGGCACCGGGATGGCTGTTCAGGTAGTCCAGGGTGGCTTGGTCGAATGCTTTGGCCCGGATGGCCATGTCCTGGCGGTTGGTCTGTCCGAACTTGGCGAAGTCGAAGTCGATGGCGTCCACCAGCCGCACCGCGACGGGATCGTCGATCAGCGCGTCGGGTCGGCGCGCTTCGCCCGCGCGGACGGCCAGCGTGAGCAGGGCGGTCTCGGAGACGCCGGTCAGTTCGGCCTTGTGCCTGGTGGTCTCGTCCATCACCGTCGAGCCTACCCACGTGCCCGGAATGCACAGCCGGTCACTGTGTGGCGGAAAATCCGGTCGGATCCCGCCCGCAGTGACTGGCGGTCAGTTCTGGCGGGGGCGACGGGCCACCTCGGCGACCGGCTCAGCCGAACTCCAGCGCCGTCATGCTCGGCCGGTTGCGCCGGAACAGGCCCACCCTGTCCAGCGGCGGCCAGGCGAACACCGCGAATTCGCCGCGACCCGAGGGGTAGGGCACGTCACGGGCCGAGCGGACCCCGGAAACGGACTCCGCCAGCGCGAGCGCCTCGTCGGCGGTGATGGCGAACGGCATCGGCGGAGCCTGGTAGCGGTCGGAGAGCGCAAAACCCTTCAGCGTCTTGCGGCTGAACCAGTGCGGGATCGAATCGAACACCAACGTGCCGCCGGGAAACCGCTGCGCGCAGGCACTGATGAGGGTGTGCACGTCGGCCGGGTCCAGATACATCAGCAGCCCTTCGGCGGTGATCAACACCCCGTCGGCCGGATCGATGCGGTCCATCCAGCTGTGGTCAAGCGCAGACTGCGCCAGCGCCACGATGCGTTTGTCCTCGGGCAGCAGCCGGGCACGCAGGTCCATCACCGGCGGCAGATCCACCGAGTACCAGGTGACCTCGTCGAGCAACGCGTCGTCGTCCAGGCGCCAGAAGCTGGTCTGCAGCCCCTCGGCGAGTGCCACCACCGAGGCTTTCGGGTGCTCGAGCAGGTAGTCGGTGGCCACGGCGTCGAACGCCACCGCTCGCAGTCCGTGTGACTGGTTGGCCTTGCCGAACTTGAGATAGTCGTAGGCGATGGTGTCGTAGAGGGTGACCGCCCACGGATCGCGCAGGACGCCGTCGGGGCGTTTGGCCTCGCTGGCCCGATTGTGCAGAGTCCACAGTGTGGTCGCTGAGACCCCGCCCAGAGTGTTGCCGTCGATGACTGTCACCGGGCCGATGCTAGAGGCGGGCCTGCCGGATCGGGGTGCTACGGCAGCGCCGCTGAGTAGGCTTCCCGGTATGGCCCGACAGGTGTTCGACGACAAGCTGCTCGCCCTGATCAGCGGCAACTCGCTGGGGGTGCTGGCGACCATCAAACGTGACGGGCGACCGCAGCTGTCCAACGTGTCGTACTTCTTCGATGCCAGGGCAGTGGCGCTACAGGTGTCTGTCACCGAACCGCGGGCCAAGACCCGCAATCTGCGCCGTGATCCCCGGGCATCCATTCTGGTGAGTTCCGACGACGGATGGTCCTACGCCGTCGCCGAAGGGGACGCCGAGTTGACCCCGCCCGCCGCCGATCCACACGACGACACCGTGGAAGCGTTGGTCGCGCTGTACCGCAACATCGCCGGCGAGCATCCCGACTGGGACGAGTACCGCGAGGCCATGGTCACCGACCGGCGCGTGGTTCTGACGCTGCCGATCGCCCACCTGTACGGCATGCCGCCCGGAATGCGCTGACCGGTGTTGGGCTGGTTGTAGCCCTTCCCCGGCTCGTGCTTCGCCGCCTCGGCGACCGGTCTAGGCTGACGGTCATGGCCGACGAGACTCCCGAAGACGACAACAAGCGCAAATTCCGGGAGGCGCTCGAGCGCAAGAAGGCGAAGACGGCCTCGCGCACCGAGCACCGCGACGGCGGCGCTAAGCAGTCCAAGCAGCACGGTCCGGTCGAGAACCGCCGTGAGTTCCGTCGTAAGAGCGGCTGAGAACCCGCGCTGAGGCCAAGGCGGTCAGCATCACCGCCACGCAGTACAGGCCGTCGCCCTTCAGGCCCCACTTCACCGACACCAGCAGCGCCGCACCTGCCAAACACAGCAGCAGGCCCGTTGACGCACTGTTGCGCG
This sequence comes from Mycobacterium sp. MS1601, assembly GCF_001984215.1. Lineage (NCBI taxonomy): Bacteria > Bacillati > Actinomycetota > Actinomycetes > Mycobacteriales > Mycobacteriaceae > Mycobacterium > Mycobacterium sp. MS1601. Next base: position 3,727,906 of record NZ_CP019420.1, read on the forward strand.
TCGACACCGGCGCGTCCCAGAACGGCAGCGGATTGTTCTCCAGCGGCCGTAGCGCCAAGAACGCACCTGCCACCAGGGCGGCCATGACGATCAGGGCAATGACACTGAGCAGCAACAGATTCGGCTGACCCGGGTAGCGGTAGAGGCCGGACAGGTTGAAGCCGAGGTGCATCAGCAGCAGTGCGGGCATGTGCCACAGGTACAGCGTCATGGCACCGGAATTCCCTATGGCGACGCACCACCAGACGCGTGGTCGTTGCGCCCACCGGTTGATGGCCGGTGCGGCGGCAATCGCGAACGCGCACAACATCGTTGCGTGGCCGGCCATCAACAGCGACGGCGGTGCCATGTTGGTCAGGCGCTGGCCCTCGATGCCCACCAGGCTCAATTCGTAGGGCCCGAGAACCAGCGCTATGTTGACGGCCAGCACCGCCATGCCGAGTTTCGCCGCGCCCCGGCCGTCGACCAGCCCGCGACGGTAGGCCACCCCGAACATCCCGGGGATCAGCCAGGCCGTCATGTTCAGATAGCCCAGCACTGCCAGACCCGGCATGTGTAGCCGCACCGCGTCGACCGTCATCACCAGCAGGTAGACCAGCGTGACCGCGGCGGCCAGCCGCCAGGTGCTGGTGATCCGGTACAGCATGGGCATGGCTGCCAGCATCAGCACGTAGGCCCCGAGGAACCAGAGCAGTTGGATCGAGATCCCGGCAATCGGTTCGTAGACGTGTACCGGCAGCAGATGCACCAGCACCGCCAACGTCACCGCCCAGAACGCCAGGTAGGCGAACACGGGTCGGAACAGCCGCTGGCAGCGCCGCATCAGCCAGGCGCCCCACGGGGTGCCCGGTTGCCAGGAGTTCACGGTGGCCGCGGCGCCGGCGAAGAAGAACAGCGGCATGATCTGGAAAATCCAGGTCAGCGCCTGCAAACTCGTCGACGTCGTGAGCAGGTTGCCCCACAGGAACACGTCGTCGCGGATCATGCTGGTGGCCATCACCGTGTGGCCCACCACCACGGTGACAAGTGCGCCGATGCGCAGGACGTCGATGGCACGGTCGCGATCCGATGGTGTCTGCGCGGCGACCTCGACAGGCGTCGGGAATGTCATGTCACAAACCTAGAGGCGCCGGCCTAGGTAAAAACCCGTGATTTCGGCGTGATTCCAACCGCTGACCGGCTGGAATCACGCCGAAATCGCTACTGAGCCCGACGTTCCAGGCGCAGGATCGCGGCCAGACAGATGACGGCCAGTACACCGACGATGACGGCGAACACCTCGCCCGCGGTCTGCAGACCCCACTTCTGGGCGGCGGCGCCCATCCCGATCACCGGGACCGACAGCGCGACGTAGGCCACCAGGAAGTACGACGAGCTGACCTCGGCGCGGCGATCGGCGGGCGTGCGCTCGGAGATGGCCGCCAGCCCTCGCCCGAAGCTCAGCCCCTGGCCCGCACCGCCCATCACCGCGGCGGCCATCAAGCCGGCCAGCGACGTGTAGTGCAACGCGATGTTCAGCATCACCATGGCCACCACCAGCATGGCGCTGCCGACGGCCACCGCCCGCGCGGGCGGCACCCTCACCGCGAACGGTTGAGTGGCTGCCGCGGTCAGCACCATCAGCCCGGCCACCGCGCCACCGACGGCGTGGTTGCTGATGCCCATCAATTCGGCCACGAAAGTCGGTGAGACGGAAGCGAACATCGCGTTCACCGCAAAGCCTGCGAACGCGGCCGTCGCCGCCACCACGAACACCGCGCGCGTCTGCGGCGGCACCGACAGTCGCTGAATACCGAGTTGGCCGGAGCGCTCGGACGTCTCTGGCGCCAGCCACACCGCAGCAGCTGCGACGGCCACCAGCGCCAGGTGAATGGCGAAGCTCAGGTGCAGCGGGGCCGGTGCGTACTGGACCAACAGCCCCGCGACCAACGGACCCAGCCCCAGACCGCCGAGGTTGGCCACGGTGGCTACCGCCGCGGCCCGCGACTTCCAGTGCTGCGGGGCGGCTTCGATGATGGCGGCGGTGGCGGTCCCGGTGAAGATGCCCGCCGACAATCCGGAGAGCACCCGGCCGACCAGTAGCACCGGCACCGAGTCGGCCACCAGGAACACCACCGAACTGGCGGCCGCGAACCCGATACCCACCAACAGCACCGGTCGTCGCCCGATCACGTCCGACCAGCGTCCGAACAGCAGCAGCGCGGCAAGCACCGCGCCGGCGTATGTCGCGAAGATGACCGTCGTGGTCAGCACCGAAAACTGCATCCGGTCGCTGTACAGCTCGTACATCGGGGTGGGCAGCGTGGCACCCAGCATCACCGCTGTCAGCGCGTAGGTCAGCAGGGCAAAACCAAAGCGTCGGCGGATGACGGTCTTCTCTTCCTGAAGGGTGGCCACGGTGCGGTGCAACGCGCCAGCGCGGGTCGTGCTTCCCGGGCACAGTACCTACACAGCAAAACGGCGGCGGACCGGGGAGGGTCCGCCGCCGTAATGTCAGTGGCTCAGTGCGCTACCGCCTTCTCCGCGCCCACACCGGTCAGCGACCGCACCTCCATCTCGGCGTTGACCGCGGGATCGCCGCTGTCCTTCGACGTCAACGTCCCGATGATGCCGAGGGCGAAGGCCAGCGGAATCGAGACGATGCCCGGATTGGCCAGCGGGAACCAGGCGAAGTCCGCGCCGGGGATCATCGAGGTCTTCGCGCCCGACACCGCCGGGGAGAAGACGATGAGGACCAGCGTGGAGATCAGGCCGCCGTACATGCTCCACAGCGCGCCGCGGGTGTTGAACCGCTTCCAGTACAGCGAGTAGACGATGGTCGGAAGGTTGGCCGCGGCGGCGATGGCGAAGGCCAGCGCCACCAGGAAGGCGACGTTCTGGCCGTTGGCCAGGATGCCGAGGCCGATGGCCAGGATGCCCAGCACCACCGCGGTGATGCGGGAGACCTTGACCTGCTCGTCCTCGGTCACCTTGTGGGACTTGAGGACCGAGGCGTAGATGTCGTGGGCGAACGACGCCGACGCGGTGATGGTCAGGCCCGCGACCACCGCCAGAATGGTGGCGAAGGCGACTGCCGAGATGACGCCGAGCAGGACCACACCGCCCAGTTCGAGGGCCAACAACGGGGCCGCGGAGTTGACGCCGCCTGCCGCACCGAGAATTCGGTCCGGGCCGACCAGTGCGGCGGCACCGTACCCGAGCACCAGGGTGAACAGGTAGAACGCGCCGATCAAGGCGATGGCCCACACCACGGAGCGACGGGCTTCCTTGGCGGTGGGCACCGTGTAGAAGCGCATCAATACGTGCGGCAGACCAGCGGTGCCGAGCACCAGTGCCAACGCCAGTGAGATGAAGTTGATCTGGCTGGTCAGTGATCCGCCGTACTGGGCGCCGGGCGCCAGGACGTCGCGACTGGCCACACCTTCGGTGGTGGCCCCGGAGATGGCGGCCTGCGCGGAGGTGAGGATCTCGGAGAAGTTCAGTCCGAACTTGGCCAGCACCATGATCGTCATGAAGCCGGCGCCCGCGATCAACAGCACTGCCTTGATGATCTGCACCCAGGTGGTGCCCTTCATGCCACCGACCAGGACGTACACGATCATCAGGATGCCGACGACGGCGATGACGATGGATTGGCCGCCGCGGCTGTTGATGTTCATCAGCAGGGCTACCAGACCGCCCGCGCCTGCCATCTGAGCCAGCAGGTAGAACAGCGACACCGTGAGCGTCGAGGTGGCTGCGGCCACCCGCACCGGACGTTGCTTGAGCCGGAAGCTCAGCACGTCGGCCATGGTGAATTTGCCTGTGTTGCGCAGCAATTCAGCGACCAGCAGCAGGGCCACCAGCCAGGCCACCAGGAAGCCGATCGAGTACAGGAAGCCGTCGTAGCCGTACACGGCAATGGCGCCCGCGATGCCGAGGAAGCTGGCTGCCGACAGATAGTCGCCGGCGATCGCGATGCCGTTCTGGGGACCCGAGAACGCGCGGCCGCCGGTGAAGAACTCGTCGGCGGTGGCGTTTTTCTTGCTGGCCCGGATCACCACCACCATCGTCACGACCACGAAGAGGCCGAAGATGGCCATGTTGGCGACGGGGTTGCCCACCGCCTCGGTTGCTGCCAGATAAGTAGTCGATGTTTCGAGGTTCACAGCATCGGCCCTTCCAGCTCCTCGCGGATGGCTGCCGCACGCGGATCCAGCTCGCGGTTGGCAAAGCGCACGTACAGACCGGTGATGAGGAACGTCGTGAGGAACTGTCCGAGACCGATGAGCAGCCCGATGTTGACGTCGCCGAACACCTTGGTGGCCATGAAGTCATGGGCGAAGGCGCCCAGCAGGACGTACAGGCCGTACCAGATGAGAAAGAACGCCGTCATCGGGAAGACGAACCGGCGCAATCTGGTGCGCAGCTCCTGGAATTCGGGGCTCGCCTGCATGGCGATGAATTCTTGGCCGGTGGGGGCCGGCCTGCTTTCAGTGGTGGGCACCGCGGATGCTCCTGACTGTTCGAGTGTGAACCGCATGTTGTCGTGAGCGTATTGAGACTCACATCACAATCGAAGGGTTTCCCCTGGTGAACCAGCCGAAGCAGGTGCTCGGTGCGGTGAGCGGTCAGTCGGCGACGACGAGCGGTCACGGCGCGTCGAGCAGGTCCTTCTCGAACGGATGTGCGCCGACCCCCAGGCTCGGCGACTGGTCGTTCGGCGGACGGTAACCGGCCGACAGGTACAGGGCCACCGCCTCGGGTTGGCGTGGCCCGGTGGTCAGATAGATCCGCCGGTACCCGCGTTCTCGGGCGACGCGCTCCAACTCGGCCACCACGAGTTTGCCGTACCCGCGCTGACGGTGTGTGGCCGCCGTCCAGATGCGCTTGAGCTCCGCCGTCGTTTCGTCGTAGCGGCGAAAGGCGCCGCCGGCCACCGCGATTCCGTCCAGCATCGCCAGGATCAGGGTGCCGCCGGGTGGTGCGAACTCTTCGGCCGGATAGGCCCGCATGTCCCGGTACTCCTGGGGCAAACCGGCGCCGTACCGAGAGGTGTACTCGACGGTCAGTTCGTCGAGCAGCGGTGCCGCGCGGGGATCGTCCTGGGCGACCTCGATGAACTTCCACGCGGTGGGAGATTCGTGCACGGTCGACGGTACAACGGGACCGGTTGGGGTGACGACCACCCGTGGTCGCGGGGGCTGGATCCGCTGCATGGCGTATCGGTTGATGCCCGCGGAAGGGAGGCGCGCAGCCCTCCCGTGGGCGGGCAGTGTGAGGATGAGACCTCTGGCCGAGCTTCAGGAGTTGATGATGCCCAAACCCGAACTCGAGTTCCACACACCGTCGGCCGAGTGGTCCACCGGCGGAACCCCGGGAATCTGGGACCGCCGGCTCTCCTACGATCCCGACACCGGGGATGCCACCGGACTGCAGCGCTACGAGCCGGGCGCCGCGTCAGCGCCAGCGGTGATCACCCACGACTACTGGGAGGAAGTGATCCTGCTCGACGGCGACCTGTACGACATCACCGCCGCGAGAACGTTCACCGCAGGGATGTACGCATGCAGGCCGCCCGGTATGCCGCACGGGCCCTACCGCAGTGAAACGGGTTGCCTGATGTTCGTCACCACGAGGTACTGAAGAAGAGCAGCTCGGCATGTGCATGCGCGCGCTACCGGTGCGTTCGAGATGCGTTGGGCCCCGGCCGGCAGATCGTCGCGCAGCCGACCGCCTTCGCCGCGCGGGTTGCGCTGACTCGCCGGCATCCGTCGCACTCTAGTGCGGGTCGCGGGGTAACCGCTCCACGCCCATGCCGAGCCGCTCGGGCACGTGCATGCGTGCGAAGATGCGGGCCACATCGGGCGGTGCGGTGGATGCCGTGAGCCGGCTGACCACGATCATCGTGAGGAAGGCCAGCGGCACCGTGATAGCCGCCGGATATCCGATCAGTGCGGCGGTCCATCCGGTGTCGCCGATAGCGCCGGTGACGGAGACAGTGGTGGCGGCTCCGGAGAGCACCCCACCTACAAGCAAGCCGCTGACGGCACCGGTGCTGGTGAGGCCACGCCACCAGATGCCAAGCACCAGCAGCGGGCACAGGGTCGAGGCCGCCACGGCAAACGCCAGGCCGACGCTGCGGGACAGCTCGAGCGACGATGCGGCCAGCGCCAACGGGATTGGCTCCAGTCCACCCACCGCGGCGGCCAGTCGGAAGTCGCGGATGCGACCACGCAGTACGTCGGTGGACAGGGCGCCGGCGATGCTGACCAACAGCCCCGACGACGTGGCCAGGAAGGCCGCGATAGCACCCGCGGCCACCAAGGCCGCCAGACCCGCGCCGATCACGCCGCCGATCGCAGCGTCGGGCAGCAGCAGCACCGCGGCGTCGGCGGTGCCGGTGACGAGCAGTTGCGGAACATAGAGCCGGGCGAAAACGCCCAGCAGCGTAGGGAACAGATAGAACAGTGCCAGCAGCGCGATCACCGCCAGCGCGGTGCGGCGCGCGGCTCGTCCGTCGGGGTTGGTGTAGAAGCGCACCAGCACGTGCGGCAGGCCCATGGTGCCGAGGAACGTGGCCACGATGATCGAAAGCACCTGATAGAGAGGATGATCCCCACCGAGGCCACCGCCGGAGGAGATCCACTCGGACCCGGTGGTGGGCGCACCGGCGACCACCGGGGTGGCGGCCCCGGCAGCGAGTGTCATGGTGGACCCCTCGGTCAGCGTGTAGCGGCCCGGCGTCGACAGCGCGTTGCCGTCCACCGCGACCCCAGCCGGTTCGTCGACCTGCACCACCACGTCGGTGCCGACGGTGACGGTGGTCTGCTGTGCCACCGTCGGTGGCACGGGCGGGCCGAGTTCCGGGCGGTCGGACAGGAACAGTGCGAGCAGGGCCAGGGCGGGCACGGCGATCGCGGTCAATTTGAGCCAGTACTGGAAGGCCTGCACGAAGGTGATGGAACGCATACCGCCACCCACCACGTTGGCGATCACGATAGCGCCCACGGCCACCGGACCGATCCAGACCGGCAGCCCCAAAAGGATGTTCAGCGTCAGTCCGGCACCCTGGTACTGCGGAACCAGGTAGAACACACAGATGACCACCACCACCAGCATTGCCACGGTGCGCAATCGGCGTGAGCCCAGCCGGAATTCGGCGAAGTCGGGCACGGTGTAGGCGCCGGAACGACGCAGGGGAGCGGCCACGAACAGCAGCAACCCCAGGTAGCCTGCGGTGAAGCCGATGGGGTACCAGAGGGCATCGGCCCCGTACTTGGCCACCAGGCCGGCGACCCCGAGAAATGATGCGGCCGAGAGGTATTCACCGGAGATGGCCGCGGCGTTCCAGCGGGAACCGACGGTGCGCGACGCCACCAGGAAGTCCGAAGTGGTGCGCGAGAGCCTGCCGCCGTACGCGCCGACCAGCACCGTGGCCAGCGCGGCGGCCACCAGCGCGAAGGCGGTCAGTGGCGTCAGCGCGTTCACGGATCCTCTGGTCCTTCGTCGACGATGCCGATGAAATCGCGCTCACTCTGCTCGGCCAGCCGGACATACAGCCAGCCGACGCCGTAGAACACCGGGTACAGCAGGACGCCGAGGATCAGCCAGTTGAGCTTGATGCCGAACACCGTCAGCTGCTCGAAGGCGGGGAACGCGTTGCCCAACAACGGGATCGCCACGATGATGGTGATCACCACCAGAGCCAGCCGCAGCGCGAGTCCGAGTTGGGCCCGCACCAGCCCGCGCACCAGGGCATCGCCGATCTCGGTCTGCTCCTGCACCTCGACGCGGGTGCGAACCATGCGTGCGCCGCGCCGATGCGCGAGTACCACCCTCTGTCGCGCCGGCCGTGGACTAGTCATCGCGGTAGTTGCGCATCGGACCACGGACCAGACGGTCGCGCAGTTCGCGGGTCTGGCGACGACTGACCGGCAGTTCTACGGCGGGCGACTCGCCGTTGGCGCCGACGCGGACCAAGACACCGCCATCGGTGGTGCGCAGCCCGGTGACCAGGTGAAGCGACACCAGGTAGGACCTGTGCACCCGCTGGAATCCTCGGTTGCGCCAACGGGTTTCAAGAGTCGACAGCGGTATGCGCACCAGATGGGATCCCGATGACGAATGCAGCCGCGCGTAGTCGCCCTCGGCCTCCACCCAGCCGATGCTGTCGCGGCGCACCAGTTTGGTGATGCCACCGAGTTCCACCGGAACCACCTCGTCGGTATCGTCAACCGAGGCCTGCTCGCCTGCGCGGGTTGCCAGTACGCGCCGCACCGCCTCGTCGAGGCGCTGGGTGCGCAGGGGTTTGAGCAGGTAGTCGGTGGCACCGACTTCGAAAGCCGCCAACGCCTTGTCATCGTGTGCGGTCACGAACACCACCGCAGGGGGGTGAGAGAAGTTGGCCAATACCGCAGCCAGTTCCAGCCCGGACAGTCCCGGCATGTTGATGTCGAGGAACAGCGCGTCCAGCGGGCGTTCGGACAGTTCGCGCAATGCGGCGTTGGCGTCGCCCACACCGAAGACCTTGCCGACACAGGGGTGCTGACCCAGCAGATAGGTCAATTCGTCGAGTGCGGGCGCTTCGTCGTCGACGGCGAGGACGTCGAGTAACCGGGTCACTGGTGGTCCCTCCGCATCACACGTGCACCCCGGCGGCGAACTTCGGCACCCGCATGATCACCTTGGTGCCTGCTCCCAGCGCGGTCTCGACCACCAGACCGTAGTCGTTGCCGAATGCCGCGCGCAGCCGATGGTCGACATTGGTCAAGCCCACGTGCGCGCTGTGGTCGCCGCTGGCGTCGGGGCCCAGGGCATCGGCATGGGCAGAGCGAAGCGCGTCGGGATCCATGCCCACTCCGTCGTCTTCGACGGTGATGACGGTGTCCGTACCCTCGTCGGTGGCGATCAAGGTGATGGTGCCGCCGCGTTGGCCGGCCAGGCCGTGTCGAACGGCGTTCTCCACCAACGGTTGTAGAGCCAGGAAGGGGACGACGACATTGAGCACCTCGGGAGCCACCTGCAACCTGACATCCAGTGCGGCGCCGAAGCGGGCCCGCTCCAGCGTCAGGTAGCGGTCGATGTTGCGCAGTTCGTCGGCCAGCACGGTGTAGGGCCCGGCGGCGCGGAAGGAATAGCGGGTGAAGTCGGCGAAGTCGAGAATCAGCTCGCGGGCCCGGTCGGGATCGGTGCGCACGAACGAGGCGATGGTGTTGAGCGCGTTGTAGACGAAGTGCGGGCTGATCTGTGCGCGCAGCGCCAGCACCTCGGCACGGTCCAATCGGGCGCGAGAAGCGTCGAGTTCGGCGAGCTCGAGTTGACTGGCTGCGTAGCGGGCCACCTCGCCGACGGCGCCCAGCATGCCCGGCCCCGGTGCCGCAGCGGTCACCACCACCAGTACCCCGATGGTGCCGCCGTCTTCCGGGGACAGTGGCTGGGCGATGAGAGCGGGCAGGTCGGCACCGTCGAGCACCCGGCGTTGCCCCGACAGCGAGGCGTGGGCGGCCCGGTCGCAGCGGTGGTCGAGTGTCGGCGACCAGATGTCCCCGGCCTGGGCCAGTTTGTTGCCGTCGCTGTCGTAGAGAGCCACGGCGTCGGCGGCGGTGAGGTCACGCAGGTAGGGCACCGCGGTTGCAGCGGATTCGGCATCGAGTCCTTTGCGTAGCGCCCGTGCCGCGAGCGACGCGGTGTGCAAGGCGGCGTGCACCGCACGTTCGGTCGGGGTGGTGACGACGCGACGTGTCCGCACCACCAGCACGGCGGCGAACAGTGCGGCGAGCAGCAGCACTGCCGCCAGAACCACCGCGAACTCGCCTGACATGGGACGACATTATCGCGGGAGATCTGGAATGAATGTCATGCGCGACGCACGTTTGGTTCAGCTACTGGATGGGGCACGCGTAGGTTCGGGCCACTTCCATCACCCTGTCCTGCGCTCCGGGGCCGATGACGCCTTGTGCTGCCATCTCCAAACCGATGTACCCGGGTATGCCGCCGATACAGGCTTGGTGGGCAACTCGCCAGGCCGTGTCTGGGTTCAAGTTGTAGCCATTGCGTTGCAGGCCTTGCATGTATTCGTCAAATGCCGGGGTGCCCTGGTCGGGAATCGCTTGAGCCGTGCCGGCCAACGCAAGGGCGGTGGCAACCGCCGCGACAAGAGATGCAACCACCCGTCTCATGTTCGTCTCCTCATGGGGTGTGACCACCGGTAACGGCCTTCAGATTCGCACAGTTCACCGAGCCGGACACCCGAACCGTCATACCTGTTCACCGGTGGCCGTGATCGGCGATTCAGGATTGGCGTCGTCATAGACTGACGACATGCCGAACCTGCAGTTGGTGCAAGAACCCGCCGCCGATGCGCTGCTCACCGAGAACCCGATGGCACTGTTGGTCGGGATGCTGCTGGATCAGCAGTTCCCCATGGAGGCGGCGTTCGCCGGCCCGAAGAAGATCGCCGACCGTATCGGCGACGTCGACGCCGCGTTGATCGCCGGCTACGACCCCGACAAGTTCGTTGCGCTGTGCTCGGAAACCCCTGCCATCCACCGGTTCCCGGGGTCCATGGCCAAACGGGTGCAGGCGCTGGCACAGCAGGTGGTCGACGAGTACGGCGGTGACGCCGCGGCTATCTGGACCGACGGCAATCCCGACGGCCGTGAGGTGCTGCAACGGATCAAACGGCTGCCCGGATTCGGCGACCAGAAGGCGCGGATCTTCTTGGCGCTGTTGGGAAAGCAGTACGGGTTCACCGGAGCGGGTTGGCGTGAAGCAGCCGGCGATTACGGCCCGGACGGTACCTTCAAGTCCGTTGCCGATGTCCGGGACCAGGAGTCGCTGGACAAGGTGCGCAGTTACAAGAAGGCCGCCAAGGCTGCTGCGAAGGACAAGGCCAAGTAGTTACGGAACGACCGTCGACCCGATGGTCGGCATGAATTGGCACTGCTTCTCGGTGGTGGTCACCTGGCCGAAGATCGTCGAGATGATGCTGCCCGAACCGGTGTCGACGATGGCGGTGAGCGTGGTGGGGCCGTCGGCGTTGATGTCCGAGCGCGGCTTGAGGGTGGCGCTGCCCGACTTGCCGGTGGACAGGTTCACCCAGGTCACGTTCAGCGGCAGCTTCTGGACTTCCGCGGGGCCGGAGGTGCCCACCGCGGTGAACACGTAGGCGGTCTGTCCCGCTCCGGGACCCGGGGTCGGGATGGTGGCCGGGCCGGCGACGGAAAGCGCTGTGGCGATGGAGTTTCCACCATCGGCCAGGCAGCCGTTGCCGATCGACGGGTACATGAAGTCCTGCGTCGGAGGGGCGTCGGCGCCGAACGCAGCCGGGGCGGGACTCTCCGGGCCCGGCGGGAGTGCGGACGGGGCCTGCAACTGCGGCAGGGCCGGAGCCACTCCGGCCGCTTCGACGGCGGGTGCGGCCTCGGGGGCGGCGCCGGGCAGGTGTGAGACGGGCGCGGTGGGGACCTCGGGTGTGGACAGCGCGGGCGGCTGCACAGGTCCCACCGAGTTGGCCGGGTCGACGCCGGGGGGCAGGTGTGCTTCGAAGCCCGGGACCACCCCGGCCGGCGGCAGGTGCTGGACGTCGCCGCCTGCCGTCGGGACCGGAGTGGGTAGTACCGCGCCGCTGGGCAGCGGGATGCCGCCCGGCAGCGAGGTCGGGAGAAGCGAAGACGACCCCGGATTCGACACGAACTGGCTGACCGCGGCCGCCAGGTTCTGCGAATCCGCCGACGCGGCCGAGTTGCCCGCGAACGCCGAAGCCGCCGCCATCAGCATGGACGCCGCATTGTTGGGATCTGCGGCGGCCTGCTGAACGGCGGGACTCAGGGATTGGACGGCGGTCAGTCCCGGCGCCTGGAGACCGTCGATCGGTGCGGGCGCCGGCGGCGCGGGCTCAGCGGTGGCGATACCGCTGAACAGCAGCGCGGCCGACGATCCGACCGCAACGGCGGTGGTGGCGAACAGCGTCCGTGACATGACAGGGAGTTCCAATCCGTCGTGTGAGTTGGTTGGGTCAGGGCAGGCCGGCGACGGGGAACAGGTTCCCCAGGCCGGCGGCGGGGCCACCGGGGTGGGCGGCTGCACCGCGCCGGGCACCGTCGTCGAGTTGCCCAGGGTGGGGATGCCGTTGGCTTCGCCCATCGGGATCAGCGATGTCAGGTTGGGCGGCAGCGACACGCCGGCGGGCAGCGGAACGCCCGGGATGGCGGGAACGCTCAGACCCGGTGCGGCGGCGTTGGCCAGCGGCATTGCGCCGGTGGTCGGGTTGGGCACCGCGAGCGAGGCGGTGGCCAGCGGCGCGGGCTCTGCTGCGGCCGGCGCGGCGCCGGCGAAGTTCGTGAGCAGCGAGGACGCCGCCTGCAGTGCGCCGGCCGGGTTGGCGACGAACTGCTGGATCATGTCCATGCCGGGCACTGCGGGTGCAGGCGCGGGTGCCGGTTCGGCGCTTGCGGCGCCTGCGGTCAGCAGCGCGGCCGCTGATGTGCCTGCCGCAAGTGCGGCTCCGGTGAACAACTTCCTGATTAAAGACATGGCTCTCCCTACTCGTCGTTTTAGGTCTGAGCCCGAAGGTAGTGCTGTTACTGGAGTTACTCGAGTGACACGTGTGGCATTTATTCAACCGTTACGGGGTCGTTGGACAGAGGAGATCCGAGCGCGGGCGTGTCGCCCTGTGGGAAGAGTCAGTTGGCACTGAAGTCCCGACGCGGCGCGTCATGGGAGTTTGTGTCTGCTCTCCCCGGTTCTAGAGTCGGGCGAATCAGCGATATCACTTCTTCCCGACTGGCGACGCGTCTGACCGCGCTGGGCCCCCTGCTGCTGGTGGTCAGCATCGCGGCGCGGCTGGCCTGGACCTACCTGGTGCCCAACGGCGCCAACTTCGTGGACCTGCACGTCTACATCGGCGGCGGCGACGCGGTGGACGGACCGGGCGCCGTCTACGACTACGTCTACGGCGAGCAGACCCCCGACTTCCCGCTGCCGTTCACCTATCCGCCGTTCGCTGCGGTGCTGTTCTATCCGCTGCACTTCCTGCCGTTCTGGCTGGTGGCGCTGGCCTGGCAGCTTGGCATCATGGCCGCGCTCTACGGCGTGGTGCGGATCAGCCAGCGACTGCTGGGCATCGTCGACGGCCGGCGTGTCGCGATGCTGTGGACCGCGGTGGCCATCTGGCTCGAGCCGCTGCGCAGCACATTCGACTACGGTCAGGTCAACGTGGCGCTGGCACTGGCGGTGCTGGTGGCCGTGTCAAGCAACCGTTGGTGGCTTTCTGGAGCGCTGGTGGGGCTGGCGGCCGGGGTGAAGCTGACACCGGCGATCGCCGGACTGCACTTTCTCGGAGCCCGGCGGTGGGGTACGGCGCTGTTCTCCGCTGTTGTCTTCTTCGCCACCATCGGGCTGTCGCTGGCGGTGCTGGGCCGCGAGGCGCTGCGCTACTTCACCGACCTGATCGGTGACGCCGAGCGCGTGGGTCCGGTGGGCACGTCGTTCAACCAGTCGTGGCGCGGCGTCGTCTCACGGATCCTGGGTCACGACGCCGGACTCGGACCTCTGGTGCTGGCGGGCATCGCCGTGACGGCGGTGCTGGCGTGGTTCGCGTGGCGCAGTGTCGGCGCCTTCACCGACGACCTCGACCGGCTGGGTTCGATCGTGGTGGTCAGCCTGTTCGGGTTGCTGCTGTCGCCGATCTCGTGGACACATCACTGGGTGTGGCTGGTGCCGCTGATGATCTGGCTGCTGCATGGGCCGTACCGCTCGCTGACCGGAGCACGAGTGCTGGGCTTCGGCTGGCTGGCGCTCACCGCCATCGGTGTGCCGTGGCTGTTGAGTTTCGCGCAGCCGACGATCTGGGAGATCAGCAGGCCCTGGTACCTGGCCTGGGCGGGGACGGTCTATGTGGTGGCCACGCTGATCACGCTGGGGTGGATGGCTCGGCTCAGGTTTTCCCAACAGCGACGAGCCGATTGATGTCGCGCGCCATCTCGACGTCCTTGGCGGTGATGCCGCCCTCCGAATGCGTGACGAGTGCGAAAGTCACTGTTCGCCAACGGATGTCGATGTCCGGATGGTGGTCCTTGGCTTCGGCGTGTTCACCGACCCGGCGCACCGCTTCGATCCCGTCGAGAAACGCGGGGAACTTGATCGAACGCCGCAACGCCCCGTCGGAGCGTTCCCACCCCTCGAGTTCGGCAGCGGCGGCGTCCACTTGGTCATCGCTCAAGACGGCCATGTTTGCGAGGGTACAGCCGGAGGGCCCGGCTGGGAATTGAGCCGGGTCGATGAGCCGGCGACGAAGGAGCCGGGGAGGGAGGGCCCGGCTGGGAATTGAGCCGGGTCGATGAGCCGGCGACGAAGGAGCCGGGGAGGGAGGGCCCGGCTGAGAAAAACTGAGCCTCACGCCGACCCAACGGGGCGTTGCCGACACTGGGGCGGTGACTCAGCAGCCTGACGCGCCTGCCCAACTACTCCTGAACCGGATGGGAGGGCCGTGGGGGATCGTCGCTGCGATCGCCCCTGTTGTGGTGTTCGCAGCCATGTCGGGCCTCGGTGAACTCATCCCGGCGCTGGCGGCAGCGCTTCTGGTCGCGGCTGCCATCGCGCTGTACCGGGTGCTGCGCGGGCAGCGCCTGTTCTCGGCGACCGCGGGGTTCCTCGGAGTGGCTGTCGCGGCGTCGGTGTCCATCATCACGGGTGAGGGACGCGACTTCTACGTCATCGGCATCTGGCATTCATTGCTCAATTGCGTGGTTCTGGTGATCTCGGTGCTGGTGCGACGCCCCCTTGCCGGATACCTGTGGGCCTGGGGCGCCGGGGCCGCAGGTGGGTGGCGCACCAACCCGCGAGCCAGAACCGCGTTCGCCGTCGTCACCGTGTGCTGGGCGGCGGTGTTCGGCTTGCGCTTCGCCGTGCAACAGCACCTCTATGTCGCCGACGAGACCATGTTGCTGGGCATCGCTCGGATCGGGATGGGGTTGCCACTGACGGCGCTGGCACTGCTGTTCTCGGTGTGGGCGACGCGGTCGGCGCGGGCGGACCTGCACCGACTACCGTCACCGGCATGGCCACCCAGATCGTCGTCGCTGGCGCACTGATCAGCGACGGCCAATTGCTGGTTGCCCAGCGTGCGCGCCCGCCCCAGTTGGCCGGGTTGTGGGAACTTCCGGGCGGCAAGGCGGCGCCGGGGGAGTCCGATGCCGACGCGTTGATCCGCGAGCTGCGTGAGGAACTGGGTGTCGACGTGGTGGTGGGTCGGCGGCTGGGGCTCGACGTCCCGTTGTCGGTGACGATGACGCTGCGTGCCTATCTGGTGTCCGTGGTCGGTGGGACGGTGCATGCTCATGATCACCGTGAGTTGCGGTGGGTGTCGGGTGCGGAACTGGACACCCTTGCCTGGGTGCCCGCCGACACCGCCTGGCTGCCGGATCTCCAGGCTGCGTTGGCCTGATCCGGCTCGCCGGTGATGGCGTCGGCGTTGGTTTGTTCGCGCTCTGGCGTTCCTGCGGCGGGGAGCCCTCGTGTCATCGAGATCAGCGATGTGTGAGGTGCTTTCGGCAGTGCCAGGTACCAGCCGCCGGTCCCACCCGCTGACACTGGACTGGTACGTCTCCCGGTTCGACCGTGCCGGTCATTTCTTGCGCATCGAGGGACCCGCGGTCCGGGACAGGGCGTCAAAACTCTTGTGTCACTGCGGTATCTGGTGTCACACGGCGCGACTTTCTGTCGGACCCCAGGTCTAGTTTTTGTGTTATGTGCAGATCAGCGGTGCAGGACAGGGAGGCGATGCTGGCTGACCAAGCGCTGATCGAAGAAGCCACCGCGCGGATGAATCGGTACTCGGTTGAGGGGTTCACTCATCTGGAACTGTTGGAGCTGCAGCAGCGCCGCGAAGCGGTGGCACGATCGCAGCCGGTGCTCGATCACAACGTCTATCAGAAGCTCACGAGCGAGACGTCGCCGACGGCGTTGGGGGCCAGCAGTTTCGCCAAAGTCCTGTCCCAGCGGTTGCGGATCAGTGACACCGAAGCGCGACGCCGGCTCGACGACGCTGAACGCTTCGGGCCCCGGCGGTCGTTGACCGGTGAACCCCTGGAGCCGAAGATGCCGACGGTGGCGCGTGGGCAGGCACAAGGATTGATCGGCGCCGAGCACGTCAAACACCTCCGGTGGTTCGTGAACAACCTGCCCCTCTCGGTGGACTCTCAGACCCGGGAGAACGCCGAACAACAACTGGCCCAACATGCCTGCGAGCTCGGCCCGGAGGCGTTCCGGAAAGCCGCTGCCCACCTGCTCTACCTGCTGGACCAGGATGGTGAGTTCTCCGATGAGGACCGCCAGGCCCAGGCCTACCTACGGCGCGGCAAACAACGCCCGGACGGCCTGGTGCCGGTCGAGGGACTGTTGACTCCGGAGATGTGGGCGACATTGGAGCCGTTGTTGGAGAAGAACGCGGCCCCGGGGATGAACAACCCCGACGATGAATCGCCGTGTGTACAGGGTGAACCCAGTGAAGAGCAGAAACAGGCCGATCACCGCTCCGCAGGCAAACGCAATCACGACGCACTGCTGGCCTTGTGCCGCCAGATTCTCGCCACGATGCCGACGGGGACCATCAACGGTTTCCCCGCCAACGTCGTCATCACCGTCAGCCTGACGGATCTGGAGAAGGGCATCGGACACGGTCTGACTGCGGGCGGCGCCATGATCCCGATCTGTGATGTGCTCAAGATTGCTGCCCATTCGCGGCCATGGTTGGCGATCTTCGACGGTAAGGGAATCCCACTGCACTTCGGTCGGGCCCGGCGCACCGCCACCCTGGCACAACGCCTGGTCCTGCTGGCGAAACACCGTGGCTGCACCATGCCGGGGTGCACTGCCAGTGCGTACCGCTCGCAGGTTCATCACGCGAACTCAGACTGGAAAGCCGGCGGCCAGACCGACATCGAAGATCTCACCCTCGCGTGTGGGCCTGACAACCGCATGGTCGAGACCACCGAGTGGACCACCCGCAATCGCCCTGAAGATGGTGTGACGGAATGGATTCCGCCGCCCGAGTTGGATTGCGGGCAGTCCCGCACCAACAATCTGCACCACCCTGGACGGATCATCGGACCTGACGATCCGTGATCCGGCAACACCACCACAGCCGACGGACGCACCAGGGTCCTGCGGCTGAAGGCGCGTGCCGCTAAGCGGCGTCGGCAGTGGCGTCGGCAGTGGCCTTGTCGGGCTTCTTCTCGTCGGTGGTGCGCCTGGTGGTGTCCCTGGTCTCCGACTTGTCGGCTTCTGCACCCTTGTCGGAGTCATCCGCCGAGGAATCCGAAGAGCTGGCACCGGAGGAATCTGATTCGGAATCTTCGTCTTTCGGCGATTTCTGATCCGCCTCGTCCTTCTTCTCCGCACGCGGTTTCAGCGCGGCGCGGATCTGATCGCCGACATCACGCAGCCCACGCTCGAAGACCCGCAAAGGATCCCGCGCCGGCTTCGTATCCGACTCATCGTCATCGGGGATGCCAGCAGAATCGACTGGCGTGGAGGCGATCTCCGCGGGCTCAAGCGGCGAGCTCGAAACTCGTTGAACAGCAGCGGTATCAGCTTCATCGTCGTCGTTCATCAACGTCTCAGGAGGCTCGGGAACTATCCACGTCGGCTCGCCACGCAAACCGGCCATCATCTGGTCGACGCCCTGCGGAATGGCCTTGATCAGGTCCACGGCCAAGGTCACCGGATTGAAGACGGGGATCAGACGGAACCCGGTGGTCTGCCCGTAGGGCAGATCTCGGTTGTAACCGGTCTGCTCGATCAGCACCCGAAGGGCGGGCTCGATCAGGTCCGCCAACGGTTTCAGTCCGAGATCGTGCAGTGGCGCCACCAGGGGAAGAACGGTCGGAGTGACGGTCAGGTACTTGGTATCGCCGTACTCCTGGACATCCACAAGGTCGGGATAGAGCTCCGGGTGGTCCATCAGCCACCGCCACTGCTCGGCGGTGTATCCGCCCGGTGTCTCATCCGGCGAGGCAGCCGTGGGTTGCGGGTAGGTGCCGTGCACGTACTCGAAGCCCAGGATCGCGTTGATCATCGCCAGGGGATTGGTGACGTACAGCGGAGCGTCGGCGATGATGTCCCACTTCATCGCGATGTCCGTGGTCTTGATGCCGGTATCGGTGGGCATTGACGGCCCGAACGGGAATTCGACGATGGGAACGGAGAACCCGAGGAGGCGGGTGTTCAGACCGCCGTTGGGCCGGGAAACATTGCCGATGACGACGAACTCGATGTGCTCTTTCTCCCCGTCGGACAGCCTGTCGAGGGCCTGCTTCTGGTAGGCGAGGATGGCGCCGCTCTGCGAGTAGCCGAAGAGCACCAGATTGTCGGCGGGACCCATCACGGCGAGCTGGTCGTCGACGGCTTCGCCGAACAGTTCAGTGCCCTGCAGGATCGACTGCTTCCATGTCGGCGCATCGAGCCCGCCGTACACCGGCCACGCGGTTTCGGGTGTGTACACCGCCTCCAGATCGCAGCCGGGCGGCGCGCACACCGAATTCGGATAGATGTAGTACTGCGCAACGTTGGGGACGTAACCGGGGAAGTCGTCGGGGTTGGGTCTGCCCGTGCCGCCCATGATCAGCGCTGTGGTCGCCGTCAACACGACGGTGGTGGTCAGCGTGGACCCCAGAGCCAACGCCGCCGCGGCGATCAACGCGATGAGTGTGACAGTCAGAGACCGGATGAATGAACGCATGGCAGCCGCTCCAATCCACCGGCAACGCTGCCGGGGTCACGTGATTTTTGGTCCGGCCCTGCCTCCCCGGCTCCTTTGTCGCCGCCTCGGCGACCGGACTGAAGCGATGCTTGCACAGTCGTCGTCCACCGCGGGCGCGAATGGCCGCCGCGCCCGACGGTCGGGTCCTGGTGCTCAGTACCGCAGCTGGTCGCCGACCACCCGCACCTCGGAGATCGAGCGCGGATGGTGCGCGGAGTGCAGCGGATGCATCAACACCGGATGCCTGCAGTGCGGGCAGGACGGCTGCGTGTGGTCGGCGCCCGCGAACGTCAGATGGTGGCATGCGCCACACCTGACGACATAAAAAGTGCCCATCCAGTTGAGCAGTCCGAGGTAGATCGCCAGCGTCGCGGTGGTAGCCAAGACCACGATCACCGCGATGGTGAGTGCCATGTAAACCGTCATGATCTCTTACCTCCGAGCGCGCGATGACGGATACAACGAGGCTACTCGTCTCGGCAGGTCAGAGCTAGTTTCTCACGCCTTTCGCGCGCGTTTGAACACCTTGTCGAGGTCCTTGCCGTGGATGCCGAGAAGTTCGGCTTTGTGGACCTTGTGCAACACCAGCGGGCACTTCTTGCAGCGGGGTTTGGACCGGCAGCACTTCTTCTTGGCCTTGAGGCCGGCGTACTTGCTGGAAATCAAGAGTTCCTTTCCTCGTTTTCGCGAATGCTCACCCGCACTGCGAGAATCAACGACGTGGATTCTCGCCCCAACTTTAGAAACGTCGCCATCGTCGCTCACGTAGACCATGGCAAGACGACTCTCGTCGATGCCATGCTCCGGCAGTCCGGCGCACTGAGCCATCGGGGCGATGACACGATCGAACGCCTGATGGACTCCGGTGACCTGGAGAAGGAAAAGGGCATCACCATCCTGGCGAAGAACACCGCGGTGCACCGCCAGCACCCTGACGGCACCATGACGGTCATCAACGTCATCGACACCCCGGGCCACGCCGACTTCGGTGGCGAGGTCGAACGCGGGCTCTCGATGGTGGACGGTGTGGTGCTGCTGGTCGACGCCTCCGAGGGGCCGCTGCCGCAGACGCGGTTCGTGCTGCGCAAGGCCCTGGCGGCACACCTGCCAGTGATCGTGGTGGTCAACAAGACCGACCGTCCCGACGCCCGCATCGCCGAGGTGGTCTCCGAGAGCCATGACCTGCTGCTCGACGTCGCCTCCGACCTCGACGCCGAGGCGCAGACCGCGGCCGAGTTCGCACTCGGCCTGCCGGTGCTGTACGCCTCGGGACGCGCGGGCATCGCCAGTGTCAACGAACCCGCCAACGGGGAGAACCCCGACGGCGAGAATCTGGACCCGCTGTTCGACGTCCTCCTGGAGCACATCCCGCCGCCGCAGGGCGACCCCGAGGCACCCTTCCAGGCCCTGGTGACCAACCTTGACGCCTCGGCCTTCCTGGGCCGGCTCGCGCTCATCCGCATTTACAAGGGCAAGCTCAGGAAGGGCCAGCAGGTGGCCTGGATGCGCGAGGTGGACGGTCACCCCGTCATCACCACCGCGAAGATCACCGAGCTGCTGGTCACCGTCGGCGTCGAGCGCACCCCCACCGACGAGGCTGTCGCCGGGGACATCGTGGCGGTCGCCGGTATCCCGGAGATCATGATCGGCGACACCCTGGCCGACACCGAGCATGCACACGCTCTGCCCCGTATCACCGTCGACGAACCGGCCATCTCGGTGACCATCGGCACCAACACCAGCCCGCTGGCGGGCAAGGTGTCCGGACACAAGCTGACGGCCCGCATGGTGAAGTCCCGGCTGGACTCCGAACTCGTCGGCAACGTCTCGATCAAGGTCGTCGACATCGGCCGTCCGGACGCTTGGGAGGTGCAGGGCCGCGGTGAGCTGGCGCTGGCGGTGTTGGTGGAGCAGATGCGCCGCGAGGGCTTCGAGCTGACCGTCGGCAAGCCGCAGGTGGTCACTCAGACCATCGACGGCAAGCTGCACGAGCCGTTCGAGTCCATGACCATCGACTGTCCCGAGGAGTTCGTGGGCGCCGTCACCCAGCTGATGGCCGCACGCAAGGGCCGCATGGAGGACATGGCCAACCACGCTGCCGGGTGGGTCCGGATGGATTTCATCGTGCCCAGCCGTGGCCTGATCGGGTTCCGCACCGACTTCCTGACGCTGACGCGCGGTACCGGTATCGCCAACGCGGTGTTCGACGGATACCGCCCGTGGGCCGGTGAGATCCGGGCGCGGCACACCGGGTCGCTGGTGTCTGATCGCTCCGGGCAGATCACCCCGTTCGCCATGATCCAGTTGGCCGATCGCGGTCAGTTCTTCGTCGAGCCGGGGCAGGAGACCTACGAGGGCCAGGTGGTGGGCATCAACCCGCGCGCCGAGGACCTCGACATCAACATCACCCGCGAGAAGAAGCTCACCAACATGCGGTCCTCGACGGCTGACGTCATGGAGACGTTGGCCCGCCCCCTGGAGCTCGATCTCGAGAAGGCCATGGAGTTCTGCGCCGAGGACGAGTGCGTCGAGGTGACCCCGGAGATCGTGCGGGTGCGCAAGGTGGAGCTGACCGCCACGCTGCGGGCGCGGGCGAAGTCACGGGCGAAAGCGGCCGCGAAGAGCTGACGGGCCATATCACGGGGATGGCTACCCTGAAAGGCGTGCAGAGCCGCTCCCGCTTCCTGACGGCCGGTGCGCTGGCGTCGGTCTTGTGGGTCGGCGGGTGCACGGTGAGTCCGCCACCGGCACCGCAGAGCACCAAGACCACCGAGAGCACTCCACCGCCGCCGCCCAAGGCGACGCAGATCATCATGGGCATCGACAACATCGGGCCCGGGTTCAACCCGCATCTGCTCTCGGATCAATCGCCGGTGAACGCGGCGATAGCCTCGCTGGTGCTGCCCAGCGCGTTTCGTCCGGTGCCCGATCCGGAGTCGCCGACGGGTTCGCGGTGGGAGATGGACACAACACTGCTGGAGTCGGCGGAACAGACCGACAACTTCGGCGAGTTCACCGTGACCTACAAGATTCTTCCCGAGGCTTCCTGGACCGACAACGCCCCGATCGCGGCCGACGACTTCTGGTATCTGTGGCGGCAGATGGTCAGCCAGCCCGGTGTCGTCGACCCCGCGGGCTACGACCTGATCACCGGTGTGCAGTCGATCGACGGTGGCAAGACCGCGGTGGTGACGTTCTCCCAGCCGTACCCCGCGTGGCGTGAGCTGTTCAGTGACATCCTGCCTGCGCACATCGTCAAAGACGTCCCCGGCGGATTTCCCGCCGGTCTGGCGCGGACGATGCCGGTGACCGGTGGGCGCTTCCGGGTCGACACCATCGACCCGCAGCGCGACGAGATTTTGTTGGCACGCAACGACCGCTTCTGGGGAGAGCCGGCCAAACCGGACCAGATACTCTTCCGGCGCGCGGGAACGCCTGCTGCACTGGCTGATTCGATCCGCAACGGTGACACGCAGGTGGCTCAGGTGCACGGTGGAGCGGCGGCGTTCGCGCAGCTGTCTGCCATCCCGGACGTGCGGACCGCGCGCATCGTGACGCCGCGGGTGATGCAGCTGTCGCTGCGCGCCCAACAGCCGGCGCTTGCCGATACCGCTGTCCGCCGAGCGATTCTGGGATTACTCGACGTGGATCTGCTGGCCGCGGTGGGGGCAGGCAGCGACAACACGGTGACTCTGGCGCAGGCCCAGGTGCGGGCCCCGTCCGACCCGGGTTACGTGCCGACGGCGCCACCGGCCATGCCGCAGGCGGCGGCACTGGAGCTGCTGGAACAGGCCGGCTACGTGGTACAGCCCGACTCCGAGCCGTCCAGCACCCCGACACCGTCGGCGGGGTCACGGACGTCCACCACACCTGTTCCGCCGCCGGTGGCCACCCGCGGCACCATCACCAAGGACGGTGAGCAGCTCACGCTGGTGCTCGGGGTGGCCTCCAACGACCCCACGTCGGTGGCGGTGGCCAACACCGCGGCCGACCAGTTGCGCAATGTCGGCATCGCGGCGTCGGTGTCCGCGCTGGACCCGGTGGTGTTGTACGGAGAGGCCTTGGAGGAGAACAGGGTTGACGCAATCGTCGGCTGGCATCGGGCCGGCGGCGACCTGGCCACTGCGCTGGCCTCGAGGTACGGCTGCCGTGCGCTGGAACCGGTCGAGGTGACGACGTCGGCGCCCTCGCCGACCGAGCCCACCACGTCCGAGCCCACCCCGTCTTCGTCTGCGACACCCACCCCGACCGAGGACCCCGTCACGGCGTCGGCGACACCCACCACCGCACCGCCGGTGGCTGACGAAGACACGCTGGTGCAGGCGCCGTCCAACATCACCGGGTTGTGTGATCAGAGCATCCAGACGAACATCGATGCGGCACTTGATGGTTCGAAGACCATCGACGAGGTGATAACCGCCGTGGAACCACGGCTGTGGAACATGGCCACGGTGCTGCCCATCCTGCAGGACACCACCATCGTCGCGGCCGGACCCACCATGCGCAACGTCGCCCTCACCGGCGCGGTGCCGGTGGGTATCGTCGGCGACGCGGGCGACTGGGTCAAGCCGCCTCAGTAACTGTTTGAGCTGCAACACAATCCGGCCCCGCTCGCTGTTGCGAACGGGGCCGGATCGGTGTTCAGAGGTTACTCGCCCGAATCAGACTTCTTGCTGTCGGACTTGCTCTCGGACTTCTTGGAGTCGGACTTCTTGGAGTCAGACTTGGACTCCGACTTGCTGTCGGACTTCGACTCAGACTTGGCGGAATCAGCCTTGGTGTCGTCCTTCTTGGAGTCGGACTTGGCCGGCTTCTTCACTCCGAGGGCCTTCTCCACGTTGTTGCGGAGATCGTTGAGGCCGCCCTCGACCTGCTTACGGGTCTGGTCCAGCCCTGCGCTGATCTGCTTGCCGGCGTTGTTCAGCGTGTGCTGGGTGTCCTCGGCAACCTTGTTCAGCGTGTACTGGGTGTCCCGGGCAGCGGTGGCGAACGGGTTGGCCGGAGCTGTGGGCTCCTTCTCCTCGTCCGCGCCCGCGACGGCCTCTTCCGGGGTGACCGGCGCTGCGACGGCCGTCTCCTCGGTGACTGTCTTGGCGGGCGCTTCCGGTGTGCTGAGCGTGAACAGCTGACCGGAGCCCAGGCCCGAGCTGTTCGCGACATCCGCCGAGGAAGCACCGGCGCCTGCGCCCGCACCGGCCTCGACGTCCACGTCCACATCGACACTGCCACTGAAGTTGAACCCGGCAGCCAGCTTCGCCGCGGCGGCGGTGATGCCGGCAACCAGAGCCTCGAGCGAGTTCTGGCCATTGGCGATTGCCGTGGCGGTGGAATCGCGGAACGCGACGACCACCGCGGTGGCGACCGAGCTGAAGTTGTCGATGGCGGTCCGGATGGTGTCACCGGTGTACGCGGCGGCGTCGACGATGGCCTCGCCCACGGCACCGACGGCGCCCGCAACGTCGGGCAGACCGTCGAGCGCCAACGACAGCGACGCGCTGATCGAGGCACTGATGTCAGCCGAGATGTCACCCAGGGCCGCGAAGGCCTCGGCCCCCAGGTCGATACCTGCCTCGATGCCGGCCACCAGGTTGGCGCCCAAATCGGCGAGGAACGGACCGATCTGGCCGAAGGCGTTGGTCAGCGCCTGGACGAACAGCTCCGGCGAGGGGAACAGCTCGAGCACGGCCTGGAACGACGCGGCCAGGTCACCGCTGATGCCCTCGATGCCGTTGATCAGCGACTCGAAAGCCTGTGCGCCGAAGCCGATGCCGGCTTCGATGACACCGGCCAGGTCGGCCGACAGGTTGGCGATCGCTTCGGCGGCAGCCGCGGCGATGAACTCCACACCCGGGACGAAGCTGGTGAATGCGTCCGCGAACGCGGCTACCAGTTCAGCCGGGGTCGGGAAACCATCCAGCACCAGACCGAAGGTGGCAGCCAACTCGGCGCCCGCGTTGATCAGGGCCTCGGCCACCGCCACCGGGTTGAGGATCTCGGCGCCGTTGATGAAGGCCTCGAGCGCCACTTCCAGTGCGGCGCCCAGCGAAACGTCGATGGCCGCGAAGGCATCGATGAAGGCGTCGATGAACAGTTCCGGGGTGGGGAACGCGGCGATAGCGGCGGCGAACGCGGCGTACAGCGCGCTGTTGGTGTCCAGCAGCCCGTCGATGAGCGCCTGGAATCCGGTGCCGCCCAGCTCGATTCCCGCCTCGATGGCTGCGGTCAGGGCTGCCGACAGGTCGCCCAGTGCGGCCACACCGGCGGCTGCCAGTGCTTCGAAGCCGGGGATGACGGCGGCGAAGGCGGAGCTGAATGCGGCGAACACATCAGCGGGGGTCGGGAAGCCCTCCAACACCGACTGGAAGAACCCGGCCAGATCTGCGCCGGCGTTGAGGAACGCCTCTGCGATGGTGACGGGGTTGAGGATCTCCACGCCGTCGATGAAGGCCTGGAACGCAACCTCGAGAGCGGCGCCGAACGGAGCGCTGATCGTGGCGAACGCATTGACGAACGCATCGATGAACAGCTGCGGGGTGGGGAAGGCGGCGATGGCTGCGGCGAATGCGGCGTACAGCTGGCTGCCGGCGTCCTG
The DNA here is from genome assembly GCF_001984215.1 of Mycobacterium sp. MS1601. Classification (NCBI taxonomy): domain Bacteria; kingdom Bacillati; phylum Actinomycetota; class Actinomycetes; order Mycobacteriales; family Mycobacteriaceae; genus Mycobacterium; species Mycobacterium sp. MS1601. The sequence goes on from NZ_CP019420.1 coordinate 3,753,240, forward strand.
CAGGCCGGCGATGATCTCGCCGAAGACGTCGGCACCGAAGGCCAGGCCGTCCCCGAAGATGTCAGCCAGAGCGGCGGACAGGTTGGCGATCGCCGTGGCGGCGAAGCTGGTCAGGTTCTGCAGTCCGGGCAGGAAGCCGGCGAGGGCGTTGCCGAACGCGGCGACCAGTTCACCGGGGGTCGGGAAGCTGGCGACAACGGCCTGCAGGAGTGCCGAGAAGTCACTTCCGGCGGTCAGCAGAGCTTCGACGATGGCGGAGACGTCCAGGTCGATGCCGAGACTCACCGCGATGTCGAGTGCCACATTGAATGCCGCGGCCAGCGGTGCGTTGACGGCGGCGAGGATGTCGATGAACGCATCGACGAAGGCCTCGGGATTGGCGAACGACGCGATGGCGTCCGCGAAAGCCTCGGCCAGCGCGCTGCCGCCGTTCTGCAGGGCGGCAACCAGGATGTCGAAAGCCGAACCGCTCAGGTCGATTCCCGACGCCAGGGTGGCGGCCAGTGTGGTGATGAGGTTGGCCAGGGCCACGCCGCCATCGGTCACCAGGTCGCTGAGACCCGGGAAGACGCCGGACAGCGCGGCGGCGACGGCGGAGGCGAAGGCCGCAGGCGTCGGGAAGTTCTCGACCGCGGCGTTGAAGGCGGCCACCAGGTCGGCGCCGGCAGCCAGGAGTGCTTCGGCGATGGCCTCGGCGTTGACGACGGCGCCGAAGTCGAGAGCGGCCTCGAAGGCAAGCTGCAGGGCCAGCGACAGGTCGAGGTCCACGGAGGCGAACGCCGAGACCAGAGCGTCGATGAAGGCTTCGGCGCTGGGGAATGCAGCAATGGCTGCGTCGACGGCCACTGCCAGGCTGCTGCCCTGGGCCAGGAGGGCATCGAGGACGGCGCGGAAGGCGGTGCCGCCTCCGGCTACGCCGGCGGCCACGGTCTCGCTGATGGCCACGCCCACATCGCGGATGGCAGCGCCGGCGGCGATGGAGCCGGCCTCGACGCCCACACCCACAGGGGCGATGGCCTGCTGCGCGGCAGCGATCAGGTCGGCGAGCGAGGACAGTGACACGTCCTGGAGGAGCGAGGCCATGTTCTCGCCGCGGATCTCGAGGTCCGCGGGCAGAACTTTGACCGGTGCAAGTGTGATGGCGGTGGCACCGACCACCGCGACTCCGGCGGTCAGATAAGACCGAACTGAAATATCCATGACATCCCCTGGCTGATAAAAGCGGACCCGACGCAGCAAAAAGCTACCTGAGAACTGGCTAAGTAACAAACCCGTCTCAGTGAGTTTTTTCAGCAGCGTCGATTGGTGCCCTCGATGTTTGCTCAGTGGGGTGGTGACGCAGAGGTAGCTCTGGTGGCGCGGGTGGGGACTCATGGGACATGCTGGCAAACTGCTGTCCGCAAAGTGACGTTTCCTGTCACGAAACTCTTGCTTACTTTATGTAAGTAGCTGTCACGCGTGGCGGACACAGAAGTGCCAGTGGAGGCGTGATCGACGTAGGCGATAATATTCGCCTGCTCCCAGTGGCACGGAGACGTGAATGGCCCGAGTCGCTGCTGCGTGGCCGGTGTGGTTGGACCAAGGGTTGTTTGTGGCAACCATCGTCGCGCAGCTGGGCATCTAGCTGTGTCTTCGCTGGAATTTATGTTTCCGGGGTGAACTTTCGTCTTTGTGACGTGATCGGCGCCGCCAAGATTTCTGGTCATGTGTCGCGCGGTTTGGGCGGGTCGCGGGCCGGCTGGGCCTACCGGGGGCGGCTCATCCGGTCTTTCAGAGTCGAAAAATTCGCAGGTTTGAAATTTTTAGTACGGGGTAGAGGTCTTTCGCCGAAACGGCCGTTGCCAGGGATTGCTCCAGCACAGTTGCGACGCCGCTCCAGCGGATTGGTAGATGCCGCGGAACGAACCTTGTAACGCCGGGCCAGCGGGTGGCGATGTAGTAGCTAGATAACAAGTCTGTGACAACGGGTTTGACGAACGCGTAAATCGGTTATCCACCGAAACTTAGTTAATCCTGAGTGTCCAGCAAACTTTTGCGCCTCGTATCTGTTGTTCTTGGCGCGTGTTTGGCGCGCCCGCAGACCCTTCTTCGCGGCGTGGTCGACGCTGCAAATCCCCAAGTGGGGCGGTTGTTTTGTCCGCGGAGCGCAGCTGAGCTGTCAGTTGTCCACCGGTTGGTGCTTCGTCCGACGCTCTTGCAAGGGCTCGCTACTGCGCGGACTGCTTCGGATTCCTGAGCTTGTGAAATCCGTACGCGGACCAGGCCGCCGCCAGAAAGACCGCAAGCAGCCACCACGGGGGTCGGGCCAACTCCCACACGAACAGGCCGGCCCACAGCGGGGCACGTTGGGTGATGGCCAAGACGCCTGCCGCGCACGTCAACGACACCGCAGGCACGCTCAGTGACCACGGCGTCCACGTGTTCACGCCGATTGCCACCAGTGAGCCCAGTGCCGCTCCGGTGGCCAGCGACGGCGTGAGAAGTCCGCCGACGGCACCTGCGCGCAGATAGGCGGCGGTCAGCAGCGGTTTGAGCAGCAGTATCGCTGCGGCGCCGGCCAAGGTCAGATCGCTGCTCAGGGTTACCGTCAGGATGCTCTTGCCGTTGCCTGGCAGCTCGGGCCAGAAGTGTGAACAGATCCCGATCAACAATCCGGCGCCGGCGATCGCCGGGATCAACAGCCACGAGTCGGCCAGCTGTGCGGGCCTTGCCCGCTGCATCAGTCCGGTGAAGACCGAGCCCGTCGCCATGGCCAGGGGTGCCAGCACCACGGCGACGGCCACCAACAGAAGTGACAGGCTGGGGTCCGGCCACGCGAGGGGAGTGGCGTCATGGGTGACCGGCGACGCGACGGCCACCGCCAGGCTGGACGTGATCAGCGCGGTCCCCAACACGCGAGGATGCCACGACCCCAACAGAATCCGTGACGCGAACAGCGCCCCACCCAGTGGCACGCTGTAGACCGCGCCCAGGCCGGCCCCGGCTGCACACGCCAGCAGAATCTGACGGTCGCGGGCGGTCAGGGTCCAGCGTGAAGTGCCCGCGTCTCCCATCGCCGCCGACAGCTGCCTTGGCGCGCCTTCACGGCCCAGCGAGGCACCCGAACCGACCACCAGGACCTGCAGGCCGGCGTCGAGTGCCAATGTGGTGCGCGGAATCGGCCGGCAGCCATTGATGAGGTCGTTGAGTTCCGGAACCGCGGTACGCCTGCGCAACAGCCACCATCCCAGCCCGGCGAGGGCGCCGCCGATGGTCGGTCCCAATGCGCGTCGCAGGGGGCTGCTGTCGCCGACACCCTCGAGCAGAGATCCGAACGAGTAGTGGAAAGTCAGGTGCTCGACCCAGTGCAACAACAAGGTTGTCGACATCCCGGCGATTCCGGCCAGGACACCGATCACGATGACGGCGCAGCCGTACTCGAGGTGACGTCGACTCACCGGCGCAACGTTAAGGTGGGTCGATGCAGTCCGCCGCGCTGTCCGCGGAATCTCCGCGGATGCTGTTTGTGCACGCCCACCCCGATGACGAGAGCCTCAACAACGGCGCCACCATCGCCCACTACACCGCCAAGGGTGCCCAGGTCACCGTTGTCACCTGCACGCTCGGTGAAGAGGGGGAGGTGATCGGGGATCAGTGGGCGCAGTTGGCCGCCACTCACGCCGACCAGTTGGGCGGTTACCGCATTGGCGAATTGACCGAGGCGCTCAACCATCTCGGGGTCGAGGCGCCGGTCTTCCTCGGTGGGGCGGGCCGGTGGCGGGACTCGGGGATGGCGGGCACCGACACCGATGTGACGCGGCATCGCTTTGTTGATGCCGACGAGCACGAAGCAGTCGGCGCGCTGGTGGCGATACTGCGGACCCTGCGCCCCCACGTTGTGGTCACGTACGACCCCAACGGCGGCTACGGCCATCCGGACCACATTCGTGCACACGAGGTGACGACGGCAGCGGTGGCGGCCTCGGGAGGCGACGAGTACCCGGGGGAGCCCTGGGTGGTTCCCAAGTTCTACTGGACGGTGATGGCGCGCAGTGCTTTCACCGCCGCGGCCAGCGCCCTGGAGCCGGCCGACCTGTTACCGCACTGGACGCTGGACACCGACGAGGTCGAGTTCGGATTCACCGACGACAAGATCACCGCCGTGGTGGCTGCGAGCGATTCGCAGCCGGCCAAGGCCGCTGCGCTGGCCGCACACGCCACCCAGGTGGTGGTGGGACCGACCGGCCGTGTCTGCGCCCTGTCCAACGACTTGGCTTTGCCCATTCTGGGTGACGAGCACTACGTGCTGGTGGCGGGCACTCCCGGCGAGCTCGACGACCGCGGGTGGGAGCGCGACCTGTTGGCGGGGCTGCTGCTGAGCTGAGCGGCTGGCCGTCGGGGCCGCCCCCTCCACGGTCCCGCCGGTGTCACCCGAACCTACGGCGCCGCCACATGCCGAACCACTGCCGCCGTGACATTCGGGTACCGGTTCGTCACGAATCGGGTAACCGCTACTCGGCCCCTGCCGGCGCACCCAGCAGGTAAGCTCCACGGATCCGGCACCTACGGAAGGGACGACAGTGGACCCAGATCTGGACCCCAATCTGCAGCACTGGCAGGACCGTTTCGACAACCTGCAGTGGGTCATCGGTTCACTGTCCGGTCTGCTGGACAGCATCCCGACCTGAGCATCGCCACGCCTGCCGACCGCGAAGATCCCGCGGCGGCTGATGAATCTGTGCGGGTGGTGATCCTGCTACTGCTCGCGGTGGACGGCGTGTTGTGTGCTGTCGCGGCGGCTCTTCTTCTTCCCTATCGGCTCGGTGGTGTGCCGATGCCGCTGAGCGCGGTGATCGCCGGTCTGCTCAACCTCGCCCTGGTCTGGGCCGCCTCGTACTGGACGACCTCCAACGGTCTTGCCGCGCTGCCGCTTTGGACATGGTTGGCAACGGTGGCCCTGATGACCTTCGGAGGCCCCGGTGGGGACGTCGTGTTCGGCGGCACCGGTGTGCTGGCCTACTCGGCGGTGCTGCTGATCCTCTTCGGCGCCAGCCCGGCCGCTTTCTGGCTGTGGGTGCGCAGCCAGAAGCGCTCAGTCGTCCCCTGACGAATCCGCCGACGGGCTGTCATCGGAGCCGGAGGCCGCGGCAGTGTCCTTTGACGTCTCGGTCTTGTCGGTCGTGGCTTCTGTATCTGTATCTGTATCTGAAACGGCTTCGTCTTTGACGTCCGACTCGGCATCGGCATCGGTGTCGTCGGTCGGCTGATCGGCACCGGTCTCGTCCTCGGCGTCAACCTCGTCTTCGGCAGCCGTTTCGTCCTGGACAGTTTCCTGGTCCTGCTCGGACTCGTCGCCCGGGGCGACGTCGGTCTCGGCAGTGTCGGTTTCGACAGTGTCGGTTTCGACAGTGTCGGTTTCGACGACAGTCTCGCTTTCGGTGTCGACGTCCGTTTCGGTCCCCTCGGACACCGGGACTGCCGGTACGTCCACGGGCTCGGTGGCGATGGTGTCGACCACCGGGGTGGCCTTCGAGGCGTCGGCATCGGTTGCCGGTGCTTGGGACTCCGCGGCGTCGGACGGCTCCGGCGTGGCGAGGGTGGCCGCGGCCAGGGCTACGGAGCCGGGGAAGGGCGGGAACGGCGGAAGCGGCGGGAAGTAGCCCAGCAGCCAGTTGATCTCGCTCTGGATGAAGGCGTTGAAGCCGTCGACAACTCCGTTGACCAGTGTCGACGGGATGGCAGTGAGGTTGCCGTCCAACAGGTAGGCCACGCTCTGGAACCAGCTCTGCACCACGGGTTCGCCGGTGTAGTAGGCCACCATGACCTGGCCGGAGAAGTAGCCGACCACCGGAACCCAACCCACCGCCCAGGTCGCGGTCTCGAAACCCCACTGCACCCACGGCAGGGCAGCAAAGTAGAGGTCCATCAAGTTGGTCCCTGCGGACATCACTCCCGCCGCGGCGCCCACCGAGGGACTCTGCGGCTCGGACCGATCCGTCGGCGCGGGCAGTGCTGCGAGTGCATCGACCAACCCGGTCAGCATCACCGGGGTGGAAACGATCTGTCGATGTGCCGAGGTGGACTCCACGGTGGCGGTGCGGACAGATGGGATTGACGCTGCATTGACCGGTGCCGCAGCCACCGCGCCCACGGTGAAAATCGATACACCGGCCATCAACACCGAACGCGGGGAAATGCCCATTCCAACTCCTCGAAGACCCGTCCCGACCCGCAGTGGACCCGCGTTGTCGCAAACTCTCGAGGAGAATATCTGACGAGTTGCTCATTGCGCGGCGGTCAGCCGGAGGTCGACCCCCGGTGAGTCGCGAGCGCTATTGTGGCGGGCGTGGTGCGTGCCGTCGTTCCAGATAGTGAGACGCGAGGATGAACTGCCAACACCGCGTAGTTACACAGGAGTGGCTCTGAACCAGCAACACGGCACCCAGCTGCCCAGTCCGGTTGTCCCGCCCCGAGCCGGTGTTCCGGCCCAGCCCAGCCCTGCGGCTCTCCGTCGGGTGTTGAGGCGTGCGCGTGATGGGGTGGCGCTCAATGTTGATGAGGCTGCGTTGGCGTTGACGGCGCGTGGCGATGATCTGGCGGATTTGTGCGCTTCGGCGTCGCGGGTGCGGGATGCGGGGTTGGAGTCCGAGGGTCGTCGTGGGCCGAATGGACGGCTGCCGGTGTCGTATTCGCGCAAGGTGTTCATCCCGATTACCCATTTGTGCCGCGACACGTGTCATTACTGCACGTTCGTGACGGTGCCGGGGCGGTTGCGGGCTGCGGGCAAGGGCATGTTCATGGAGCCCGACGAGATCCTCGACGTCGCTCGCCGGGGCGCGGAGATGGGTTGTCAGGAGGCGTTGTTCACGCTGGGGGATCGCCCGGAGGCTCGGTGGCCTGAAGCTCAGCAGTGGCTCGATGAACGTGGGTATGACTCGACGTTGGATTATGTGCGGGCGATGGCGATCCGGGTGCTCGAGGAGACCGGGTTGTTGCCGCATCTGAATCCCGGGGTGATGTCGTGGAGTGAGCTCTCGCGGCTCAAGCCGGTGGCTCCGTCGATGGGGATGATGCTCGAGACCACCTCGCGACGGTTGTTCGAGGTCAAGGGGCAGGCGCATTACGGGTCTCCGGACAAGGACCCGCAGGTGCGGTTGCGGACGTTGACTGATGCGGGCCGGTTGTCGATTCCGTTCACCACGGGGTTGTTGGTGGGGATCGGGGAGACGCTGGCCGAGCGGGCTGAGACCATCCATGCGATCCGCCGGTTGCACAAGGAGTTCGGGCACGTTCAGGAAGTGATCGTGCAGAATTTCCGGGCCAAGGATCACACCGCGATGGCCGCGACCCCGGATGCTGGGATCGAGGACTTCCTGGCCACTATTGCTGTCACCCGGTTGGTGCTGGGCCCGAAGATGCGGGTTCAGGCGCCACCGAACCTGGTCTCTCGCTCGGAGTGCTTGGCGTTGATCGGCGCTGGTGTTGATGACTGGGGTGGGGTGTCGCCGCTGACCCCGGATCATGTGAACCCGGAGCGGCCGTGGCCGGCGCTGGAGGATCTCGCGTCGGTCACCGCGGAGGCCGGCTATGACCTGGTGGCGCGGTTGACCGCGCAACCACGGTATGTCCAGGCCGGTGCGGCCTGGATCGACCCGCGTGTGCGTGCGCATGTTGATGCCTTGGCTGATCCGGACACCGGGTGGGCCCGGCCGGTCACTCCGGTGGGGTTGCCGTGGCAGGAACCCGATGAGGCCGACGAATCGTTGGGGCGGGTCGATCTGCACAGTGCTATCGATGTGCAGGGCCGGCTCACCGAGACCCGCTCGGATCTCGACAGTGCGTTCGGGGACTGGGAATCGATCCGCGACAAGGTCTCGGAGCTGGCCGCCCGCGCCCCCGAGCGCATCGACACCGATGTCTTGGCCGCGTTGCGTTCGGCGGAGAAGGATCCCGCCGGCTTGTCCGAGGACGCCTATCTGGCGTTGGCGACCGCCGACGGCCCGGCCCTGGACGCCGTCACCGCGTTGGCCGACGCGCTGCGCCGTGACGTCGTGGGCGACGACGTGACCTACGTGGTCAACCGCAATATCAACTTCACCAACATCTGCTACACCGGCTGTCGGTTCTGCGCCTTCGCGCAACGCAAAGGTGACGCCGATGCGTTTTCCCTGTCGACTGCCGAGGTCGCCGACCGGGCCTGGGAAGCGCACGTCGCCGGGGCCACCGAAGTGTGCATGCAGGGCGGCATCGATCCCGAACTGCCGGTCACCGGGTATGCCGACCTGGTGCGCGCGGTCAAAGCCCGCGTCCCGGGCATGCACGTGCACGCGTTCTCCCCGATGGAGATCGCCAACGGTGTCACCCGCGCAGGCACCAGCACCCGGGAGTGGCTCACCGCGCTGCGCGAGGCCGGGCTGGACTCCATTCCCGGCACCGCCGCAGAAATTCTCGACGACGAGGTGCGCTGGGTGCTGACGAAGGGCAAACTGCCCACCTCGGAATGGATCGAGGTCATTACCACCGCCCACCAAGTCGGGCTGCGCTCCAGTTCGACCATGATGTACGGCCACGTCGACACCCCCAAACACTGGGTCGGACACCTCAACATCCTGCGACGCATCCAAGATCAGACCGGCGGTTTCACCGAGTTCGTGCCGCTACCGTTTGTGCACCAATCCTCACCGCTGTATCTGGCCGGCGCCGCCCGCCCCGGACCCACGCACCGCGACAACCGCGCCGTGCACGCCCTGGCCCGGATCATGCTGCACGGCCGCATCCCCTCCATCCAGACCAGCTGGGTCAAACTCGGCACCGAACGCACCCAGATCATGCTGCAAGGCGGCGCCAACGACCTCGGCGGCACCCTCATGGAAGAAACCATCTCCCGCATGGCCGGCTCCGAAAACGGCTCTGCCAAAACCGTCGCCGAACTCCACGCCATCGCCGCCGGCATCAACCGCCCCGCCCGCCAACGCACCACCACCTACACCGAGCACGCCGCCTGACCCACGGTCGAGTAGTCCTACGCATGTGGGCGGGCCTGGCCTACGGCGAAGATCGATGGCATGGTCATCGACTCCGAGGCACCCCCGAGCAGCGCATCCTGGGGGTGGTGCGCCGCGGCGGCGCTGTGTCAGTTCTGGGCTGCGGTACTCGCTGTATCGGTATGGGCGACACCGGACTTCGCCACTGATTTCGAGAACGGCACCCGCATCGCCAATGCCGGTTCGTCGGCCACTCTGTCCGCGGTGCTCTCGATCGTCGGGATCTTCTGCGCGTTGGCGGCCATCTTCCGTCCGCGGGCCAGTGCGCTTGCTGCTGGTGCGGGTGCAGTCCTCCTTCTCACGGGCTGTGCCACGGGTTTGTCGGCGCTGCCGCTCATCGGGCACTACGGGTAAGACTTCGGCACTTGCCAGCGGACCGTGGTCCGGAATAGATTCGGACCGGGGTCCGTTTTGATATCCGAGGGTGCCGGGCCCGCCGAGTACCCAACCTGTTCAAGGAGAACCAATGACCACTGCAGCAGCCACCGGCCTCACCGCCGGCACCTGGGCCATCGACCCGGTGCACTCGTCGATCAGCTTTTCCGTGCGCCACCTCGTGGTCAGCAAGGTGCGCGGTACTTTCGGCGCCTTCAGCGGTGCCATCACCGTGGCCGAGGACGGCACTCCGTCGGTAGCCGCCGAGATCGACGTCACCTCGATCAACACCGGCAACGAGCAGCGTGAAGAACACCTCAAGTCCGCTGATTTCTTCGACGTCGAGAAGTATCCCTCGGCGAGCTTCCGTTCCACCGGCGTGCAGTCCAAGGGCGACAGCTACGTGCTCGACGGCGAGTTCACCCTCAAAGGCGTCACCAAGCCCATCAGCTTGGCGCTGGAGTTCAATGGCGTCAACCCCGGTATGGGCCACGGCGAGGTTGCCGGTTTCGAAGCCTCGGTGGTGTTGAATCGCAAGGACTTCGGCATCGACATCGACATGCCGCTGGAGACCGGCGGATCCGTTGTCGGAGAAAAGGTGACCATCACTCTGGAGATCGAGGCGGTCAAGCAGGCCTGATCTCGGCCCGATTCGTCAGAGGCGGGCGGCGAGTTCGGTGCCCTGCTGGATGGCCCGCTTGGCATCCAGCTCGGCAGCCACCGCCGCCCCGCCGATGATGTGCGGTTGGATCCCCAACGCGTGCAGTCCTTTTTCCAGATCACGCACCGACTCCTGGCCGGCGCACACCACAACGTTGTCCACGGCCAGGAGCCGAGACCGCGAGTCGATACTGATGTGCAGGCCGTCGTCGTCGATGCGCTCATAGGTCACTCCGGAAAGCTGCACCACCCCTTTGGCTTTCAGCGACGCACGGTGCACCCACCCGGTTGTCTTACCGAGCTTTCTGCCCTGTGCGCCCGTGGAACGCTGCAGCAGATAGACCTGCCGTAGCGCGGGAGCGGGCAGCGGCGGCACCAGCGCACCGCGGCCGTCCTGCGGGTCGCCGGCGCCCCATTCGGCCTTCCACTCTTTGAGGTTCAGCGTCGGCGACTGGTCGGTGGTCAACAGTTCACTGACGTCGAAGCCGATGCCGCCCGCGCCTATCACCGCCACCCGCTTGCCGACGGGGTGCACGCCGGAGATGGCCTGGGGATAGGTGAGCACCATCGGGTGATCGATGCCGGGAATGTCCGGAAGCCGGGGCGCGACGCCGGTGGCCAGTACCACCTCGTCGAAGCCGGCCAGATCAGCTGCAGCCACGCGAGTGCCGAGGCAGATGGTGACAGCGTGCTTTTTCAGCATCGTCCGGTAGTAGCGGAGGGTGTGGTCGAACTCCTCCTTGCCGGGGATGCGGCGCGCCAGGTCGAACTGGCCCCCGATCGCCTCTGCCGCGTCGAACACCGTGACCTTGTGCCCGCGCTGCGCCAAACCCACCGCCGCCGCAAGGCCGGCAGGTCCAGCGCCCACCACCGCCACCGACTTGACCCGCCGGGTGGGCCCCAACACCAGGGTGGTTTCGTGCCCCGCGCGCGGATTCAACAGACACGACACCGTCTTGTGCACAAACGCGTGGTCCAGGCAGGCCTGGTTACAGGCGATGCAGGTGTTGATCTCGTCGGGCACACCAGCGGCCGCTTTGTTGACCCAATCCGGATCCGACAGCAGCGGTCGCGCCATCGAGATCAGCGCCACTCCGGTGTCGGCCAGGATCTGCTCGGCGGCCTCGGGCATGTTGATCCGGTTGGAGGCCATCACCGGGATGTCGACGTGTTGTGACACTGCGTTGCTGATGTCGACGAAGGCGCCTGCGGGAACCGAGGTGACGATGGTGGGTACCCGCGCCTCGTGCCACCCGATGCCGGTGTTGATGATCGTTGCACCCGCTGCTTCGACTTCCGTTGCCAGCGCCACGATCTCGTCCCAGCTCTGGCCGTCGGGCACATAGTCGGCCATCGACATGCGGTAGCTCAGGATGAAATCCGGGCCGACGGCAACGCGGGTGCGCCGCACGATCTCCACCGGGAACCGGCGCCGGTTGGTCGCGGTACCGCCCCAGCCGTCACGGCGTTTGTTGGTGCGCGGCGCCAGGAACTGGTTCAGCAGATACCCTTCGCTGCCCATGATCTCGACGCCGTCGTACCCCGCTTCGCGCGCCAGCAGGGCGCACCGCACAAAATCGTCGATGGTTCCTTCGACGTCACGCAGGGCCCGCGGCCGGAACGGATTGATGGGGGCCTTGATCGAGGACGCGCTGACCGATAGCGGGTGGTAGGCGTAGCGACCGGCGTGCAGTACCTGCAGCAGTATCTTGGCGCCGCCATCGTGGACGGCCGCGGTGATTCGGCGGTGCCTTCGTGCTTGTGACGACGACACCAGCTCCGCGGCGAAGGGGAGCAGCCAACCGGTCCGGTTGGGGGCGTATCCGCCGGTGATGATGAGGCCTACGCCGCCGCGGGCCCGTTCGGCGAAGTAGGCGGCGAGCCTGTCGGTGTCGCGTCCTCGGTCCTCCAACCCGGTGTGCATGGATCCCATCACCACGCGGTTGCGCAGGGTGGTGAAGCCGAGATCCAACGGCGACAACAACTTCGGAAATGCAACAGCTTCTGGTAACACCTTCAGCCTCCCAGCCCGGTCAGCACCTCGTCGAGCCATTCGATCGAGTTCGTCTCGGCTCGGATGCCGCCCCGCAGCACCAGGTACTGGTGCAGTTCGCCACCGGCGAGGGTCGACGGCTCGGGAAACTGCTGTTTTTCGAAGCTGCGGTAGGTGTGCAGCAGCGCGGCATGTTCGGCCCTCAGGCCGATCACCTGCTGGCGCACCGCGGACACATCGCCGAACTCGGCTCCACGCAGCTTGACAGCCAGGTCGCGGGTTCGGGTGTCGGTGACTGCACTGCCCCGGCCGGTCAACGGTTCGGCGATCCAGCGGCGCAGTTCGGCGCGGCCCGCGGCGGTGACGGCGTACTCCTTCTTGTCCGGGCGCCCCTGCTGCTGCACCGGCGTCACCCGGACCCAACCGTGCTCCTCCATGACCCGCAGAGTCCGATAGATCTGCTGGTGGGTGGCACTGAAGAAGTAGCCGATGGAGCGGTCGAAGCGGCGGGTCAGTTCGTATCCCGAACCGGCCTGCTCACGCAGCGACACCAGGATCGCGTGGGGGAGAGCCACTGTCGCAGAGTATGCGGTACCAGCGGTCCTATGCAACAGGGTGCAGTGCACTCGCGTGCATAGCCGCGGCAGGTTGCGCAACTTGTATATGCGACGTCTAGTATCAGTAAAAGCGTGTCCTGGCAATCAAGGTGCGCAAGTTAGGGCACACTGGCACAGTTGTCCGGTTTCAGCCCCCGGATACTTGTCACACCCACCGAGAACGAGATCCACCAGAAACTGAGTACGAACGCCCATCCCGCCAGATAACACTGACAGGAGCCGAGGAGACCCCGTGACATACGTGATCGCTCAACCCTGCGTCGACGTCAAAGACAAGGCATGCATCGAGGAATGCCCCGTCGACTGCATCTACGAGGGCGCACGCATGCTGTACATCCACCCCGACGAATGCGTGGACTGCGGCGCCTGCGAACCCGTCTGCCCGGTCGAGGCCATCTTCTACGAAGATGACGTTCCCGATGACTGGAGCAGCTACGCGCAGTCCAACGCCGACTTCTTCTCCGAACTCGGCTCACCCGGTGGCGCGTCCAAGGTCGGCCAGACCGATCACGATCCCGCCGCCATCAAGGAACTGCCGCCGCAGGGCGAGGACTGAACCCTGACCCGGGTCTCAGCGCTCCTGCCGGTCTTCCCGTGGGACACCCTCGCGGATGTCACGGCCACGGCGCGTGCGCATGCAGGCGGCATCGTCGACCTGTCGGTAGGCACCCCGGTGGATCCGGTGGCGCCGGTCATCCGCGAGGCACTGGCTGAGGCCAGTTCCGCCCCGGGCTACCCCACCACGGCAGGTACCCCCGCCCTGCGCGCATCGGCCGTGGCGGCGCTGCGGCGCCGGTACGGCATCACCGCGCTTGCCGAGAGCGCGGTGCTGCCGGTGATCGGCACCAAAGAGCTGATCGCGTGGTTGCCGACGCTGCTGGGGCTCGGAGCCGACGACCTGGTGGTGGTGCCGGAGCTGGCCTACCCCACCTATGACGTGGGAGCGCGACTCACCCGGTCGTCCGTGCTGGCCGCCGACTCGCTGACCCAGATCGGTCCGCAGACACCAGCGCTGGTCTTCCTCAACTCACCGAGCAATCCGAGTGGCCGGGTGCTCGGCGTCGAGCACCTGCGCAAGGTGGTCGGCTGGGCCAGGGAGCGGGGCGTCGTGATCGCCTCCGACGAGTGTTATCTGGGGCTGGCATGGGACGTCGAGCCGCTGTCGGTGCTGCATCCCGACGTGTGCGACGGCGATCACACCGGTCTACTGGCCATTCACTCGCTGTCGAAGACATCGTCGCTGGCCGGCTACCGCGCCGGTTTTGTCGCCGGCGATCCGGCGCTGGTCAGTGAGCTGCTGGCGGTGCGCAAGCACGCCGGGATGATGATGCCGGGGCCGATCCAGGCCGCGATGGTGGCCGCCCTCGACGACGACGGGCACGAAAAAGAGCAGCGCGAGCGGTATGCGCGCCGCCGCGACGTGTTGTTGCCCGCGGTGCGAGCCGCCGGCTTCACCGTGGATCATTCCGAGGCCGGGCTGTACCTCTGGGCCACCCGCGACGAACCCTGCCGCGACACCCTGGCCTGGTTCGCCGATCGCGGCATCCTGGTGGCGCCGGGAGAGTTCTATGGCGCCAGTGGATCTCGCCATGTCAGGATCGCGCTGACCGCCACCGACGAACGTATCGAGGCGGCAGCACAGCGGCTCGCTGGTTAGCCGAACGGCGAGCCGGGAGGGCCGGCGCTACTTCACCGCAGTCGCTCGTCCGGCACGCCGTAGCGGTCCTGGTAGCCGCGGACGCGTTCCCGGACCTCGCCGGCGTCGAGTCCGGTGTCGGCCCAGGTGTAGCGGCCCACCCCACCGTCGCCCGGATGGGCGGCCAGGTGCTCGCGCATCGCCAGTTCGACGTCGGGCCGCAGCTCCCGGCCGAGTTGCTGGTAGACGGACTTGACCGTGGTCCAGGGGTCGCGGATGAAGTCGTTGAACAGCACGTCGATGACCTGTAAGCCAGTAGTCTCACGCACCCGCATCTCCCGCTCGAGACCCACGATGATCTCTTCGTAGGACTGTGCCGCACATTCGGCGATGGTGCTCTCGTCGGTGGCCATGCGGCGCAGGTGATGGGTCAGCGCGCTGATCGAGGAGATGACGTTGAGCGGGTCGCGGTGGGTCTGCACCACCACGGCGTCGGGGTACTCGTCCAGCAGCGTGTCCAGCTGCCACAGATGCGCCGGTGATTTCAGCAGCCATTGCCCGGGGACGCCGGATTGCAAGTGCTGCAAGAACATCCGGTGAAACCGGTAAGCGCCGGAATGGTCGGCGTCGTACAGCAGCCACTTGTAGTACGTGGGCAGCCGGTATTGCACCGAGAAGATCATGCTGGCGAACTGGCTGCCGAAGATGCGCACACACTCCTGTCCCATGCGGGCGCCCATCGGGTGCAACGCCAGCAGCCCGGGTGCGATCTGTTCGGAGAGATCGATACCGGCCTGCGTCGTTGCGATCCGCGGATCGTCGCGATAGGTCTGCGGCTGGGGCGGCGGCACCGGGTTGTCCACCTCCCAGGTCAGGGGAGCGCGGAATTCGGGATCCAGGGACAGCAGGTCGTAGAGGATGGTGGTACCGGTGCGCGGTTGCCCGACGATCACCACCGGCTGCTCGATGCGCTGTTCGGCTACCTCGGGATGGGCCTTGCGCCAGGCGAACATCTGCAGTCGGTTGACCAGTGCGCGCACCACGTCGGCATGGGCAATCTCGACGCCCAGCGGAGACAGTTTGGCCTCGTTGACCAGTCCGTCGCACAGCAGCTCCAGGCCGTCACTCCAGCCATAGGCGTCGCCGAAGTTGCGGCCGCCCGCGGCGTCGCACGCAACATCGATCAGCTCGTCGGGATCAAAGCGGTCGTGCAGTGTCATGCGTTGTCTCCCTTGTGAAGTGTGACCTCTACAGTGGGTGCGGCCGGGTTGTCGAGCCAGCGCACCACCACGAATCCGCGGTGTCGTCCGCCGGTGTCGAGCCAGTGCCCGTACCCGAAATCTCCTGCGGAGATGGCGATCCGCACCACGCCGTCGGCGTCCGGGGTGACGCCCTTGTTGGTGACGGAGCTGTGTCGGCGGCGGGGCTCGATGCATTCGTGCCAGATGTTCTCCAGCGCCACGTTCCAGTACCGGGTCTGAGGAGCTTCGAACTTCAGCAGCAGCGTCTGGTCGGGCTCGAGGCGGAACATGCCGAGCATGTAGAGGTTGTCGGGGGTGGTCTCGGCGGTGCCGAGTGCGGCGGCTTCGGCGGTGATCAGCGTGTTGGGCGCGCTGAGCAGCTCCGGGGCGATGGTGCGGTGCAGTGTGGTGAGCTTGAGGATGGTCCAGGCCATGGCGGTGAACTGGTCAGCTACCGCCGCATCGGTCACCGGAGTGGGGGGCGGCAGCTCGACGGCGGAGATGTCAAGGGTTGCCGGGACCTCCGTGGTGGGGTCGGCGATGTACTCGCGGACGACGATCGAGGACGCGTCCTCGGGGATCTCGATCCACAGGGAGTCGCCGATATCCGCGGGCTTGTGGTGGGAGAACACGAGTGTGAAGGCGCCGGCGGGCAACTCGGTGTCACTGACATAGGCCGCCATCCGGCGGGGGGTGAGGCCGGTGCCGGCGAGGACCTGCAGGCCCAGGTAGGCAGTCGTGCCCCTGGTCCCGGTCACGCGGTAGGCCCGGGTGCCGTCGATCATGGCCAGGTGGTAGCTGCCGTCGGGATTGGGACCGCCGACCATCCGAGTGGGTGTGCACATGTCGAAGAAGTGGGGGTGGTCGGGATCGGCCTCGACCGACAGTTGGGCGCACAGTGCCGACACCTTGGCGACCACGCGCAGGCCCTCCGCGAGCTCGGCTTCGGACTCCGCATCCCGCATCACGATTTCGGTGACGTCGGACAGCATCTTCTGCACCAGATTCCACGAGTGTCGCGTCAGCGGCGCCGAATTGTCGCTATCGTCAGCCATGCGAGACAGCATCTCTCACGAGACTCCGTCTCATATGCGTTTTTGGTGGATTTGCTGGCACGTATAGTTGTCCGATGCCCCAGAGTCTGACTCTGTCTGAACGCAAACGCGTGGCGAACCGAGAGCGCATCGCGTTTGCCGCCGCCTCGCTGGTCCTTGCCAACGGGCTGTCGGGAACCACCGTCGAGCAGATCTCCGACAGCGCGGAGGTGGGACGAGCGACGTTCTTCCGCTACTTCAACTCCAAAGAAGCCGCCGTCGCGGAGGGCATCTCGCGACAGTGGATGGACCTGATCACCGCCGCGGTGGCCGCGGCCCCCGCCGAGTTGTCCGCCAGCGAGACGGTGCTGGCTGCTTTTGTCCAGTTGGCAGAGGGCTTCGAGGCCATCGACGCCCAGGTGCGTGACCTTGCTCAGTTGACCCGCACCTCGCCGGCGCTGAGCGCGTGGACCCTGCAGGTGTACGTGGGATACGAGACGGTGATCGCCGACCTGGTGGCGCCGCGGTTCGCCGATCTCCGCGCCGACGATCCGCGGCCTCGACTGCTGGGAGCCCTGGCCATGGCGTCAGTGCGCATCGCACTCGACGACTGGCTGGATCACGGCGGGTCGCTGCCCGAACGGGTGCAGTCGGCGCTGGGCGCGCTGACGGTCAGCTGATTGCCCGCTCGCCGATGCGGCGGGGCCTGGCTAAGCGGGAACGGCGCGCAGACTCAGCGAAAGCACCAGGCGCACATCGGGATCCGCCAGTGACGTGGTGAGTATCTCCTCGATGCGGCGGACCCGGTACCGCACGGTATTGGGATGCACGTGCAGTTCGCGCGCAGCCGCGGCCACATCGCCGAAACTGTCCAGGTAGCAGCGCAACGTCTCGGCCAGTGCGGCATCCGTCTCGCGCAGCAGTCGCACCCGCGGATCGATCAGGTGCTCGTTGGCACTGAGGAACGTCACCATCTCGTCGAGCAGTACCGTGGTTCTGGCCTCGGCCAACGACGTCACCGAGCTGCGCATCCCCGGGTGGCGTGCCGCGCTGTCGAGCACGCGGTCCACCTCGGTACGTGCGCTGCCCACTGCGGTCAGACCCGCCACCGGCGCCGCGATCACCGCCCACAGCTGCAGCCCCAGTTCGGTACGCAGCGCGGTGATGGTGCCGCGAATCCAGGACATCACCGCTGCCACCCGCGAGGTCCGGGGGAACAGCACATACACCCGTGACCCGTGTGGAGCCACCTGGGCGTCCGCGCGAAACGCACTGGCGCTCAGCGCCAGCACCTCGGCCAGCCGTGGCGTGGCTGTCGAGGTGTCGAAACCGATCAAAGCCGCCCGGCCGTCGTCGGCTATCCCCAGTTCGCGGGCCACCGCCGCCACATCGACGTCGTCGTCTCGCAGACCCAGCAATTCGTGCAACCGCACGGTGTGGGTGGACGGGGTGGTGGTCAGCCGCGACATGATGCGTCCGGCCAGCACCGCGGCACCGCGCAGCACGTCCTCGGCGTCGTCGGCCAGTGGTCGTGAGCCCTGTTGCACCCAGATGGTGCCGGCGAACTGTGGGGCACGCCTGCTGTCGGGATTCGGTGGGCGGACGCCGACCGCCAGCCGGGGTCGCAGCCCCAACTCGGGGCGCTCGGCCACCCGCACCACCTCGTCGCTGGAGCGCAGCGCGTCGAAGATGCCCCATTTTCCGATCCAGGCCAGGTGTTCGGCGGGTCCGGCCCGGCCGAGGATCGACAACCTGCGCAGCTCGTCGGCCTCGTCGTTGGATGCCGAGTAGGCCAGCACGTGGGATTCGGAGTCCTCGATGCTCACCATGCCGTGAGTGCGGTCCGCGATGGACTGAGCCAGCCCGAACAGATCGGTGCCCGACTCGCCCAGCGAATCACCGTGGTGGTCGAACACGTGGATGATCAAGCGGTACAACCGTTCCCACCGGGCGCGGGGGTCGACAGCCACCACTGCGGTCCCGGCCGCTGTGGCGGCAGCCACCAGTTGCTTCGACGGTTGCTTGATGAACACCGCGATGGGTGCGCGGTCGCGGGTCTGCTTGCGCAGCCAGTCCACCGCGTCGTCGTCGCCGAGTCCCAGCAACAGGAACACGTCTGCGGACCTGGCGGCCTTCGCCAGGCCCAGCCGGACATCGTCGGTGTCGATCAGCGCCGCCGATCCCACCGCGGCATCGAGGCCGCGGGGTGCCTGCACCAGGCTGACCATTGTGGCGTCGAGCGCCAGGAGCAGCTGGCCCAAGCCGAGGCCGGCCGCGGAACCCATTGGCCGATTCTACTATCTGAGGCAAGGATGTTTGGCTGATCGGCTAAGCGTGCAGCGTGGCGGCTGCGGGAACCTAGTGACATGGACGCCATCACCGCAGTTCCGCCGGCCACCAACGAACCGGTCCATGAGTACGCCCCCGGCTCTGCTGAACGCGGCCGGCTCACCGCCGCCCTGCGCGACCTGGCCGTCGAACCCCGCGACCTGCCTCACGTGATCGGCGGTGCCCACCGCATGGGGGACGGTGCCCGCATCGACGTGGTGCAGCCCCACAACCACCACGCCGTGCTGGGCACCCTGACCAATGCCGGGACGACGGAGGCCGCCGCCGCCGTCGACGCCGCACTGGCTGCCAAGGCCGCCTGGGCGGACACGTCCTTCGACGAGCGGGCCGCGGTTTTCCTGCGCGCCGCCGACCTGCTGGCCGGACCGTGGCGAGAAACCATCGCCGCCGCCACCATGTTGGGCCAGTCCAAGACCGCCTATCAGGCCGAGATCGACGCCCCATGTGAACTCGTGGACTTCTGGCGCTTCAACGTCGCCTTCGCCCGTCAGATCATGCAGCAGCAACCGGCCAGCGGCCCCGGGGTGTGGAACCGCACCGACTACCGGCCGTTGGAGGGATTCGTCTACGCCGTCACTCCGTTCAACTTCACCGCCATCGCGGGCAACCTGCCCACCGCCCCGGCACTGATGGGGAACACAGTGGTGTGGAAACCGTCTGTCACCCAGAGCTTTTCGGCCTATCTGACCATGCAGGTGCTCGAGGCCGCGGGCTTGCCGCCCGGTGTCATCAACCTCGTCACCGGTGACGGCTACGCCGTCTCCGACGTGGCGCTGTCCGACCCCCGGCTGGCCGGCATACACTTCACCGGTTCCACCGCCACTTTCCAGCACCTGTGGAAGGAGGTCGGTACGAACATCAACCGGTACCACACCTACCCCGACTGGTCGGTGAGACCGGCGGCAAGGACTTTGTGGTGGCGCACAGCAGCGCCCGCCCGGAGGTGTTGCAGACTGCCCTGATTCGCGGAGCCTTCGACTACCAGGGGCAGAAATGCTCGGCCGCTTCGCGGGCGTTCATCCCGCGGTCGGTGTGGGCCCGGATTGGTGATGACTTCCTCAGCGCCACCGAGGCGCTGAGCTACGGCGACGTCACCGATCTGTCCCACTACGGAGGCGCGCTCATCGATGAGCGGGCGTTCGCCAAAAACGTCGCCGCCATCGAACGGGCCAAGGGCGCGGCCGGAGTGACGGTGGCCGCGGGCGGTGAATACGACGACAGCGAAGGCTATTTCGTCCGCCCCACGGTGCTGTTGTCCGACGATCCCCGCGACGAGGCCTTCTCGACGGAGTACTTCGGGCCCATCCTCGCGGTGCACGTGTACCCCGACGACCAGTACCGCGACATCCTCGGCGTCATCGACACCGGCTCGAAATACGGTCTCACCGGCGCGGTGATCGCCGATGACAGGGCAGCGATTGTCGAAGCCGAGAACCGGTTGCGTTACGCCGCTGGCAACTTCTACGTCAATGACAAGCCCACCGGCGCGGTGGTGGGGCAGCAGCCCTTCGGCGGATCGCGGGCCTCGGGCACCAACGACAAGGCCGGTTCGTCGCTGAACCTGCTGCGCTGGACGTCGGCGCGCTCCATCAAGGAGACCTTCGTGGCACCGACCCGGCACACCTACCCGCACATGGAGCCATGATGTCCCTCTTCGCGAAAGTCGCCCGCCCCACGATCCTGGCGGCCGGCCGGTCCTCTCGCCTGCGCCGCACCGCCGAACGGGTACAACTCACCCGCACCGTGGTCAACCGCTTCGTCCCCGGTGAGTCGATTGGCGACGTGATGGATTCCGTTGCTGTGCTGCGGGACTCGAAACGGTTCGTCACCATCGACTACTTGGGTGAGGACGTCGCCGACACTGACGCAGCAGACGCCACGGTGGCCGCCTACCTGCAACTACTCGATGCGCTGGGCGAACGTGCCGAGACGGCAGTCGGACCGCAACCACTCGAGGTGTCGCTGAAGCTGTCCGCACTGGGGCAGGCGCTCCCGCGCGACGGCGCCAAGATCGCGCTGGAGAATGCCCACACCATCTGCGCCAAGGCGCGCGACGTCGGCGCCTGGGTGACGGTGGACGCCGAAGACCACACCACCACCGACTCGACGCTGTCCATCGTGCGAGACCTGCGCGTCGAGTTCGACTGGCTGGGCACGGTTCTGCAGTCCTACCTGCGGCGCACCAGGGCCGACTGTGCCGAGTTCGCCGCCTCCGGCGCCCGGATCCGGTTGTGCAAGGGCGCATATGACGAACCGGCGTCGGTGGCGTTCCGCGACGCCGACGACGTCACCGACTCGTATGTGACGTGCCTGCGAATCCTGATGGAGGGCCGGGGTTATCCGATGGTGGCCTCGCACGATCCCGAGATCCTCGACCTGGTGCCCGGCCTGGCCCGTGAATACGGACGTGGTACCGATGAATTCGAATACCAGATGCTGTACGGCATCCGGGATGCCGAGCAGCGTCGCCTGACCATGCGCGGTGACCACCTGCGAGTGTATGTGCCCTTCGGCACCGAGTGGTACGGCTACTTCGTCCGCCGCCTCGCAGAGCGTCCGGCCAACCTGACGTTCTTCCTGCGGGCACTGGGGGAGCGCCGACGGTAGGTAGGCTCATCGGCGTGACCTCGCTTCCGGGTGCCGGCCTGCTGGGCGACGACGTGATGGTGACGACGCCCGGCGGCCGGCGACTGCGCACCATGGTCGACGGTGACGGCGACACGTTGGTGGTACTGGAAGCGGGGCTGGGAGCCAGCGCGTTGTATTGGCACGCCGTTGTCCAGTTGCTGCGCAATGATTTCCGCGTGGTGGCCTACGACCGGGCGGGCATGGGTGGCAGTGATCCGTTCGACGGGCGCCGCACGCTGGATGTCCTGGCAGCAGATCTCCGCTCCGTCATCGACGCCTTCCCGCACCGGAGGGCGATCCTGGTGGGGCACAGTTGGGGCGGTCCGATCGTGCGGGTGGCCGCGGTCGGGCGTGACGATGTGGCCGGGCTGGTGCTGGTGGATCAAAGTGATGAGAACGACCCGATGTTCTTCGAGCCAGCCGTGCGGTGGCAGTTCGCAGTGCAGTCCCGGGTCGTTGTTCCGTTGGCGCGGTTGGGACTGCTGGCGCGCATGGCCCGTTCGAGCCTCGAGCGGCTGCCGCAGCGGCTGCGTCAGGCGGTGGTCGAGTCGTCCTACAGCCCACGCGCCGCCGCGGCGGTGGCCGCCGAGGAACGCGAGGTGGTCTCCGAGTTGTCGGGACTACTGCAGCGCCCCTTGGCTTTCGGCGATCTCCCGATCCGGGTGATCTCCGGTCAACGGGCCGGTCGGTTCGAACGGCGCATGCGCGCGGAACTGGTGCGCGCGCATCTGGCGACCGCGCAGGCACATGCGGGCGCCGAATACGTTCCCGCCCGCACTGCCGGGCACATGGTCCCCATCAGTGAACCGGAGCTCATTGCGGCCCAAGTGATCGAGGTGGCTCAGGCGGGGTAGGCCGCCACCGGCATGATGACGTTGCCGCGGCAGGCGCCGGCGAGGATGTCGGTGTGCCAAGTGCCCTGCAACGAGCCATCGGGCTGCGGTGTGTAGAACACCCACGACTGCGCGGGACTGAACAGTCGCGGGGCGCCCTCGCCGTGGTAGCACTCCCACTGCCAGTCGTAGGCGAACATCCACTGCGTTCCGTCCCACACGTACCGCTGCGGTTGTGGAATGGTCGGGTTGCTCGGGGCGGGGCCGTCGACGACGGTGGCCACGCAGCGAGACGAGCACTGCGTGACGAAGGTGTACTGGGCGCTGAAATTCGGCTCGGGCTGCTGTGCCGCCGCGCTGGTACCCGCCTTCTGCGCGGCGTATGTCACCACGGTGAACCGTCCCGACCAGTTTTGACCCGCCGCGTGCGCGGTGACCACCGACGTGCCCATACCCGCGGTGATCGCCAGCACGGCGATCACCGCGCGCCACTGGGTGCGCAGACGACGGACGGCCATGTTGTTCCCTATGCTCGGTGCTCGAAACACCACCGTAATAGCCGCATCTGACCGAATTCCGCCTGGAATCGACGCCGTCGTCAGTCGTTATGGAGTCGATGCACGACGGTGTCGGTGGCGTTGCCGGAGCGGAGAACCGGGGCAGGTTGCGCCGCCGCGGCGGCCTGCAGCCGTCGGGAATGCCCATCCGTAGGGGGCAGTACATGCTCCACCGCGGTGTGCGCGGCTTGTTCTTCTGGTCGGGTGGCCGGTGTTCAACCCTCTCGACGACCGCGCGGTGCCGCGGCTGGAGTATCGGCACTGTCAGACCTGCAGTGCAGCAGAGCTTTTGGAGCGCGCACTGCGTACTGCGCGCTGCTGCAGGCCACACCGCTGGTGCCCGCACTGCCGCCGGCCGGGGCGTGGACCAGCGTCAAAACAAGGGGTGGGATGCCGCCCCACCTGGCGTATTGCTTATATGGTGAGTATATGTTCATATTGTAAGCGTGACGTGGTTCGCGTCACACCCCGCGTAACGTGAGCCGGGGGTCATGCATCCGCACCACCGTTGGTGCGAATTGATGGAGAAAGCGCATGTCAGACATCGCGATCATGATCAACACGGCTGTCGCCATCCTGGCCGTCGTCGTGCTGATCGTTCGGTTCAAGTTCAACCCGGTGGTGGCTCTGGTACTCGGGTCGCTCTACCTGGGCCTGTCCACCAAGCTCGGCATCGAGCAGACCATCGATGCCGTCACCGGGGGCTTCGGTGAGATCATGGCCGAGGTCGGTTTGCTGATCGCCTTCGGCGTCCTGATGGGCGCCATGCTGCAGGAGATGGGTGCCATCCAGCGCCTGGTCGCGACGCTGCTGAAAGTGTTCGGCCCCAAACGGATGCCGTATGCGATGTCCTTGACCATCGCCACCTTCCTGCAGTCGATCTTCCTCGACGTGCTGCTGGTGATGTCTGCTCCACTGGCCCGCGACCTGTCCAAGAAGATCGGCAAGAACGGCACCGCCCGGATGGCCACCGCGATGGCGATCGGGCTGGAGTGCGGCATCGTCTTGACCGTCCCCGGCGTCGCCGCGCTGGCACTCGCCGGTGTGCTCGGCGTGCCGCTGGGCAAGATGCTGCTCTTCGGTGTCGCGCTGGTGATCCCGACAGTCGCGATCTCGGTGGCCATCATGTCGTTCCTGTTCAACCATGGCTGGTGGGACCCCGAGAAGGACGAGCAGGAGTTCCTGGGCGGCGAACCCGAGCCAGACGGCTCGGAGACCTCGCCGGCAGGCGGTGTCGCCGTGGCCACCAAACCCACCCGCGTGCGTGCCCACACCCCGTTGATCGTCATCTTCGGGCCACTGCTGATGTCGCTTCTGCTGATCGCGACCGGCGCCATTCTCGACGTCGCCGGCATCCACACCCCGGTGGTGACTTTCCTGTCACAGCCCGTTGTGGCCTTGCTGCTCGGTCTCATCGGCACCAGCCTGATCGGACGGTATGCCTTCGGCGCCCAGCACATCGAGCGCGCCATCGCCACCGGCTTCAAAGAGAGCGGTCAGATCCTCATCCTCACCGGTGTCGGTGGATCGTTGGCCGCGACCATCAAGGCCACCGGACTCGGTGACATCCTGGGGCAGTACTTCACCGCCAGTCACGCTGCGCCGCTGCTGATGGTGTGGGCGGTGGCCGCAGTGCTGCACATTGCCGTCGGCTCGGTCACCATCTCGGCGATCACGGCAGCGGGCATCCTGGCGCCGGTGGTCCCGATCCTCGGCATCGACCCGGTGATGCTGGCACTTGCGGCCGGCGCGGGCTCGCTGTTCGCCGTCCACGTCACCAGCAACACCTTCTGGCTGCTGCAGTCGCTGCTGGGGCAGAGTTCCCGCGGCACGCTCAAAACCTGCACCGTCGGCGTCTCGGTGGCGTCCGTGGTGGCCATCCTGTTGATCCTGCCGATGAGCGCGCTGGTCTGACCAGCTGCAGAAGAGGAGGAAAGTTGATGTCCGACAGCACTATTCGACCGCTCGACGGTGTTCGTGTCCTCGAACTCGGCAACTACATCGCCGCCCCCACCGCGGGGCGAATGCTGGCCGACTTCGGTGCCGAGGTCATCAAGGTGGAACGGCCCGAGACCGGCGACGAACTGAGGAACTGGCGCCTCTACGCCGGCACCACGTCGATGCTCTTTCGCACCATCAACCGGAACAAGAAGTCCATCGTGCTCGACCTCAAGACCGACCGAGGTCGCCAACTGGTGCTGGACCTGGTGCGGCACTGCGACGTGCTGCTGGAGAACTTCCGGCCCGGCACCCTGGAAAAATGGGGCCTGGGACCGGAGGTGCTCAACGAGGCCAACCCCGATCTGGTGATCACCAGGATCTCGGCGTTCGGCCAGACCGGACCGCTGTCGAAGCGTCCCGGATTCGCCGCCGTCGCCGAAGCCGTCGGCGGCCTGCGCGAACTCGTCGGCGACCCCGACCGCCCCCCGGTGCGTGTCGGGGTGTCGATCGGCGACTCGATCGCCGGGATCTATGCGGCCTTCGGCACCGTCATGTCGCTGTTCCAGCGCGAGGCCAACCGGAACTCCGGTGGTGCGCCAATCGAGTTGCAGCAGCGCATCATCGACGTCGCACTCAACGAGTCCATCCTGTCGGTGATGGAGTCCCTGGTGCCGGACTATCTCGCCTACGGGGTGAAGCGGGAACGTGTCGGCGGGCGGATGGAAGGTATCGCCCCCACCAACGCCTACCCCTGCAGCGACGGGGCCAGCATCATCATCGCGGGCAACGGTGACGGGATCTACGGCCGGTACATGCAGCTCATCGGCAGGCCGGATCTGGCCGGCGACCCTGACCTGCAGACCAACGCCGGACGGTGGTTACGGCGTGACGAACTGGACGCCGCGATCGGCGAGTGGACCCGTCGGCACACTCGCGACGAGGCACTGGCGCTGCTCGACGAGGCCGGGGTGCCGTCCGGCCCCATCTACACCGCGGCCGATATCTGCACCGACCAGCAGTACGCCGCACGAAACATGATCCAGGACTTCGCCGTCGACGCCGGCGGGGATCATCTGTCCACCGTGGGATTTCCCGGCATCGTTCCGGTGATCGGCCAAGCCTCACTTCCCATCCGCAACGTAGGACCGGATCTGGGTGAGCACACCGAGGACGTGCTCACCGAACTGCTCGGCAGCGACGCGACCACAGGAGCGCACGAATGACGCATCCCTACTCACCCCGCGCCGGACTTCGTGACGTCACCTTGCGTGACGGCCTGCAGTTGACCGGCAAACTGCTGTCCACCGAGCGCAAGGTCGAGATCGCCAGGCAGTTACTGGCATTCGGGGTTCCGGAGCTGGAGATCGGCTCGATGGCCCGCGGGGACCTGGTGCCGCCGATGGCCAACACCCTCGACGTCATCGGCGAGCTCACCTCCGAGGAACTGGAACGCTGCTGGGTCTGGGTCGCCACACCGCGTCACATCGAGAAGGCCGCCGCTGCCGGAGCCCGCCGGTTCCAGTACTGCCTGTCGGCCTCGAATGCGCACAACCAGGCCAACATCGGGCGTCCCACCGAGACCAGCATCGCGGCCTTCCCCGACGCGGCACGCATCGCCCACGATGTCGGGGGTTCCATCGAACTGTGCATCGCCACCGCGTTCACCTGCCCCTTCGAGGGTGAGGTTGCGCTGGAATCGGTGATCGCCATCGCCGATGACCCCCGCACGGAAGGAGCCGCCGACCTGGTGCTGTGCGACACCCTGGGTCAGGCGGTGCCGGCCCAGGTGACCGCACTGTTCGACGCGGCACGGACGCGGACACCCCAGCGACGCTTGGTGTTCCACGGACACGACACCTGGGGCCTCGGTGTGGCGAACACGCTGGCCGCCATCAACGCCGGGGCAGAACTGGTGGACGGCTCCCTGGGCGGTCTCGGAGGTTGCCCCTTCGCGCCCGGCGCCAGCGGCAACACCTCGAGCGAGGACCTGCTGTTCGCCACCCAGCCGCACTGGTTCACCCCGGACACCTTGGCGGCCATGGTGGGACTCACCGACACGATGCTGGCCGAGCTCGGCGAACCCAACCGCTCCAAGACCGCCCAGGGCGCCCGCTCGGAGGCACTTGCCTTCCCGTGGGTGATGGCCGCCGAAACCGCCTGATGTCGAACGATTCGCCGGACACCGCCACCCGCCGTCACCGGCAGGCGTTGACGCTCACGCGACGATTCGTCCGCCGAGGGTTCGGGTGACCTGCTCGGCATACCCGACCAGCAGGTCCACCCATTCCTCGCATTTCGCCAGCGGCAGCCGCAGGGTGGGGCCGCTGATCATCAGGGCACCGACCACGTCTCCGGCCGAGTCGAACACCGGAGCCGACAGGCCCGACGCGGAATCCTCGCGCTCACCCGCACTGATGGCATAACCGTCGGCCCGCGCCTTCGCGATCAGGGTGCGCAGTTCGTCGGCACTGGTGACCGTCGTGTCCGTCATCGACTCCAGCGGCCCGGCCAGGATCTGTTCGGCCAGATGGGGATTCCACGCCAGCAGCACACGCCCGGCAGACCCGACGTGCAGCGGGATGATCTTGCCGACGTGCATCTCCCGCCGCAGTGCATGGCGCGTCTCGGCAATGGCCACGCACACCCGGTACCTGTCCTCGACCCGGAAGAAGCACGCGGTTTCGCCTGTGGTGTCGCGTATTTCGGCGAGCACCGGCTTGAGGATGGTCAGGATGTCGAGATCCTTCATCGCGGATGCGGCCCAGTACGCCATCCGGGTCCCGATTCGTACCTGATCGCCCACCCGGTCCAGGAAACCCTGGGCGGCCATGTTGGTCACCAGCCGCTGCACCGTGGACGTCGGCAGTCCTGTGGCCTGCTGGAGCTCACCCAATGTCATCGACGGTTTCGACAGCGAGAACGCGTCCAGGATCTCGGTGATCTTGCCGAGCACCAGCAGTGGTTTGTGCTTGCTGGCGGAGTCATCGGCATCGATTGACATCCAGCTATTTTACGCAGCCGCTTCCTCAGTCCCGGCTGCGCTTGGAGAACCGGCCTTCGGTCACGTCGTCCCACTTCTCGTAGACGGTGGCCACCTGCGGGTTGCCCTGCTCCCGGATCCAGTCGCAGGTGGCCCGGTCCGTCGAGGGGTTGGTGACGATGATGGTGTGCAGCTCGGGGCGTTCCTCGGCCAGCGCGCGCAGCCGCTCCGGTGGTGTCGAGGGATCGGCTGCCCGCAGCGCATCCAGCGGGTCGGGCAGCGCACCGCGGGGTGCGTCATAGGCCGCCAACTGCGAATCCTCTTCGGGTACATCTCGTTTGGTGTTCAACAGCAGATTGAGCACGATCGCGGTGATGGCACCGGCGGAGATGCCGGAGTGGAAGACGGTCTGGAACCAGTCCGGGAACTGGTAGTACAGGTCGAGTGCGACGTTGACGGGCGTGTCGGCGATCTCGCGGTTGGTGTAGTACAGCTTGGCCTCGGTCAGCATCGCGACACCCACCGAGATGGCCACCACCAGGATGTTGGTGTTGTCGAATTTCACCTTGGTCAGCGTGCGCACGCCACTGGCGGCCACCATGCCGAACAGAGCGACACCCGCACCCCCGAGTACGGGCAGCGGGATGCCTTCGACCACCGCCGCCATCTTCGGCAGCAAGCCCAGCAGCACCAGGATGACACCGGCGACGGTCGCCACGTGGCGGGTCTTGACACCGGTGATGGCCACCAGACCGACGTTCTGCGCGAACGCCGTGTAGGGGAAGGTGTTGAAGACGCCGCCGATGACGGTGCCCAGCCCGTCGGCCCGCAGTCCGTCGGCCAGCCGCTGCGGGGTGATCTTCTCGTCGACGATCTCGCCGACGGCCACGATGTCACCCGTGGTCTCCGTCATGATCACGATCGCCACGATCAGCAGGGCGATGATGGAGCTGACCTGGAAGGACGGCAGCCCGAACTGGAACGGCGCGACGAATCCCACCCAGTCGTAGTCACCCATGTGGCTCCAGTCGGTCATCCCCAGCGGGATCGCCACGACGGTGCCGATCATCAGACCCAGCAGGATCGACACCCGGCGCATGCCCTCAGGGGCGAACCGCTCGATAGCGATGATCACCACGAGGGTGAAGAACCCCATCCCGATGGCCTTGGGGTCACCGAAGCTGGGCCCGGTGCCGCCGCCGAACCAGCCGGCCGCCACCCGCATCAGCGACACCCCGATGATCAGGATGATGGTGCCCGTGACCAGCGGCGGGAAGAACCGGATGAGCCTGCCGAACACCGGCGCCAGCAGCATCATGAACAGACCGCACGCGATCACCGAGCCGTAGATGGCCGTCACACCGTGGGTGGTGCCGATGGTGATCATCGGACCCACGGCGGCGAACGTCACCCCTTGCATCAGCGGCAGGCGCACCCCGAACCGCCAGAAACCGACCGCCTGGATGATGGTCGCGATACCGGCGACGAACAGGTCGGCCATGATCAGGTGCACGATGTCGGACTGCTGCAGCTGACCGGCGCCCACCATGGCGCCGCCCACGATCAGCGGCACCGCCACCGCGCCGGCGTACATGGCCAGCACGTGCTGGATGCCCAGCGGGAGCAGCCGCTTCAGCGGGGGGATGTCGTCGACGGGGCGCTGCGCCGGCCGCCCTTCGGTGACAATTTTCGCCAGGGTCATTGCGTCATCTTTGGTGCCCCGCGTTTCGTGAACTTTCCGCAGCGATGACCGCTGTATTACATGGTTACCGGCGTTCGTGCAGTTGTAGCAGCGTCCACGCCGCGATCGACTGGGCGTCGGTGATCTCTCCGGAGCGGATCATCGCCTCGACCGCGGCGCGCTCGAACCAGGCGCTGCGCAGATCCTGCTCCTCGAGCTCCAGTTCGGGCTCGCCCTCGGTGAGGCCCGTGGCCAAGAACACCCGCCCGCGCTGGCTGCTCATTCCCGGTGCGACGTCCAACATCCCCAGCGGTGTCATGGTGGTCGCCCGCAGCCCGGTCTCCTCGCGCAGCTCGCGCTCGGCCAGTTCAGCGGGCTCCAGTTCCGCACGGTCGGGTGCGGTGCCCTGGGGAAACTCCCACCGCCGCAACCCGAGGGGGTAGCGGAACTGCTCCACCAGCCGGAAGGAATCCTCGTGGCGGGCGATGATCAGCGCATACGTGGGCTTGTCCACCACACCGTAGATTCCGGTGGACCCGTCGGGCCGGTGAATCGTGTCTTCGCGCAACGTCATCCAGGCGTTGCGGTAGGCCTCGCGAGTACCGGTGCACCGGATGTGATTCATGCGGCCATTATCGCCGGGTAGCGTCTTGTGCGTGCTGTTGGCATCTCTGAACCCGTCTGCGGTCGCCGGTGGCGCCGACATCCCGAACGCCGTGACCGTCGGCGACACCACGCTGAGTCGCAGCGACCTGCTCGGTGCGGCGACGTCGGTCGCCGAACGGGTGGGCGGGGCGTCGCGCGTCGCCATCCTGGCCACGCCCTCGGTGACGACGGTGCTGGCGGTGACCGGGTGCCTGATTGCCGGCGTCCCGTTCGTCCCGGTGCCGCCGGACGTGGGCGTCGCCGAGCGAGCCCACATCCTGTCCGACTCGAAGGCGCAGGGCTGGCTGGGCGAGGTGCCCGACGATGCAGGCGGGCTGGGGCACATCCCGGTGCGGGTGCACGCCCGCTCCTGGCATCGTTACGCCGAGCCGCACCCCGACCGCGCCGCGTACATCATGTACACCTCCGGGACCACCGGTGCGCCCAAGGGTGTGCAGACCTCTCGACGGGCCGTGGCTGCCGATATCGACGGCCTCGCCGCGGCCTGGCAGTGGAGCCCCGACGACGTGCTGGTGCACGGGCTGCCGCTGTTCCACGTCCACGGCCTGGTGCTGGGCCTGCTGGGGTCCCTGCGAATCGGAAACCCCTTCGTGCACACCGGAAAACCCAAGCCGGAGCTGTATGCGGCCGCTGGCGGCACCATGTACTTCGGAGTGCCGACGGTGTGGTCACGGGTGGTTGCCGACCCGTCCGCGGCGCGGGCACTCTCAGCAGCGCGATTGCTCGTCTCCGGTAGTGCCGCGCTGCCGGTGCCGGTGTTCTCCCGCCTGGTTGAACTGACCGGACACACCCCCATCGAGCGGTACGGCAGCACCGAGTCGCTGATCACGCTGAGCACGCGCGTCGACGGTGAACGTCGCCCCGGCTGGGTCGGTCTCCCGGTGGCGGGAGTGCAGACCCGGCTGGTGGACGAGGCCGGAGCTGATGTTCGGCACGACGGAGAAACTCTGGGGCAGTTGGTGGTTCGCGGACCGATGCTGTTCGACAAGTACCTGAACCGCCCCGAGGCCACCGCTGAGGTGCTCGACGACGACGGCTGGTACCGCACCGGTGACATCGCCGTCATCGATGACACCGGCATGCACCGCATTGTCGGTCGTGAGTCCGTGGACCTGATCAAGTCGGGCGGCTACCGCATCGGAGCCGGTGAGATCGAGACGGCTCTGCTGGGGCATCCCGGAGTGTCCGAGGCCGCGGTGGTGGGTGTGCCCGATGACGACCTGGGGCAACGGATTGTCGCCTACGTGGTGGGAACCGCCACGCCGGAGGAGTTGATAACCCATGTCGGCGAACAGCTTTCGGCGCACAAGCGCCCACGTGAGGTGCGTCTGGTCGACGAGTTGCCGCGCAACGCGATGGGCAAGGTGCTCAAGAAGGAGCTGATGCGATGAGCCTTCGTTTGACCGAGGTGTGCATCGACGCGGTCGACGTCCACAGCCTCGGCCACTGGTGGTCGGAGGTTCTGGGCTGGCCGTCCGAGGTCACCGAGGACGGCGACGTGCAGTTGAGCCCGCCCGACGGAGGACCGGTCTGGCTGTTCCTGCCGGTGCCGGAGGGCAAGAGTGTCAAGAACCGCCTGCACTTCGACTTCACCCCTGACGATCAGCAGGCCGAGGTGACCCGACTGGTCGATCTCGGAGCGCGGCACGTCGACATCGGGCAGGGCGAGCAGTCCTGGGTGGTGCTCGCCGATCCCGAGGGCAACGAGTTCTGCGTGCTGTCAGCCCGCAGCTGACTCATGCTCGCCGCCCTAGTTGGCGTGCAGTGCCTCGTTGAGGGTGATGCCCTTGCCCTCGCGGGTGACGACCTCGACCGCGCCAGTCAGCGAATTGCGGCGGAACAGCAGGTTGTTGGCGCCGGAGAGCTCGCGCGCCTTGACCGTCTTGCCGTCACTCAGGGTCACTTTGGTGCCCGCGGTGACGTACAGCCCGGCCTCGATCACGCAGTCGTCGCCCAGCGAGATGCCCAGCCCGGCGTTGGCGCCCAGTAGGCACCGCTTGCCCACGGAGATGACCTCGCTGCCACCACCGGACAGGGTGCCCATGATGGATGCGCCGCCGCCGATGTCGGAGCCGTCGTCCACCACCACGCCCGCCGAGATGCGGCCTTCGACCATCGACGAGCCCAGCGTGCCGGCGTTGAAGTTCACAAAGCCCTCGTGCATCACCGTGGTCCCCGACGCGAGGTGTGCGCCGAGGCGGACGCGGTCGGCGTCGGCGATCCGCACCCCGGCGGGAACCACGTAGTCGACCATGCGGGGGAACTTGTCGACGCCGTACACCGTCACCGGTCCACGCTTGCGCAGCTTCGCCCGGACGAACTCGAAGCCCTCGACCGCGCAGGGGCCGTAGTTGGTCCACACCACATTGGCCAGCAGCCCGAAGAAGCCGGCGGCGTTGAGCCCGTGCGGCGGGACCAGGCGGTGCGAAAGCAGATGCAGCCGCAGATAGACGTCGTAGGCGTCCGCGGGGCGTCGTCGAGGGAGCCGATCGAGGTGCGTACCAATACCGTCTGCACGTCGCGGTCGTCGTCGCGACCGGTGAGTTCGGCCAGCTCCGCGGTGGCCTCGGCCACCGAGAGCTGCACGGTGCCAGGCACATCGACATCACCGAGTTCCGGCGCGGGGAACCAGGCGTCGAGCACAGTTCCGTCGGCCGCCAGCGTTGCCACACCAATACCCGAAGCTCCAGTCACGATGCACCAGGCTACTGGATGCGCCCGGGCCGTTACGCTGGCACATTGTGCTGGACTTACGCGGTGACCCCATCGCCCTGACCGCAGCGTTGGTGGACATCCCGAGCGAATCGCGCCACGAGAGTCGCATCGCCGACGAGGTGGAGAACGCGCTGCGCGGGCAGGCCTCGGGCTTCGAGATCATCCGCAACGGCAACGCCGTGCTGGCCCGCACCCAGTACGGACTGCCCACCAGGGTGATGCTGGCCGGGCATCTGGACACCGTGCCCGCCGCCGACAATGTGCCGTCGCGCCGCGAGGGCGAGATCCTGCACGGCTGCGGCACCGTCGACATGAAGGCCGGGGACGCGGTGTTCCTACACCTGGCCGCCACCATCGACAAGCCGGCCCACGACCTGACCCTGGTGTTCTACGACTGCGAGGAGATCGAGGCCTCGGCCAACGGGCTGGGTCGCATCGAACGGGAGCTGCCGGACTGGTTGCATGCCGACGTCGCGGTACTCGGTGAGCCTTCCGACGGCTTCATCGAGGCCGGCTGCCAGGGCACCCTGCGGGTGGTCGTCAGCGCCACCGGCACCCGGGCGCACTCGGCACGATCCTGGTTGGGCGACAACGCCATTCACAAGTTGTCCGGTGTGCTGGCCCGGTTGTCGCAGTACCGTGCCCGCGACGTGGACATCGACGGCTGCGTCTACCGGGAAGGCATGTCTGCGGTGCGGGTGGACGGGGGAGTGGCGGGCAACGTGATCCCCGACGCCGCCTCGGTGACGGTGAACTTCCGGTTTGCGCCCGACCGCACCCCGGCGCAGGCGCTCGACCACGTGCGCGAGGTGTTCGACGGCCTGGACGTGACCATCGAACAGACCGACGCCGCCGCCGGCGCCCTGCCCGGCCTGCAGATGCCGGCCGCGGCTGCGCTGGTCAAAGCGGCGGGCGGGCAGGCCCGCGCCAAGTACGGCTGGACCGACGTCGCCCGGTTCGCCGCCCTGGGCATTCCTGCGGTGAACTATGGCCCGGGAGATCCGAACCTGGCCCACCGCCGCGACGAGCGGGTGCACGTCGGGCAGATCACCGCCGCCGTCGACATGCTGCGCGGCTACCTCACCGCAGCCGCTTCGGACTGACACTGCCGATCACCTCAACGTCGTCGCGGTTTCGGTGACCAACCGGTGCAGTGCGGCGTCGGCGCGGGAGTCGCCCAACTCGGACGCATCACGCCAGGCCAGGATCGCCACGCAGTGCTGCCCGGACCGTTCGGCGGTCTGAGCGGCTTGCCTGGCCGCGGCGATCGCGCCGTGCTGGTCATGGGCCGCCGCCAACCGCCACGCCCGTGCCAATCCGAGTTCGGGGGCGAACAACGCCGACTTGGTGCCGTGCCGGGACTCTGCCCGCGACAACGCTTTTGCCGCTTCCGCCAGCTCGCCGGACCGGGCCAGCGCGGTCGCGAGCAACATCAGTGCCAGTGGGCCCCACGAATAGCCGGTGCGATCAAGAATCGGTGCGGCCGCACTCAGCAGCTTCGCGGCCGCCGCGTCGTCACCGCGGCGCATCAGCACCGACGCCAGCAGGACGTCGGCGATCGAGGTCGCGGGTTGCCCGCCGGACGTCAGGGCCCGCGCGGTGGTGTCGGCGTCCTCGAGCGCGCCTGCCATGGTCGACGTGGTGATCCGTGCCAGCCCGATGGTGTAGCGCAGCAGCCCCGGATGCCCGGCGGCCTCGGCACGCTCGGCGAAACCCTGCACCTCGGCGACGCGGCCGACCCGCGCCGCGCACAGCGACGACGTGCTGGCCGCCCACGCCACGGCCATGTCGGAGGCCGCGGGCGCGGCGAGTACCTGTCCCGCCAGCTCCAACGCCCGCACCGGGTTGCCGGCATTCATCGCGAAGGTGGCAAGCAGCGCGTCGACCGTCAGGCCGGCCGACCCGGCAACACGGTTGCGCACGGCACGCAGATACGCCGTCGCCCGCTCGGGTTCACTGAGCATCCAGAACTGGTTGGCCGCTCTGGGCAGCGCCACCGCCAACAGCTGCGCCTCGGACAGGACATCGGTGTCGAGAGCCGACAGCACCTCCTCGGCCTCGCGACCACGGCCCTGCCAGGCCAACGCCTGCGCCGCCTCGGCGGCTGCGGTGATCGACACCGCCGGAGTCTAAGGTTTTTCCAGTGCGCTCCGACCAAGAATCCGACCGGCAGTGGGCCGTCTGCGTCTACTGTGCCTCCGGCCCCCGCGACCCTGAACTCCTGGCGTTGGCCACAGCTCTCGGGGCGGCAATCGCCGACCGGGGATGGACCCTGGTATCGGGCGGCGGCAACGTCTCGGCCATGGGGGCCATCGCGACGGGAGCCAGAGCGCACGGCGGCAGCACCGTCGGCGTCATCCCCAAGGCACTGGTGCATCGCGAACTCGCCGACGTCGACGCCGAAGAGCTGATCGTCACCGACACCATGCGGCAGCGCAAACAGATCATGGAGGACCGTGCCGACGCGTTCATCACGTTGCCCGGCGGCATCGGCACCCTCGAGGAACTGTTCGAGACGTGGACAGCCGGCTACCTCGGAATGCACGACAAGCCCGTCGTGATGCTGGACCCCGGCGGCCACTACGACGGCCTGCGGGACTGGCTCTCCGGGCTGGTGGCGACCGGCTATGTCGGTGCGACAGCGCTGGATCGACTGCTGGTGGTGCGTGACGTCGAAGCAGCTCTGGACCTCTGCGCGCCCCGCTGACAACGGCAGTTGTACCGATCCGGTTACGCTAGCCTCCGAATCCGCTGAAGACGAGGGGCGCACGCGCATGTCCGAGCAGAACGGTTCCCGATCCTCTGTCGGCCTGGCTGACATCGTTACGCAGGTGCCGGCGGTTCTCGCCGATGCCCCGCAGATCCTGCGAGGAGTGACGACGGGGTTTTTGGCTCGGCCCACATCGAAGACCTCGATCGGCAAGGTGTTCCAGGACCGTGCCGAGAAGTACGCCAACCGGCCGTTCCTGAGGTTCGAAGACCAGACCCTGACCTACGCCGAAGCCAATGCCACCGCCAACCGGTATGCCGCGGTACTGGCCGCGCGCGGGGTCGGGCACGGCGACGTCGTCGGCATCATGCTGCGCAACTCACCCGACGCGGTGCTCACCATGCTGGCGGCGGTCAAGTGTGGCGCCGTCGCGGGGATGCTGAACTATCACCAACGCGGTGACGTGCTGGCACACAGCATCGGGCTGTTGAAGGCCACGGTCATCATCGCCGAGACGGAATTCATCGAACCGATCGTCGAATGCGGCGCGGTGGCCGACGGCGCCCCCGAACCCACCACCGTCGACGAGCTGCACCGGCTGGCCGAGACGGCACCCACCGGCAATCCGGCGTCTGCCTCCGCGGTGCTGGCCAAGGACACCGCGTTCTACATCTTCACCTCCGGGACCACCGGGCACCCGAAAGCCAGTGTGATGACCCACTTTCGGTGGCTGCGTGCGCTGGCCGGGTTCGGCGGTCTGACGCTGCGACTCAAGAGCGACGACGTGCTGTACTGCTGTCTGCCGCTCTATCACAACAACGCGTTGACGGTGGCCTTGTCCTCGGCACTGACCTCGGGGGCGACGCTGGCGCTGGGCAAGTCGTTCTCGGCGTCGCGGTTCTGGGACGAGGTCATCGGCTACGACGCGACGGCATTCGTCTACATCGGCGAGCTGTGCCGGTATCTGCTGAACCAGCCGGAGAAGCCGACCGACCGCGCCCACAGAGTGCGGGTGATCGCCGGAAACGGTCTGCGTCCGGAGATCTGGGACGAGTTCACCACCCGGTTCGGCATCAAACGGGTGGCCGAGTTCTATGCCGCCAGCGAGGGCAACACCGCCTTCCTCAATGTCTTCAACGTCGCGAAGAGCACCGGCATCAGCCCGATGCCGCTGGCCTATGTCGAGTACGACGCCGACACCGGCGAGCCCACGCGCGACTCTTCCGGCCGCGTGCGAAAGGTGCCTGCCGGTGAGCCTGGGCTGCTGATCAGCCCGGTGAACAAGCTGTCGCCCTTCGACGGCTACACCGACAAAGCGGCCACCGAGAAGAAGCTGGTGCGCAATGCCTTCAAAGACGGCGACGTCTGGTTCAACACCGGTGACGTGATGAACCCGCAGGGCATGGGGCACGCGGCCTTCGCTGACCGGCTCGGGGACACCTTCCGCTGGAAAGGGGAGAACGTCGCCACCACCCAGGTCGAGGGTGCGTTGGTCGATCTGCACGACATCGAGGAATGCACCGTCTACGGCGTCGAGGTGCCCGACACCGGCGGGCGCGCCGGCATGGCCGCGGTGAAGCTGCGCGACGGCTCGTCCTTCGACGGCAAGGCCCTGGCCGCCGCGGTGTACGGCAAGCTGCCCGCCTACGCCGTGCCGCTGTTCGTCCGGTTGGTGGAGTCGTTGGAGCACACGTCGACGTTCAAGAGTCGCAAGGTGGATCTGCGCAAGGAGGGTTACGGCTCCGACGTGCAGGACCCGCTGTACGTGCTCGCCGGCCGGGACGAGGGTTATGTCGAGTTCTATGAGGAGTACGTGACCGAGGTGGCGGACGGGAAGCGTCCGAAGGGCTGAGGAACGAAGCCCTGAAGGAGCGCTGACCCGGAGACACGGGAAGCGTCCGAAGGGCTGAGGAACGAAGCCCTGAAGGAGCGCTGACCCGGAGACACGGGAAGCGTCCGAAGGGCTGAGGAACGAAGCCCTGAAGGAGCGCTGACCCGGAGACACGGGAAGCGTCCGAAGGGCTGAGGAACGAAGCCCTGAAGGAGCGCTGACCCAGAGACACGGGAAGCGTCCGAAGGGCGGCGCCTGACGACGAGGCGGTTCTACTTTTCTGCGCCAGGGCTGCTCTGAGCGCTGAGTCACAACCCTGCTGCAGAAACTGAGCGCCGTTCTCGCGCGGTTAGCCTGGGTATGTGCAGGCGACGTTTCTGGGCCGGCCGGTCGCCGGCGACCGGGCTCTCATCATGGCGATCGTCAACCGCACACCGGACTCGTTCTACGACCGCGGTGCCACCTTCACCGACGAGGCGGCCAAGGCTGCGGCGTACACGGTTGTGGAGGACGGTGCTGACGTCATCGACATCGGCGGGGTGAAGGCCGGACCCGGCCAGTTCGTCGACGCCGATGAAGAGGTGGCCCGGGTGGTGCCTTTCATCGAGTGGCTGCGCGCCACCTTCCCGGACCAGTTGATCAGCGTCGACACTTGGCGGGCGTCGGTGGCGAAGCTGGCCTGTGCGGCGGGGGCGGATCTGATCAACGACACCTGGGCGGGCGCTGATCCGGGCCTGCCGGAGGTGGCGGCAGAGTTCGGAGCGGGGTTGGTGTGCTCGCACACCGGCGGCGCGACCCCACGCACGCGTCCGTTCCGGGTCAACTACGGGACCAGTACCCGCGCAGTGGTGGACGACGTGATCGCCGACGTCACCGCCGCGGCAGAAAACGCCGTGAGCAAAGGTGTTCAGCGCGAGCGGATTCTCATAGACCCCACTCATGATTTCGGGAAGAACACTTACCACAGTCTTAGTTTGTTGCGGCATGTAAAAGACCTTGTTAAGACTGGATGGCCGGTCCTGATGGCCCTGAGCAACAAGGATTTTGTCGGGGAGACTTTGGGTGTGGGTCTGACCGAGCGCCTGGACGGCACCCTGGCGGCCACCGCACTGGCAGCGGCCGACGGAGCGCGGATGTTCCGGGTACACGAGGTCGGACCCACTCGGCGCGTACTGGAAATGGTCGCGTCGATCCAAGGAGTGCGTCCACCGACGCGCACGGTGAGGGGACTGGCATGACGACAACACCTGACCTGGCCATCGAGAGCAAATTGCGCACCGACACCTGGCTCGCAGAGAACAGCTGGAACCGCCCCACCTGGACGGTCGCCGAACTGGAGGCGGCCAAGAAGGGCCGCACCATCTCCGTGGTGCTGCCCGCACTCAACGAAGAAGAAACCGTCGCCTCTGTCATCGACACCATCTCACCCATGCTCGGTGGCCTGGTCGACGAGCTGATCGTGCTGGACTCCGGCTCCACCGACGACACCGAGATCCGCGCCATCGCCGCAGGCGCCAAGGTCGTCAGCCGTGAGCAGGCGCTACCCGAGCTTCCCCCCAACCCCGGCAAAGGCGAAGTGCTGTGGCGGTCGCTGGCGGCCACCACCGGCGACATCGTGGTCTTCGTCGACTCCGACCTGATCGATCCGTCGCCGATGTTCGTCCCCAACCTGGTGGGCCCGCTGCTCACCCGCGAGGGCATCCATCTGGTCAAGGGCTTCTACCGCAGGCCGTTGAAGGTCAGTGGCAGCGAGGATGCCAACGGTGGCGGCCGGGTGACCCAGCTGGTGGCCCGTCCCATGCTGGCCTCGCTGCGCCCCGAGCTCAGCGGCGTCTTCCAGCCGCTCGGCGGCGAGTACGCAGGAACCCGTGAACTGCTGATGTCGGTGCCGTTCGCCCCGGCCTACGGCGTGGAGATCGGCCTGCTGGTCGACACCTACGACAAGCTGGGCATCGACGCCATCGCCCAGGTCAACCTCGGTGTGCGGGTGCACCGCAATCAGCCGCTGACCGCGCTCGGCGACATGAGCCGTCAGGTGATCGCGACCCTGCTCTCGCGCTGCGGCATCACC
The DNA here is from genome assembly GCF_001984215.1 of Mycobacterium sp. MS1601. Classification (NCBI taxonomy): domain Bacteria; kingdom Bacillati; phylum Actinomycetota; class Actinomycetes; order Mycobacteriales; family Mycobacteriaceae; genus Mycobacterium; species Mycobacterium sp. MS1601. The sequence continues at coordinate 3,792,781 of NZ_CP019420.1, forward strand.
GACTCCGAGGTCGGGTTGACGCAGTTCTTCGCCGACGGCGACGACTTCACGCCGCGGGTGTCCAAGGTGTCGCTGGACGACCGCCCGCCCATGAACACGCTGCGCCCCATGAGGTAAGGCAATATCGATGGCGTGACGATGGTTCTGCTGTACCTGGTTGTGCTCATCCTCATCGCCATTGTGCTGTTCGGCGTGGCAAGTGTGGTGTTCGGTCGCGGCGAGCAGCTGCCTCCGCTACCCCGCGCCACCACAGCGACGGTTTTACCGGCCTCCGGCGTCACGGGCGCCGACGTCGAGGCGGTGAAGTTCAGTCAGGCCGTGCGCGGCTACAAGACCAGCGAGGTGGACTGGGTGCTCGAGCGGCTCGGTCAGGAGCTCGACGCACTGCGTGCCGAGGTGGCGACGCTGCGCGCGGAGACGGTTGACGCCGACGCCCGTGAGTGACGACGGCAAAGTGCGCTGCGGCTGGGCCGACAGCGGTTCCGAGCTCTATCGCGACTATCACGACACCGAGTGGGGCCGGCCGCTGCGCGGCACCGTCGCGCTGTTCGAGCGGGTGAGCCTGGAAGCCTTTCAAAGTGGGTTGTCGTGGCTGGTCATCCTGCGTAAGCGGGAGGGTTTCCGAGCTGCGTTCGACGGCTTCGACATCGATTCCGTTGCTGCCTTCGGCGACGACGACGTCCAGCGCCTGATGGCTGATGCCGCGATCGTGCGCAATCGGGCCAAGATCGAGGCCACCATCAACAACGCCCGGGTAGTGGCGGAGTTGGACACCGACCTGTCGGACCTGTTGTGGTCCTATGCGCCCGCTCCGCGGCCCCGTCCCGCCACCATGGCCGACGTCCCCGCTGTCACGCCAGAGTCCACTGCGATGGCCCGCGACCTCAAGCGTCGGGGGTTCAAATTCGTCGGCCCCACCACGGCCTACGCCTTGATGCAGGCCACCGGGATGGTCGACGACCATGTCGCAACGTGTTGGGTTCCGGCGGTTGCCGACCGTTAACGGCCGGGTCTTACACACGTTGCGGGCCCGATAAGGAACAATGGATTCGTGAACTGGCCTTTCGGCGCTGCTGGTTGGAACGGGTGGACAACCAACGCGCCGGTCTGGTCCATGACGGGGACGAGTAGTCCAACTTGGAGGGAGCACTCGATGGCGGCCATGAAGCCCCGGACCGGCGACGGTCCATTGGAAGCAACCAAAGAGGGGCGTGGCATCGTGATGCGGGTACCGCTCGAAGGCGGTGGCCGACTGGTTGTGGAACTGACACCCGACGAAGCCGCCGCGCTCGGTGACGAACTCAAGAACGTGACCAGCTGAGGCCACCCGCTGTTGGTGATCGAACCCCGCGCTTTGCGCGGGGTTCGGCATGCCGGGCCTACCCCGACACCGCGCGATAGATCTCCAGCGTCTGCTCGGCGATGTGCGCCCACGAGAATTCATCGATGCAGCGCTGACGTCCCGCAGCGCCATATTGTGCTGCGCGAGCGGGGTCTGCCACCAACGCATTGACCGCCGCAGCGATGCCGGCCTCGAAGCTGCGGGTGTCAGCCGCGTCGTAGTGCACCAGGGTGCCGGTGGTGCCGTCTGCCACCACTTCTGGGATGCCGCCGACGTCGGAGGCCACCACGGCCGTGGAACAGGCCATGGCTTCGAGATTGACGATGCCGAGCGGTTCGTACACCGACGGGCATACGAAAACTGCTGCAGCTGAAAGTATTTCGCGAATCTTGTCGACGGGCAGCATGTCACGCACCCAGAACACGCCCGTCCGTGTCTCCGACAGCCGCTCCACCGCGCCGGAGACCTCGGCGGCAATCTCGGGGGTGTCCGGTGCGCCCGCACACAGCACCAGCTGGATCTCGGGGTCGAACTGGTGGGCGGCGGCCACGAGGTGTGGCACCCCCTTTTGGCGCGTGATCCGGCCGACGAACGCGACCACGGGCCGCGACGGGTCCACTCCGAGTTCGGCGAGCACCGATCCCGCCTCGACCGGATACCAGACATCGGTGTCGATGCCGTTTTTCACGACGTGCACCTTGGTGGGATCCAGTGCCGGGTATACCTCGAGCACGTCTTTGCGCATTCCGGAACTGACGGCGATCACCGCGTCAGCGCCCTCCATGGCCGTCTTCTCCACCCAGGACGACACGCGATAGCCGCCACCGAGCTGCTCGGCCTTCCATGGCCGCAGGGGTTCGAGAGAATGCGCGGTCACCACGTGCGGGATGCCGTGCAGTAGTTTCGCGAGGTGACCGGCCATCCCGGTGTACCAGGTGTGGGAGTGCGCGATGTCGGCACCGGCGGCCGCGTTGGTCATCACCAGGTCGGTGGACAGCATCGACAACGCGGCGTTGGCGCCTGCGAGCTGCGGATCGGGCTGGTGGACGAACGCGCCCGGTCGCGGGGCGCCCATGCAATGGACGTCGACATCACACAGTTTGCGCAGTTGTGCGACCAGTTCGGTGACGTGGACGCCGGCGCCCCCGTACACCTCAGGTGGATATTCCCGTGTCATCATCGCCACCCGCATACGCACGACCGTAGTAGTCGGGACGCGCCGGCGCAGGTATTGGGTCAACCTGACGCCCGTCACGTGCCAAATACCTTGAACAGCAATCCGACTTCGGGACAAGAAGGGCACATTCTCGGCGATTGCCCTAGCCGCAGTTCGCCGCTGCAAGCTAGGTTTGTCTCATGAGGGAAGCGCCACATGTGCTGGGGATTGTCCTGGCGGGCGGGGAGGGCAAGCGGCTTTACCCGCTGACAGCGGATCGGGCGAAGCCCGCGGTTCCCTTTGGTGGTGGATACCGGTTGATCGACTTCGTGCTGTCGAATCTGGTGAACGCGCGGTTTCTGCGGATCTGCGTTCTCACGCAATACAAGTCGCACTCCCTGGATCGGCACATCTCGCAGAATTGGCGGCTGTCCGGTCTGGCGGGCGAATACATCACGCCGGTTCCGGCACAGCAACGCCTTGGTCCGCGCTGGTACACCGGTTCGGCCGACGCGATCTATCAGTCGTTGAACCTGATCTACGACGAAGACCCCGACTACATCGTGATCTTCGGCGCTGACCACGTGTATCGGATGGACCCTGAGCAGATGCTGCAGGCGCACATCGAGAGCGGCGCGGGTGCCACCGTCGCCGGCATCCGGGTGCCGCGGGCGGAGGCATCGGCGTTCGGATGCATCGACGCCGACGACTCCGGCCGGATCCGTGGTTGGGTGGAAAAACCCACCGACCCGCCCGGCACTCCCGACGATCCGGAGATGACGTTCGCCTCCATGGGCAACTACATCTTCACCACCAAGGTGTTGATCGACGCCATCCGCGCCGATGCCGACGAGGACCACTCCGACCACGACATGGGCGGCGACATCATCCCGCGGCTGGTGGCAGACGGCATGGCGGCGGTCTACGACTTCAACAACAACGAGGTTCCCGGCGCCACCGAACGTGACCACGGCTACTGGCGTGACGTCGGAACCCTCGACGCGTTCTACGACGCGCACATGGATCTGGTGTCCGTGCACCCGATCTTCAACCTGTACAACAAGCGCTGGCCCATCCGCGGTGGCTCGGAGAACCTGGCTCCGGCCAAGTTCGTCAACGGTGGGTCCGCGCAGGAGTCCGTCGTCGGTGCCGGAAGCATCATCTCGGCGGCGTCGGTGCGCAACTCGGTGTTGTCCTCCAACGTCGTCATCGACGACGGTGCCATCGTCGAGGGCAGCGTTTTGCACCCGGGTGTCCGGGTGGGTCGCGGCGCCGTGGTGCGACGGGCGATCCTCGACAAGAACGTGGTCGTCGGGCCTGGGGAGATGGTTGGCGTCGACCTCGAGAAGGACCGGGAGCGGTTCGCCGTCAGCTCCGGTGGCATCGTCGCCGTCGGTAAGGGTGTCTGGATCTGACGCGGCGTCACCTCGTCGATGCACCTGTTCCTTGATGCGGAGGCCCTCGCCCATGGACCGCATCAACGCACCGAATTCCGGGATGTCGTCCGGATGCACGATCTCGACGGCGCGTTTTCCCACCAGCTCGTGGGCCTCCGTGATCGTCCACGTCACCGATGCGGTGCTGCCGGAATCGGCGGTGGCGCTGGCCGACCGCCTGCTCGATGCGCTGGCGGCGCCGCTGCCGCTGGGGTCGACGACGGTGGCCATCGGACTGAGCATCGGGATTGCGGTGGCGCCGGGATCCGGTGTCGAGGCCGAGGCGCTGTTGCGGGCGGCGGACGATGCCATGTACGGCGCCAAGATGGCGGGCCGCAACTGCTACCGGGTGGGCGACGAACCGCGTTGACGTCTGCGTCGGCGCCACAGTGCCAGCGCGCCCCAGATCAGCAACGCCACGACCACCAACACCAGGACCGGAATCACCAGCGCCACCAGTACCAGTGACACGCTGATGCCGTCTTCGACCGTGCTCAGCACCGGCGCCGCTACCCCTGCGGTCGCCACGTTGGCGGCGGGGCGTACCGCGGACTTCGCCAGATGCACCGCCAGTGCCACCACGACGCCGATGACCACCGGTATCCACTGGCCCGAGCGGGCGAACTCGGCGGGGTCGGTGACGGCCGTGGTCTCGGCGGCGGTGCCGGAACCGAACACGATGCCACCGGCGGTCGGCCGGACAATGGTCTGCACGACGTCGTTCACCGAATCCAGTGCCGGGACCTTGTCGGCGACGAACTCGACCACCAACAACAGGGTGACGATCGTCAGCACCCAGCCGTTCTCCATCCACGACCAGGTGCCAGGCAGGGTGACGATGTCGGTGAACCGGGCCAGCAGTCCCAGCATGAGCATGGGGATGTAGGCGTTGAGCCCGGCGGCCGTCGCCAACCCCAAACCCGTGAGCAACTGCTCCATGTGCTCAGTATGGGACGGTCAGCGTAGGTCGCGTCGCCGGAAAGCCACGATGCCCACCGTCATCAGCGCGGCGTCGAGCGTCAACAACCACAGCAGGGGAGTCGCGCTGAACGTTCCCGTACCGACGTGGGGGATGTGGGTGTAGGGCTGAAGATCCAGCAGCCATTGCGGTGCGCCGGACAAGGACCCCAGCAGGTACACCGCGATCAGCCCTGCCAGCACACCCCACGCGACTGCGTTGAACCGCGGCAGCACCCCCAACAGCGCCAGCGTGACCGCGGCAGGCAGCCACACCGCGGGCACCTGTACCAGCGCGGTGCCGACCACGGCAGGCAGTTCGGTGCCGACATCTCCGGCCGCAGCGCCGTAGGTCAGTCCCGCCACCACTGCGGCGAGTGTCAGCGCTGCAGCTGACCCGAGCAATGCCACCACCAGATGGCTTGCCAGCCAACGTGTTCTGCTGACGGCGCCGGCCAGCAGGACTTCGGCACGCTGGCCGCTTTCTTCCTGGTGCAGACGCAACACCAGCGACACCACGAACGCCGATGCCACCATCGCCAGCATCGTGAACGCCACGGCCAGGAAAGCCTGTTCCATAGCAGCCGTTCCGCCGAGTCTGGTCACCACGTCGCGGGCGAGATCGGAGTTGCCGATCTCGTCCCCGATGCCGTGCGCCACGCTGCCGATGAGCAGCCCGTAGAGCGTCAGCCCGACCGTCCACAACATCACCGCTCCGCGGTCGAGGCGCCACGCCAGACCGAGTGGCCCCGCCAGACCTGCTGCCGCCGTTGCAGGTCCGGGGCGCTCGGCCAGCAGACCAGAGCCGATGTCACGGCGCCCCAGAAGTGCGAAGGCGACTGCTGTCACGGCTGCAGTGGTGCCGAGGTGCAGCACCAGCACCCACCAGTGATCACCCGCGAATGGCCGCACCTGCAGTGACCAGCCCAGCGGCGAGAGCCAGGCCATCCAGCCGGCACCGGCGTCGCCGACTGCGCGCAACGTGAAGGCCGCTGCGAGAACGGAAAACGCGATGCCCCGCGCGGACCGTGCACTCGGACAGAGTTGAGCGGCGACGGCGGCCACGGCGGTGAACACCAGTCCGGAACCGATGAGCGCCAGGCAGAACGCCAGCGAGCCCGCCGCCGGATGTCGGCGGTGAGCAACCCGGCGAAGCCGATGAGCCCGGTCAGCGTTGATGCCCCGAACGACAGCATCAGCGCCGCGGTGAGCCCCGCTCGTCGTCCCACCACCGTCGAGTCGAGGAGTTCGGTGCGCCCGCTTTCCTCGTCGGCTCTGGTATGGCGGATCATCGTCATGATCACCGCGACAGCGATCAGCAGATGAAAAACCCCGGCCTTCCAGATGCCGACGGCGCCGACACTGTCGTTGTAGACGTTGCCGTAGAGGGCCCGCTGGGCCGGGCTGGCCATGATCGACGCGGCGAACGCGGCCCGGTCGGCGGCTGTCGGGTAGACGGCTTCGACGCTGCCGATGTACACCGTGGCCAGTGGCACCGACAGCATCAGAATCCACAGTGGTGCGACCAGTCGGTCCCGGCGCAGGTACAGCCGGAGCAACTGCGTGGTGCCGGTGAACTCCGACGGTGTTGATGCGGCCCGGTGCGCGGGATGGTCCAGCAGTGCGGTACTCATGCCGCGCCGACGTCGTAGTGCCGAAGAAAGAGGTCTTCGAGCGTGGGTGGTTGGCTGACGAGGCTCCGGACTCCGGCTTGTCCGAGCACCCGGATCAGTTCACCGAGGCTGTCGCTGTCGACCTGAGCGTGCAGTGTGCGTCCCTGGACAGAGACGTCTTCGACCCCCGGTATGTGACTGATGTCGCCCGGGTCGCCCAGCAATTCAGCGGTGATGGCGGTGCGACTGAGGTGGCGCAGTTCTTTCAGGGTGCCGCTCTCGACGGTCTTGCCGGCCCGGATGATCGTCACCCGTTCACACAGTGCCTCGGTCTCGGCCAGGATGTGGCTGGACAACAGGACGGTGACGCCGCGGCTGTGGGCTTCGGTCACGCATTGCTGAAAGATGTTCTCCATCAGGGGATCCAGGCCCGAGCTGGGTTCGTCCAGCAGAAGCAACCGGGCGTGTGAGGAGAAAGCCGACACCAGGGAGACCTTCTGCCGGTTACCTTTCGAATACGTGCGCGCCTTCTTGGTGGGATCGAGAGCAAAGCGTTCGATGAGTTCGGCGCGCCGCCGGTCATCCAGGCCGCCGCGCATGCGACCCAGCAGATCGATGGTCTCGCCGCCGGTCAGGGTGGGCCACAGTGTGACGTCACCGGGAACGTAGGCCATGTGACGGTGCAGTCGCACGGCATCGGTCCAGGGATCGCCACCCAGCAATCGGACTCTGCCGCCATCGGGTTTCACGAGTCCGAGAAGGATCCGGATGGTGGTGGATTTCCCCGCCCCGTTGGGCCCGAGGAATCCGTGGACCTCACCTTCACGCACACTCAGATGCAGCCCGTCCAGCGCGGTGGCTGTTCCGAATCTCTTTGTCAATCCTTCGATTTCAATCGTCATGTCGATCTCCAACTTCTCGGGCCAGGAACGCGTCGTACATCGACGAATCCGTCATCAATCCGTGGGAGTAGACCTCGAGTGCGGGTAGCACCATGTCCTGGGCGTAGTCGTGCAGCACTGTGCGCATGTCCTCGGGATGCTCGTGCAACTGCAGATACAGCAGGAACCCGCCGCCGCCGATGATTCCCAGGAACTTGGCCCGTGCCTTGGGGTCTCGCGACTCTTTGATGGTTCCTGCTTTCACGCCCTCTTCGAGGTAGGCCTCGGCGTTGGTGATCATGGTGCGCCACAAGCTCTTTGCGAGTTCACTGCCTTCCTGCATGTTGCGTACCAGGTAGGACATCGCCGGTGCGAATTCTTCGATCTCAGCGAGTTTGGCAAACCACGCCGCCGGGTCGTGTGTCCGCAGTGACTCCGACTTCGAGCTGCGAATCAACTCCGTGATGTAGTCGTCGCATGCCGCTCGCAGGCCGGCTTTGGAACCGAAGTGATGGATCACCAGGCCGGGGCTTACGCCCGCGGCCTCGGCGATGGCCCGGACGCCGACGCCGAAGCCCTTCTCGCCGAACTGCGCGATGGCGGCATCACGGATTCGGGCGGTTGCCGTCAGATCCATTGAACGCATGTTCAGAATGCTAAACGCATGTTCAGTTTGCGTCAATCAACAGGTGTTGGACGTCATCTCATGTGTTTGCCTAGGGCGGGTGGATCTTTTGCGTGTGGGCTCCTCGAGTGGGGCTCTATCCACTGTTGAGCAAACCATGAATTCAAATTCAGAGAATGATGATCAGTCCTGTTCGTTCAATGTACTTACTTTCGTATTCAGGCCCTTGGTTGTGATGAGATTCGGGCGCTACCCGATAAGAGTCCAGCTAAACCCTGATCTTGATATGTTCCGACCTCATCGAGTCCGGTGTGGTTCGGAAATCCGCGAGTCGGCCGACCGTGTGACCTCAGCTATTTTCGAGTGCAAGATTCGCAAAGAAATGGTCTCAGATTTCACCTCTTGTCCACAGTGGGGGTGCTACGTTGCTGCGACGTGCGTCAGCGCGTGATGTACGTCACTTTTGTGGAGGGGATTCCTACATGGCAAAGCACTCAACACAGCGCAACAGACCCGCAGCCAGGCTCGGTGTGGCGGTCGCGGGCGCAGGCCTGATCCTCGGTGCTCCGGCGGTCGCGATGTTGGCGACGGCCGGCACAGCCCAGGCGGCGCCTGTCGACGAAGTATGCGTGCCCTTGGTCAGTTGTGAGCTCAACGACACCAGTTCGTTCTTCGGCGCGGGCTTCAACGGCCTGTCGTCGGTGCCCACGCCCAACTCTTTGGTTGGCCCCATGCTCGCGCCATCCCCCTTCACCGATCCCATCGAGGGCTTCCTCGACATGGCTGGCGCCATCCCCGGGCTGAACTTCTTCATCGGCAACGGTGCTGACGGCACAGCTCTGAATCCCAACGGCCGCAACGGCGGCATCTTCATGGGAAGCGGTGGCGATGGTTGGACCGATCCGCTGGGCCTCGCGGCCGCAGGAAACGGCGGCCGGGGCGGTCTGTTCTACGGCGACGGCGGTGACGGGGGCGACGGCGGCCTGGGCAAGGCCGGCGGAAACGGCGGCAACGCCGGTGAATTCGCCTTCTTCGGCAACGGCGGAAACGGCGGCAACGGCGGCGCCGGGTACAACCCGCCGGGCTCGCTCGGGCCGGCCGTCAACGGCGGCAATGGCGGACGAGGCGGCAGCGCAGGCGTGCTGGGGCTCTTCGGACAGGGCGGTAACGGCGGGAACGGCGGCGCAGGCGTCGACGGAGACGACGTGTTCCTCAATCCGCTGTTGGGCGGGAAGGCGGGAACCCCCGGCACGCCCAATTTGACCCCGGGCGGTGACGGCGGTGATGGCGGGAACGGAACTGGTGAAGGCATTCTCGGCGTCGGCGGAGCCGGAGGTGCGGGCGGATCCTTCGTCGGCCTGACTCCGGGAACAGGCGGTGACGGCGGCGATGGTGGTGACGGATCCGCTGGCGGTGCGGCCGGCGGTCTCGGCGGTCTCGGCGGGTCGTCGGTGTCGCTGGTCGGCGGATCCACCGGTGGTGCCGGCGGAAACGGTGGAAACGGTGGCAACGGCGCTCCCGGTGAGAACGGTTCCGCTGGTGGTAACGGTGGAGCCGGTGGTAACGGCGGTCTGTTCGGAAATGGCGGCAAGGGTGGCAATGGCGCTGCCGGCGGTAACGGCGGCAACAGTTCCACCACCGGCGGCACCGGCGGCGCCGGGGGCGCCGGGGGCAGTGCTACCGGCGTGACCCCCTCCACGGGCGGCGCGGGTGGTGACGGTGGTGACGGTGGTGACGGTGGCGACGGTGGCGACGGCGGCAACGGCGGCAAGGCCGGAGCGGGCGGCGGATCCAGCTTCCTGGGCTCCGGAGGAGCTTCCGGCACGGGAGGCAAGGGTGGCAAGGGTGGCACCAGTACCGGAACCGGCGGTCTGGGCGGTCTGGGCGGTCCCGGTGGTCTCGGTTTGTCCCCGGGTGGCGTCTCGGGGGCCGGCGGCAACCCGGGCTCCGTGGGCGGTGCCGGTCAGTCCGGTTCGGACGGCGCCGACAACGCCGGGGCGGACGACGACTGACAGCTGAACACAACAGTGGGGGTGCCGGCGGCGCCGGCACCCCCACTGTTGTTGCTCTGCAATCGGTTACGAGCCCGGCGTGCCGATCTTGCCGTAGACGTGCCAGCGCATCTCCACCGGAGTCTCCTCCCGCGGCATGTCGAACACGTCCTGACCGCTGACCCACTCGGCGTACCAACTGGTGGGTGGCCACTTGTCCGGGGGCAGGTTTTTCTTCTCGTAGTCGTACACCGACTCATCGCTCAGCAGAATCAGCCGCAAACCGGCTGCAGCCGCGGCAATCTCGTCAGGGGAGAAGATGGCGGCATAACACTGTTGGCCGAGTTCGCGTGTGGCGTCGTCCAACTCGTAGCCGGGTTTGGTGACGAACACGTTGAACACCAGCTGCCCGCCGGGAGCCAGATGCGCCGACGCCAATTCGAACAGGGCGCGTAGCTGGTCGGTGGTGCGGAAGTCGGAGACCACCTCCGACAGCAGAATCATCATGTAGTCGTCGCGAAGCCCTTGGGACGACGCGAAGATGTCACCGATGACCACCCGCACGGGCAGCGACTCCCGCTCGGCGTCGTCGGCGATCTGTTCGGCGAACTTGCCGGTGAGTTCCACCGCGTCCACGGGGTGTCCGCGGCGCGCCAAAGCCATGGTGTTACGGCCGGTTCCGGCGCCGACGTCGAGAACAGGAAAAGCAGCCGGGTCGGGTGCCGCGGCGGCCAGAGTCCACACCCGGGCATCGGGTTCGGTGCCGAAAAGCGGTGGCTTACGCGTGGCGATCCAGTTCTCGTAGGTCTTCTCCAGTGACCACCATTCGATGTTGATCTCATAGTTCAGCAGCGCCGCTACGCCTGCGCTGTAGGAGATGGTGATCGAGGATCGCGGTGACTGCTTGAACGCCTCATCGAGCTGGCGCTGCAGCAGCTGTCGCAGGTTGTCCAGCTCGACCTCGTTGAATGCCCGCCCCACGTCGGAGAAGACGTTGCCGCACAGTGCGACGTAGTCGTCGACCATGCTGGGCACGGCGGGCAGCTGGATCTGGCCGGAGACCGCTGAGCGACGCATCAAACGTCGCGACATCGCCTCGCGTTGCGGGCTCGAACTCTGGTGTTGGTTAGCCATCAGCACCTTTGCTACACCACGGGGTCTGTATTTGACCAGTCCGACGACGAAAGTGAGATGCACTGCGCTCTCGACGGATTCAGGACGTACCGGCCAAACTCGGCGACCAGTGCCGTTACTATCGCCGCATGCCTGACGACGCGGACGACGAAGTTCTCACCAGCGCAACCCCCGCCGGCCATCGCCAGCAGCCGGCCTCGGGGTGGATCGCGCCTCTGGCACTGGTGGTCGCGCTCGTCGCGGTCGCGGTATCGGTGTGGGCTCTGACATCCAAGTCCGCCGAACCGGCAACGGTGTCCGAATCCGAACCCGAAACCACCACCGCTGAGGCCGCTCCCGCCGATCCCGCTGCGGCAAAGGCCCGGGTGTGTGCCGCCGTCGACACCGTGAGTCGGGCAGTGCAACTGCAGACCAACGGCAACCTCGGCCCCGATCCGGTGGCGCAGACAGCTGTCGCGGGCAATGCCCGCCTCGCGCTGCTGGGTGGTGGGCTCTACCTCGAACAACAGCTGGGCGACGACGCCGCACCCGAACTCGCCGGTCCTGTTCGACAGTTCGCCGTAACCCTTCAGGACATCGGTGCCAACGCGCTCACCGGCGTCACCAACCAGGATCCGGTGCAGCAGGGTCGACTCGCCGAGGGAGACCGGCTGCGGCAGGAGATCATCGGGCTCTGTGCCTGACCGCTTCGTAGCCCGACGCTGAAGGCCCCCAGCTCGGCTGGGGGTCTTCCCGTCGCGGCCTGGTCAGCCGGTCTGGATCACCTCGCGGGCGGCAGCCAGGATGCCGTCGCCCAGCGGGATGAGGACAGGTGTCAGTCGCTCGTCCTCGGCGATCAATCGCGCAGCCTCGCGCACCGCGGACACCTCGGCGTCATTGGCGGCGGGATCACCCGCGCGTCCGCCCAGTGCGGCCCGGTGGACGACGATCACCCCTCCGGGACGCAGCAGCCGGATCCCTTGGACCACGAAGTCGGGCTGGTCGACTGGTTCTGCGTCGATGAACACCAGGTCATAGGACTCGTCGGCCAGCCTTGTCAGCACTTCCTGGGCGCGGCCGCTGATCAGCCGGGTCCGCGACGGGCCGATACCGCCTTCGTTGAAGGCCTGCTTGGCGGTCCGTTGGTGCTCTGGCTCGATGTCGATGGTGGTCAGGACGCCGTCGTCGCGCATGCCGGACATCAACCAGAGCCCGCTGACACCGGCGCCGGTGCCCACTTCCACCACTGCTTTGCCGCCGCTGACCCGGGCCAGCAGGCTCAACAATGCGCCGACTGCGGGTGTCACCGCGCCGGCGCCGATGTCGGTGGCCCGTTCGCGCGCCGCCGCCAGCACTGCGTCCTCGGTGATGGCGCTCTCGGCATGCGACACGATGGCTTCGGCCGGGGACGGCTGGTCTTCGGGGGCCATGCCCGCAGCGTAGATGGCTGCGCCCGCGGGGGTGTGCAGGCGCGCCATCCGGGAGCTGTGACACGACGGCACCCTGTGGCGACACGCACGTTTGAAGATCACGATTTGGGGCATGAGCTGGGGCAACCAATCATTCTTAGGAAAAGATCAGATTGCTCACATGGCCAACACACGCCGATGCAGCACGGTATGGGGCATGGAACTCGGTGGTCGCTGGTCAGGGAATAGCGTTCACCCCTCGCGCGTTCCCACCACTATCGAACTGCCGGTTCCATCTGGCACTAGAATGCAGCAACACGTTGATCAGGAGGATCCGACGACCACGATGACGGCGCCGCAAAACATGTCGCACGTCGCCAGCACTGTAGACACCGAATGGGCTCAGCCCCCGTCGGAGGAGTTGCAGGGCACGGCTGTCTTCGACGCCACCGGCGACATCGCAACCATGCCGTCGTGGGACGACCTCGTACGCCAGCACGCAGACCGCGTGTATCGCCTGGCCTATCGTCTGTCCGGTAATCAGCACGACGCCGAGGACCTCACCCAGGAGACGTTCATCCGGGTGTTCCGATCCGTGCAGAACTACCAGCCCGGCACCTTCGAAGGCTGGTTGCACCGCATCACCACCAACCTGTTCCTCGACATGGTCCGCAGGCGTGGTCGCATCCGCATGGAGGCGCTGCCCGAGGACTACGACCGGGTGCCCGCGGATGAACCCAACCCCGAGCAGATCTATCACGACTCGCGTCTGGGGCCTGACCTGCAGGCTGCGCTGGATTCACTGCCGCCGGAGTTCCGTGCCGCGGTCGTCCTGTGCGACATCGAAGGTCTGTCCTACGAGGAGATCGGCGCCACCCTGGGCGTCAAGCTCGGTACCGTGCGGAGCCGCATTCATCGGGGTCGGCAGGCACTGCGGGAGTTCCTTGCCGCTCAGCAGCGCGTTGACGCTGCGGCAAATTCTGACTGAAAAGATGCCGAGTCGGGGTGTCCGACGGCCGATTGCGCGCTACATTTGATAAGGAATCGCTAAGACTGCAGCGCGTGATCGGAAGGAGCGGGGTGAATGAGCGACCGGGGACACGTATTTCGACGGGCGTTCTCCTGGCTCCCCGCCCACTTCGCCTCTCAGAGTGATGCACCGGTAGGTGCTCCTCGTCAATTCGGCTCCACCGAACACCTCTCCATCGAGGCAGTTGCCGCGTTCGTCGACGGCGAACTCCGGATGAATGCGCACCTGCGCGCTGCCCACCACCTGTCGATGTGTGCCGACTGTGCGGCAGAAGTGGATGCGCAGCGGCAGGCCCGGGAGGCGCTTCGCGACTCATGCCCCATTCACATCCCCAGCGGTCTGCTCGGCATGCTGTCGCAGATACCCCACGCCCCGCTCACGCCGCCCGATGATGCGCCTGAGCACATTGCCGAGCGTTTGGTCGACGACACCCGGTTGACAGACGACTCCGAGCGACCTCGCCGCCGCCGCCGGTAGGGTGGATGGGGCCGAGTCCGCTGCGATGCGGGCTCGATAGGTCAGTATCGGGCGGCTGGCATGCCGACGCCCCCAGAATGAGGATGACGTGAGTTCGGACCAGGACAACTCAGGCCAGGGGCCCGGTGGGCCCCGTTTGGCGCCGCGTCCCGTCTCGAGGCCGCCGGTAGACGACGCACAGCGACGCACGTTCGGGCGACCCGACGGGGTGGACGGATCATTCGTCGCCGACAACCTGCGGCCCCAGAAGTTCCGCGAAGGTTCGGAGTACGAGCCGCGCGATCAGCCGCCGGACCCCGTGCTCGCCGAGGCCTTCGGACGCCCCTATGCCGAGGGTGATTCCCTGCAGCGTCACCCGGTGGACTCCGGCGCCCTGGAGGCCGAGGAAGCCGCCAGGAAGAACGGTTCCTCGCCCGACGCCGCAGAAGACCCCTGGCGTGACCCTGCTGCGGCTGCGGCGCTGGGAACGCCTGCCGTTTCTGCGCCCGCTCCGCAACAGGTGATCGTCCAGCCCGGGAAGCTCGGCGTTCGTGACGTGCTGTTCGGCGGCCGGGTGTCCTACGCCGCGCTGGCGGTTTTGGCCGTCATCGCTCTGGTGATCGGGCTCGCCGGTGGATGGGTCGGCCGCAAGACCGCCGAAGTGGTGCAGGCCTTCACCACGTCCAAAGTGACGTTGGAGACTTCCGACAGCGGCGACCTCCCGGCCGGCCAGATCGCCTCGGTGGCGGCGTCGGTGGCCGACTCCGTGGTCACCATCGAAGCCAAGAGCGACAACTCGGGCTCGCAGGGCTCCGGCGTCGTCATCGACGGCCGGGGCTACGTGGTGACCAACAACCACGTCATCTCCGAGGCGGCCACCAACCCGAGCCAGTGGAAGATGTCCGTGGTCTTCAACGACGGCAAGTCGGTACCTGCCAACCTGGTGGGCCGCGATCCCAAGACCGACCTCGCCGTGCTGAAGGTCGACAACGTCGACAACCTCACCGTCGCCCGCCTCGGCAATTCCGATGACGTCGTCGTCGGTGAAGAGGTGATTGCCGCCGGCGCGCCGTTGGGGCTGCGTTCGACGGTCACCTCCGGCATCGTCAGCGCGTTGCACCGTCCGGTTCCGCTCTCCGGCGAAGGCTCGGACACCGACACCGTGATCGACGCCATCCAGACCGACGCCTCGATCAACCACGGCAACTCCGGTGGGCCCCTGATCAACATGGAGTCCGAGGTAATCGGTATCAACACCGCTGGAAAATCGCTGTCCGACAGTGCCAGTGGGCTGGGCTTCGCCATTCCGGTCAACGAGGTGAAGCAGGTCGCCGAGGCGCTGATCCGCGACGGCAAGATCGCCCATCCCACCCTGGGCCTCTCGGCACGGTCGGTGAGCAATGACCTGGCCTCCGGTGCCCAGGTGGCCAATGTGCGTGCCGGCAGTCCCGCCGAGCGCGCAGGCATCCTGGAGAACGACGTGGTGGTCAAGGTCGGCGATCGTAATGTGGCCGACGCCAACGAGTTCACCGTTGCCGTCCGTCAGTTGCCGATCGGTCAGGATTCGCCCATCGAGGTCATGCGCGACGGTCGCCGCGTGACACTGACCGTCAATCCCACCCCGGACAGCTAGTGTTCGCCAATCTCGGCTGGGGCGAGATGCTGCTCCTGGTCATCATCGGTCTGGTGGTGTTGGGCCCGGAGCGGCTGCCCGGCGCCATCCGGTGGACGGCCGGGGCCGTGCGCCAGGCCCGCGAATACGTCTCCGGTGCCACATCGCAGTTGCGTGACGACTTCGGTGCCGATTTTGACGATCTTCGCGAACCGCTGTCCGAGTTGCAGAAGCTGCGCGGCATGACTCCGCGTGCTGCACTGACGAAACACCTTCTGGACGGCGATGATTCGCTGTTCACCGGCAAGTTCGACAACAAGCCCGATCAGAGCCCTCCCGCCCCGCCGGCTGACACTGCGGCCAAGCCGGCTGTGCCCCCAGCTCCGACGGCGACGCCGTTCGACACTGACGCCACCTGAGCGCTCAGCGCCGGGTGGTGTCCAGGCCCAGCGACATTCCGGCGAGACCGCGCTTGCGTGCGGTGAGTGCGTCGGCGATGCCCCGAAGCTCTTTCCCCGCAGCCGAATCCGGTGCGCTGAGCACCAGCGGCACGCCGGAGTCGCCCGCGTTCACCAGCGCTGGGTCCAGCGGGACCTGACCGAGCAGCGGGACATCGCCGCCCACGGAGCGTGACAGGCTCTCGGCGACCTGCTTGCCGCCGCCTTCCCCGAACACCTGCATGGTGGTGCCGTCGGGCAGCACCAACCCCGACATGTTTTCCACTACGCCAACCACGCGTTGGCGCGTCTGCAAAGCGATGGCGCCTGCACGTTCGGCCACCTCGGCGGCGGCCAGCTGGGGAGTGGTGACCACCAAGATCTCGGCGCCGGGGATCAGCTGCGCCACCGAGATGGCCACGTCGCCGGTGCCTGGTGGCAGGTCGAGCAGCAGCACGTCCAAGTCGCCCCAGTACACGTCGGCGAGGAACTGCTGCAGCGCGCGGTGCAGCATCGGGCCGCGCCACACCACCGGAGTATTGCCTTGGGTGAACTGGGCGATCGAGATGACCTTCACGTCGTGGGCGACGGGCGGGACGATCATCGACTCGACCTGTGTGGGCCGGTCGTTGGTGCCCATCATCCGCGGGACGGAATGGCCGTAGATGTCGGCGTCGAGTAGGCCCACCGACAGGCCGCGTGCGGCCATGGCCGCCGCCAGGTTGACCGTGACGCTGGACTTGCCGACGCCGCCCTTGCCGGAGGCCACCGCGTACACCCGCGTCAAAGAGCCCGGTAGAGCGAATGGGATCACTGGCTCCGGAGAGTCTCCGCGCAGCTGTTTGCGCAGTTCGGTGCGCTGCTCGTCGTTCATCACGTCGAGGGCGACCTTGACAGCCCCGGTGCCGGGTACATCGGCGACGGCCTTGGTTACCGTCTCGGTGATCTCGGACTTCTTGGGACAGCTGGCAGTGGTCAGGTAGATCTCGACGTGCACGGCGGAGTCGGCGCCGACGTCGATGCTCTTGACCATGTTGAGCTCGGTGATCGGTCGGCGTAGTTCCGGATCGATCACCTTGGCCAGGGCCGCACGGATGGCGGGGATGAGGTCGCTGCTTTGAGACATATCACCGCTGAGTGTAGGCGGGTCGACGAGCCGGGCGAGGGACGAGTCCGGGGAGGGAGGGCCCGGCTGGTGTGTGGGGCGGGTCGACGAGCCGGGCGAGGGACGAGTCCGGGGAGGGCGAAGCGGAAGCGTCAGGCGCCGGGTGCGGGCCCTGGCAGTGGCCCCAGCGGTGCCGGTGCCGGCGGCGGAGGAGGCGGTGGAGGCGGGGCGAACAGATTGGCCCACGGCGGCGGAGGCGGCGGAGGCGCCAGGGGAGCAGGCGGCAGCCCCGGCACTTCCAATGCCGGCGCTGCGGGAGTGTCGACGATGCAGAAGATCGCGCACGGCGCGGCAGCCGGTGGCCCGCCGGTGTCAGCCGGACCGGGCGGCACCGGCAAGCGGTTGGCGACATCGGTCTGCGACAGGCTCAGCGGCGTCAACGCCAGCGGATCGCCTGCGGGCAAACCGGCCGCGTTCATGGGGAAGTCGGGGCCGATGCCGCTGCCGCCGTCGAGGTGGGCGTTGGTGATGAGCTCGGGCACCGACCCGGTGATCGCCGGCAGGTCCACCGGTTCCACGCCGGTGGCGTAGGAGGCCGCCCAGCCCAGCACGTTGCGGGCGTAGGCCACCGAATTGTTGTACCGCAGAACCGAGGTCATCACCTGACCGGGATCGCGCAGATTCAACCCGCCGCTGCACAGGTAGCGGGCGGCGGCCAGGGTGGAGTCGTAGAGATTCTGCGGATCGGACTTGCCGTCTCCGTCTCCGTCGGAGGCGTACCGCGACCACGTGCCGGGCAGGAACTGCATGGGGCCCATGGCGCGGGCGTAGACGGTGCGACCGGCCTGGGTGCTGTGCACGATCACCTCGTTGCCCGGCAGTGTCCCGTCCAGGGCTGGGCCGTAGATGGGCCGCGTCGCCGTGCCCCGGGCGTCGGTCGCCCCGCCATTGGCGTGCATGGACTCGATGCGTCCGATACCCGCCAGCAGATTCCAGCTGACGCCACAGTTCGGCTGGGCTCGAGCCATCATCACTTCGGCATTGCGATACGCCGACAGCGCCATCGTCGGGATCCGCAGCGTCCCGGGTGCGGAAACCACCATGGGCGGAGGTGGCGCGGAATTGGTGGTGGCGGCGAAGCGGAAGTGGGTCGGCGGTCGTTTCACCGAGATGACCAAGGGCCCGGACATGTCCACGGGTGCGACGGCGGCCAGGGGAGTGATGGCCTCCTCACGCACCGGGTGCATAGCGGGGGCGGAGGCGCCGACGGCCGCTGCCAGGACCAGGGGTGTGAGTGCCGCGGCACTCAGTACGGAGGCCTTGGGCCCTTGGGAAACCTTGCGGCGGGCAGACTTCAGCGCGTCAGGGAGACCGTGTCCCGGTATGCGCACTGGACCGTCCTGGGTGAGACCGTGTGAACTCAGTCACCATACATAGTCCTGTGACACCTGTGGCCACATTTGTCAGGGTTGACTGGAGGGGCTACCGGGCGGGTTCTGCCTGATCTGTTTTTTCGTCTTGCGCACCTGGCGTTCGGTCCTGGCGAGCGCGGGTTCGATCCCCTCGATCATCTCGCGGATCTCGTCGAGTTCACGGCGCAGATAGTCGCGGGTGGCCACCTCACCGACGGCCAGTCGCAGTGCCGCCAGTTCCCGCGCCAGGAACTCGGTGTCGGCCTTGGTCTGCTGGGCCCGTCGCCGGTCTTCCTCGAGTGCCACCCGGTCGCGGTTCTCCTGCCGGTTCTGGGCCAGCAGGATCAGCGGAGCAGCGTAGGCGGCCTGCGTGGAGAAGGCCAGGTTCAGCAGGATGAACGGGTAGGGGTCCCACTGCCAGGCGAAGGCACCCATGTTCAGCAGAATCCAGACGATCACCACGATTGTCTGGATGGCCAGATAGCGGCCGGTCCCCAGGAAGCGGGCGATGGACTCGCTGACTCGCGCGGCCGCCTCGACGTCGATCCTCGGGGTGAACCGCCGACGGTAGACACGCGGAGTAGCCAGCCGGTCCCGGCTGCTGCTGGATTCGCTCACGGCGCGGGGTCCAATTCGGGTTCGTCGGTGCGCTCGCGCCAGTCATGGGGCAGCAGGTGGTCCAGCACGTCGTCGACGGTGACGGCGCCCAGCAGGTGGTTCTCGTCGTCGACCACCGGCCCGCACACCAGGTTGTAGGCGGCGAAGTATCGGGTCACGCCGGCCAGCGAGGTGTCCGGTGTCAGGCTGGGCAGGTCCTTGTCGATCATGCCGCTGACCAGCGAGGCCGGCGGCTCCCGCAGCAGCCGCTGCAGGTGGACGCAGCCCAGGTAGCGGCCGGTCGGCGTGGACGTCGGCGGCCGCACCACGAACACCAACGACGACAGCGCCGGGGTCAGGTCCGGATCACGGACGCGGGCCAGGGCTTCGGCCACGGTGGTGTCGGGGGCGAGCACCACCGGTTCCGGCGTCATCAAACCGCCCGCTGTGTCGGGGGAGTGCTGCAGCAGCCGTCGCACCGGGTCGGAGTCCTCGGGATCCATCCGGGCCAGCAGTACCTCGGCCTCGCCGGGGTTCATCACCCCCAACAGGTCGGCGGCATCGTCGGGATCCATGGCTTCCAGCACGTCGGCGGCGCGTTCGGTGCCCAGCTGCATCAGCAGTTCGGTCTGGTCGTCCTCGGGGAGCTCCTGCAGCACGTCGGCCAACCGTTCGTCGTCGAGAGCGTTGACCACCTCGTTGCGCCGTTTGGAAGGCAACTCGCGGATGGCGTCGGCGACCTCGATGGGACGCTGCCCCTCGAACTGGTGCAGCAGTTGCGCGACGTCCTGGCCCGGCATGGCCAGTGCCGACGGGGTGAGGCCGTGCACGTTCTGCCAGTCCACGACGTGCACCGTGGTGCGACGGCCGAGCCGCCGATGGCTGCGCACGGCCACCCGAGTCACCATCCAGTCCCGGGAGCGCACCGGTTCGATGGCCAGGTCGACCACCACCACGTCCACGGCCTGCAGCTGTGGCAGTTCGGGGTCGTTGACGCGGACCCGCGTGTCGAGCACCTGGCCGAGCACCAGCACCTCGCCGGGCCGCTGCGCGAAACGACGGAGCGACAGGCTGGCGGTGTTGAGGGTGATCGCCTGCGGTTCGATGGCGGTGACGCGCAGAATCGGCACGAAAATTCTTCGGCGCGAGAGCAATTCGACCACCAGACCCAGTACTCGTGGTTGCTGGCGCACGATACTGATGCTGATCACGACGTCGCGCACCCGGCCCAGCGATTCGCCGTCGGGGCCGAGAACCCCCAAGCCCGCTAGGCGGGCTGCATAGACCCTGTTGACCGACGCCATAACTACAAAGGGTAGGAGTGAATGGGTGAACACCGCCTATCGACCCCGTAGAACGTGTCTGTCAGTTCCCGGCAGCAGCCGCAAATTCATCGACAAGGCCAAGGGCCTGCCCGCAGACGAGGTGTTCCTGGACCTCGAAGACGCGGTGGCGCCGGAGGCCAAGGCCGCTGCCCGACCCGTCGTTGCGGCCGCGCTGGCCGAACCGGGTTGGGGGCACCAGCTGCGCGGCGTGCGGGTCAACGACTGGACCACACCGTGGACCCACGCCGACGTCATCGAGGTGGTGGCCGGAGCCGGGGACGCCCTCGACGTCATCGTGTTGCCCAAGGTCACCGACGTCGCGCACGTCACCGCGCTGGACCTGCTGCTCACCCAGCTGGAACACACCCACGGACTGGAAGTCGGCGGCATCGGCATCGACGCCCAGATCGAAGACGCCCGAGGGTTGACCCAGATCAACGCGATCGCCGCCCACCCGCGGGTTCACGCGCTGGTCCTGGGGCCTGCGGACATGATGGCGAGCCTGAACATGCGCACCCTGGTGGTCGGTGAGCAGCCGGAGGGCTACGACGTCGGCGACGCCCATCACCACGTGCTGATGACGATCCTGGTGGCGGCCCGAGCCCACGGGAAGGCCGCGATCGACGGGCCGTATCTGAAGGTGCGTGACACCGACGCGTTCCGGAAGGTGGCCGGCCGCGCGGCGGCGCTCGGGTACGACGGCAAGTGGGTGCTGCATCCCGACCAGATCGCGGCGGGCAACGAACTCTTCAGCCCGCGCCAGGCCGACTACGACCATGCCGAGTTGATCCTGGAAGCGTACGAGTGGCACACCTCGACCGCCGGCGGTGCACGCGGTGCGGTGATGCTCGGCGACGAGATGATCGACGAGGCCAGCCGCAAGATGGCGTTGGTGATCGCCGGGAAAGGCCGCGCCGCCGGCATGCAGCGCCAGTCGCCGCCGTTCACCCCGGACAGCTAATAGGGGTAACTGGAGGTGTCGGCGGCGATGACCACGAGGAACACGATGTACAGGATCCCCAACACCACGACCAGGCTGCCGATGATCAGGCCCGCCAGTGCCAGACCGTAGCCGTCCTGGCCGGTCTGTTTGGTCTCACGCATGGCGATGATGCCCAAGATGATGCCGGCGATGGACGGCAGCCCGCACAGCAGCAGACCGCCGACGGCGGTGACGAGTGCGGCGATCGCCTTGCCGTTGGTGCCCGGCGGCTTGCCCTGGCCGTAGGGGTCGTACGGGTTGTAGACCGGGTAACCCGGATACGCACCGGGGTGCGGTGGATACGGCGGGTAGG
The DNA here is from genome assembly GCF_001984215.1 of Mycobacterium sp. MS1601. Classification (NCBI taxonomy): domain Bacteria; kingdom Bacillati; phylum Actinomycetota; class Actinomycetes; order Mycobacteriales; family Mycobacteriaceae; genus Mycobacterium; species Mycobacterium sp. MS1601. The sequence goes on from NZ_CP019420.1 coordinate 3,814,573, forward strand.
GCGGGGGATAGGCACCCGCGTTGGGTGGGTAGCCGGCCGCGCTCGGCGGCGGGAACGCACCGCCCGCCGGCGGGGGATACCCACCGCCGGCCGGAGGCGGATATCCACTGTCGGTCGGTGGCGGATAGCCCGGCGACGGCGGGGAGTATCCGGGATCCGGGTAGTGCGCCGGATAGTCGACCGGCGCGTACGGATCGGCCTGCGGGGGCGAGTTCTCCAGCGACGGGTACTCGTTTCCGCCCGACTGTGGTTCCGGGTTGGTCATGAGGTGCCTGCTCCCAGCATCAACGAAGCGCGAAGATGGTCCAGATTAGTCCGACGATGAGCATCGCCACACCGACGACGATTCCGGCGACGGCGATTCCGTAACCCTCTTGCCGTGTCTCCTTGATCTGACTCAGTGCCACGGCACCGAGCACGATGCCGACGATCGAGAGGATGCCGCCGCAGAAAGGCACGATACCCAGCCCTGAGGTCACCAGCGAGGCGATGGCCATCGTGTTGGTGGTGGTCCGCTGCGGTGGGGCGTACCCGTAGTCGTACTGGTCATTGCCGGGGAAGCCGGGCTGGTACTGCGGGCCGTACTGGTGATAACCGGGCGGCGGCGGATAGTTGCCCGGCGGCGGGTACTGCGGCGGGGGCGGTTCGAGGCCAGACTGCTCGGGTGACGGGTCCGTGCCTGACTGCTCATCCGGCTTGTCGCCGGAGTCTCCGCCGGGCATGGTCATGCTCCTCAACCTATCGTATGCGCTGGTGAAGCGGCAGGATCGAAGGTCAGGGCACCAAAGCCCCGGTTGTCTCGTTGACCAAGGAGAAGCAGGCGCACGGACACCGGAAACACTGGCCGAAATCGTGTGTCTAGAGGAGGATGACGAGCTATGACCAGTCCGTTCCAGTCGGGGCAGACGCCGGGCGGCGCCGCCGGCGGTGCGCGAGGCCGGCGTGCTCCTGTGGGGTTGCCGACGCCTCCGAAGGGGTGGCCTATCGGGTCCTACCCCACCTACGCCGAGGCGCAGAAAGCCGTCGACTACCTGTCCGACAACGCCTTCCCCGTCGAACAGGTGACCATCGTCGGCGTGGACCTGATGCAGGTCGAGCGCGTCACCGGTCGCTTGAGCTGGGCCAAGGTACTCGGCGGCGGTGTGTTGACCGGCGCGTGGCTCGGTATCTTCATCGGCCTGGTCCTCGGTTTCTTCAGCCCCAATCCGTGGTCGTCGCTGCTGACAGGCCTGATCGCCGGTATCTTCTTCGGCTTGATCACCTCGGCGATCCCGTACGCGATGGCCAAGGGCACAAGGGATTTCAGCTCCACCATGCAGCTCGTGGCCGGCCGGTACGACGTGTTGTGCGACCCGCAGAACGCTGAACGTGCCCGCGACATGCTGGCGCGCCTGACGCTGTAACGGGCTGGTTTGAAGATCTGCTGAGCTCTTTGGCCTGCCGTCGATTCAGGCGCTCACAGCGCGGGGAGTGTTGCATCTCACCGTCCTGTCGCTTTACGGTTCACGCGCGGGACCAGCCCGCGCCCGTGAGCCGGAAGGCGGTGTGCAACCGTGGTCGCATCCAGACGTGCCGCGGTTGTCATGCGATTCGGCGCAGCCGCGCTGACCGCTCTCACGTCGGCTTCGTTGGTCTCGGCGTGTAGCTCGGGCCCTGGCGGTCTGGTGGTCAGCTTCTATACCCCGGCCAGCGAGATGGCGACGTTCACTGCGGTTTCCGAGCGCTGTAACCAGCAACTCGGCGGCACGTTCACCATCAAACAGATCAGTCTTCCCAAGGGCGCCGACGATCAGAGGCTGCAGCTGGCACGCCGGCTGACCGGCAACGACCGCACCCTGGATGTGATGGCCCTCGACGTGGTGTGGACCGCGGAGTTCGCCGAAGCCGGCTGGGCCGTGCCGCTTTCGGAAGACCCGGCAGGCAAGGCGGTGGCCGATGTGACGGGCACCACACTTCCCGGTCCGCAGGAGACTGCAACCTGGAACGACGAGCTGTATGCCGCGCCGGTGACCACCAACACTCAGTTGCTCTGGTATCGCGCCGATTTGATGGCCGAGCCGCCCGCCACTTGGGATGAGATGGTGGCCGAGGCCACCCGCCTGCACGACGCGGGTGAGCCCAGTTGGATTGCCTTGCAGGCCAAGCAGTACGAAGGCCTGGTGGTGTGGTTCAACACGTTGCTGGAAAGCGCCGGGGGGCGGGTGCTCTCCGACGACGGCAAGCGTGTGACTCTCACCGACACCCCTGAACACCGTGAGGCCACGGTCAAGGCCCTGTCGGTCATGAAGGCAGTGGCCACCGCGCCGGGGGCGGATCCGTCGATCACCCAGACCGACGAGGGCACCGCACGATTGGCACTCGAGCAGGGCAACGCGGCTCTGGAGGTCAACTGGCCGTTCGTGCTTCCCTCGATGCTGGAGAACGCGATCAAGGGCGGGGTGTCCTTCCTGCCGCTGGACGAGCGTCCCGATCTGCAGGCGGCGATCAACGAGGCGGGGTCCTTCTCGCCGGACGACGCACAGTTCGCGGCAGCCTACGAGGCCAGCCAGGAAGTGTTCGGCTTCGCGAACTACCCAGGCGTGCGCGAGGGGCAACCGGCCAGGGTGACGCTGGGTGGGCTCAACCTCGCGGTGGCCAGTACCAGCCAGCACAAGGCAGAGGCGTTCGAGGCCATCCGCTGCATCCGCAACGAGGAAAACCAGAAGCTCACCTCCATCGAAGGCGGTCTGCCCGCGGTGCGCACCTCGCTCTACGACGATCCTCAGTTCCAGGCGAAGTACCCGCAGTACGCGATCATTCGCGAACAGCTCACCAACGCTGCGGTCCGGCCGGCGACTCCGGTGTACCAGTCGGTGTCCACCATGATGTCGGCGACGCTGGCACCGATCACCGACATCGATCCCGAGAGCATGGCTGACGAACTGACCGAGCAGGTTCAGAAGGCGATCGACGGCAAGGGGCTCATTCCATGACGTCCTCGACCAAGGCCGCGCTCACCGATGACAAGAAATCCGAACGGCGCCTGGCGTACTGGCTGATCGCACCCGCCGTCATCCTGATGGTCGCGGTCACCGGGTATCCCATCGGGTATGCCGTGTGGCTCAGCTTGCAGCGCTACAACCTGGCCACCCCCGACGACGTGGAATTCGTCGGCCTGTCCAACTACGTCACGGTGCTGACCGACGGGTACTGGTGGACGGCCTTCGGGGTGACGCTGTCGATCACCGTGATCTCGGTGGCCATCGAGTTCGTTCTCGGTATGGCGCTCGCGCTCGTGATGCATCGCACCATTTTCGGAAAAGGCTTGGTGCGCACCGCGATCCTGATTCCCTACGGCATCGTCACCGTCGCCGCGTCCTACAGCTGGTACTACGCCTGGACCCCGGGCACGGGGTACCTGGCGAATCTGCTGCCCGACGGATCGGCTCCGCTGACCGAGCAGATCCCGTCGCTGGCCATCGTGGTGCTCGCCGAGGTGTGGAAGACCACGCCGTTCATGGCGCTGTTGCTGCTGGCCGGATTGGCGCTGGTGCCCGACGATCTGCTGAAGGCCGCGCAGATGGACGGTGCCGGTGCCTGGCAACGTTTGACGAGGATCATCCTGCCGATGATCAAGCCGGCGATTCTGGTGGCGCTGCTGTTCCGCACCTTGGACGCGTTCCGGATCTTCGACAACATCTATGTGCTCACCGCGGGCTCGAACGACACCGCATCGGTGTCGATCCTGGGGTACAACAACCTGTTCAAGGGTTTCAGCCTCGGATTGGGTTCGGCGATCAGCGTGCTGGTGTTCCTCTGTGTGGCCATCATCGCGTTCATCTTCATCAAACTCTTCGGGGCCGCAGCACCGGGATCGGATGCTGACCGTGGCTGAGCAAGTGACCGGCCGCCGCGCCGCCGGGTGGATCATCATCGACGTCCTGGTGGTCACCTACGCGCTGTTCCCCGTGCTGTGGATCTTGTCGCTGTCGTTGAAGCCGACGTCGAGTGTCAAGGACGGCAAGCTGATTCCGTCGGAGATCACCTTCGAGAACTACCGGGCGATCTTCGCCGGAGACGCGTTCAATTCCGCGCTGGTCAACTCCATCGGTATCGGGCTCATCACCACCGTGATCGCCGTGGTGATCGGCGCCATGGCCGCCTATGCCATCGCCCGGTTGTCCTTTCCGGGCAAGAAGGTATTGGTAGGGGTGGCACTGCTGATCGCCATGTTCCCCCAGATCTCGCTGGTGACACCGTTGTTCAACATCGAGCGGCAACTGGGGCTGTTCGACACCTGGCCGGGCCTGATCATCCCGTACATCACGTTTGCGCTGCCGCTGGCCATCTACACCCTCTCGGCGTTCTTCAGGGAGATCCCGTGGGATCTGGAGAAGGCTGCCAAGATGGACGGCGCCACACCGGGTCAGGCGTTCCGCAAGGTCATCGCGCCGTTGGCTGCGCCTGGCATCGTCACCGCCGCCATCCTGGTGTTCATCTTCGCGTGGAACGATCTGCTGCTGGCGCTGTCGCTGACTGCCACCACGTCCGCGATCACCGCTCCGGTGGCCATCGCGAACTTCACGGGCAGTTCACAATTCGAGGAACCCACCGGCTCCATCGCGGCGGGAGCCATTGTGATCACCATTCCGATCATCATCTTTGTCCTGATTTTCCAGCGACGCATCGTCGCGGGACTGACCTCCGGTGCCGTGAAGGGATAGCGCGATGGCAGAAATCGTGTTGCAGAACGTCAACAAGACCTACGCCGACGGAGCCATCGCCGTAAAGGACTTCTCCATCTCCATCGCAGACGGCGAGTTCATCATCCTGGTGGGACCGTCAGGGTGTGGAAAATCCACCACCCTCAACATGATCGCCGGGCTCGAGGACATCACCTCCGGTGACCTGCTGATCGACGGGTCCCGCGTCAACGACAAGGCGCCCAAGGACCGCGACATCGCCATGGTGTTCCAGTCCTACGCGCTGTACCCGCACATGACCGTGCGTGAGAACATCGCATTCCCACTCACCCTCGCCGGCAGCGCCAAAGCGGACGTCGCCAGAAAGGTGGACGACACCGCGAAGATCCTGGACTTGACTGCGCTGCTGGACCGCAAGCCGTCGCAGCTCTCGGGTGGACAGCGCCAGCGAGTTGCCATGGGCCGCGCCATCGTTCGCAATCCCAAGGCGTTCCTGATGGACGAGCCACTGTCCAATCTGGATGCCAAGCTGCGGGTACAGATGCGCGGTGAGATCGCGCGGCTACAGCAGCGTCTGAAAACCACCACCGTCTACGTCACACACGACCAGACCGAGGCGATGACGCTGGGGGACCGGGTGGTGGTGATGCGCGGTGGTGTGGCTCAGCAGATCGGCACGCCGACTGAGCTTTACGAACGTCCTGCCAATCTCTTCGTGGCCGGTTTCATCGGGTCTCCCGCCATGAACTTCTTCCCTGCCACCCGCACCGACATCGGGGTGATGCTGCCGTTTGGCGAAGTGACGTTGACGCAGGAGGCTGATGACCTGCTGGCCCAGCATCCCTCGTCGAAGAACCTGATTGCCGGCATCCGCCCCGAACACTTCGAGGATGCGGCGGTGCTGGACGGTTACGCCCGGATTCGTGCGCTGACCTTCACCGTCACGGTGGATCTGGTGGAATCGCTGGGCGCCGACAAGTACCTGTACTTCACGACATCAGGCAGCGGTGCCAGGGCCGAGCAGTTGACCGAGTTGGCCGCGGAATCCGGCGCGGACGAAAACGAGTTCGTCGCGCGGGTGTCCACCGAGTCCAGGGCCACCAAGGACCAGGATGTCGAGTTGGCATTCGACACCTCCAAACTGGTGCTCTTCGATGCTGATTCGGGCGCGAACCTCAGCGTCCCGCCGTCACGATGACGCAGGTACTCGACATCGTCCGCGCCCATCTGCGCGGGCATTTCGCCGGCGCCGAGCCCGACTCGGCCAGCGTCACCTTCCTGGGCGTCGAGCGGATCGAGATACTGAGGTTCGGTCCGGGTCCCGACGGGCTGGTGCACTATGTGTCGCTGGGCTGTTCCCGTCACCCGATGGGGGACCCGACGCAGCTCGCCGCCGACCCGCTCCATGGGCCACGCGCCGAACTGGTTGTCAGCCTTCGTGATTCCGTTCCCACTCCCGGTATCGCCAGGGCCATCGCCCTGCTGGCTGCCACCCCGGCCGTCGACGGTGTGGTCCTGCAGCAAGACGCCCTGATCGATCTGGGCGCCACGTTGTGGGAGGGTGCCAGGGTCAGCGCGGTGGTGCTCGGCCGTAGCGAGATCCCCGATGCCACACTGGATCCTCCGCGGGAGCCGGTGGTCTTCCTGTCGGCCACCCCCATCTCGGCCAACGAGGCAGCCTGGGTTCGGCTCAAGGGAATCGACGAACTGCGTCGCACCTGGGAGCAGGACGGCGTGGACGTGCGGGACCCCGCTCGCCTCTAGCCAGGTCCGATCGCGCCGGCTCGCCTTGCCACTAGAGCCAGTGGTTCTTGCGGAACGTCCGGTACAGCGACGTGCAGATGGTGAACATGACCAGCAGTACCGTGGGATACCCCCAGGTCCACTGCAATTCCGGCATGTGCTCGAAGTTCATCCCGTAGATGCCGGCGATCATCGTTGGCACGGCGGCGATGGCCACCCACGCCGAGATCTTGCGCATGTCGGTGTTCTGCTGCATTCCGACCTTCGCGAGTTCGGCCTGCACCAGTGAGCTCAACATCTCGTCGTAGCTGTTGATCTGATCGGCGGCCTGATTCTGGTGGTCCACCACGTCGCGGAAGTAGCGCAGGATCTCCTTGGAGATCAGGTCCTTGTGCTCGGTGAGCCGCTGCAGTGCGATCGACAGCGGCGCGATGGCGCGCCGCATCTCGACCACCTCGCGTTTGAGCATGTAGATCTGCGCGATGTCGGTGTTGCGGGTGGAGAACGCGTCCTCCTCGATGGCGTCGATGTCGCACTCCATCAGCGCGGTGACGCTGCGGTAGCTGTCCACCACGTGGTCGGCGATGGCGTGCATCACCGAGTACGGCCCCAGCGCCAGGTGCTTCTGCTCGGATTCCATCGCATGGCGTACTCCGGCCAGCCCGGTGTGCTCACCGTGGCGCACCGTCACCACAAAATCCGGCCCGACGAACACCATGATCTCGCCGGTCTCGACGATCTCGCGGGCGGCGGCCACCGATTCGTGCGCCACATAGTTCACCGTCTTGAGCACCAGGAAGAGCGTATCGTCGTAACGCTCGAGTTTGGGACGCTGATGGGCGTGCACGGCGTCCTCGACGGCCAACGGATGCAGATCGAAAACCTTTGCCACTGCTTGCATCTGGTGTTCGTCGGGCTCGTGCAGGCCAATCCAGACGAACGTCTTGTGGTCGGTGCACTCGATGTCACGCACTTTCTCCAGTGCGGCCAGGTGGGTGTATTTGCCGGGCAGGCGTTCACCGTCGACGTAGATGCCGCAGTCCACCATGGCCCTGGCAACCGGGACATGGATGCGTTTGGCGTCGACCTCGGGTTTGGCCCCGTTCTTGTTGAGCAGCGACTGCGGACGGGCACGAAACGTGGGCATCGTCAGGCCTTTCCTCAATCGGTGATCTCGGGCAGATGGTACGCGCGGCAGGTGTACGGAGTTGTTCGTCATGGTGGCGCAACCCCCTTCGGTTGGGTAGTTAGGTGAAGTAACGTGACGTTCGTGGCTGAATCTGCAAACCGTCACCTCGTCATCGACGACGAGGAGATCTTCACAGCGCACGAGGGCGGAAAGCTCTCGGTGGAGCTCAAGTCACCACTGGACACCCGGCGCGCCCTGTCCATCGCCTATACCCCTGGTGTCGCCCAGGTCAGCCGGGCGATTGCCGCCGACGCGACTCTGGCCAAGCGCTACACCTGGGCAACCGACTGGTGGCGGTGGTCAGCGACGGCAGTGCGGTCCTCGGTCTCGGCAACATCGGCGCCGCCGCGTCGCTGCCGGTGATGGAGGCGTCGAAACCCTGGTGCGGTTGCGACCCACCTTCGGTGCGGTGAACCTCGAGGACATCTCCGCTCCCCGGTGCTTCGAGATCGAACGCCGTGTCATCGAGGCGTTGGACTGCCCGGTGATGCACGACGATCAGCACGGCACGGCCATCGTGGTGCTCGCCGCGTTGCAGGGCGTGGCCACGGTGCTGGGCCGGGACATGCGCACCCTACGGGTGGTGATCTCCGGCGCCGGAGCCGCAGGCGTGGCATGCGCCGACATCCTGCTGGCCAAGGGCATCACCGACATCACGGTGCTGGATTCCAAGGGCATCGTGCACACCGGCCGTGACGATCTCAACACGTCCAAGGCCGAACTGGCCGCACGCACCAATCCGGCCGGGCGCACCGGTGGCATTGCTGAGGCACTCGACGGCGCCGACATGTTCCTGGGCCTGTCGGCGGGAGTGGTGCCCGGAGATCATCGCGACCATGGTCCCGGGCGGCATCGTGTTCGCGTTGTCCAACCCGGACCCGGAGATCCATCCCGACGCGGCCAAGAAGTACGCCGCCGTGGTGGCCACGGGCCGCAGTGATTTCGCCAATCAGATCAACAATGTGCTGGCGTTTCCCGGTGTGTTCCGCGGTGCGCTGGACGCCGGCGCCAGGCGTATCACCGAACGGATGAAAGTGGCTGCGGCAGAAGCAATTTTCTCGGTCGTTGGCGACGATCTGCGTGCTGACCACATCGTGCCCAGTCCATTGGATCCGCGGGTGGGACCCGCAGTGGCGGCCGCTGTAGCATCGGCTGTCGATGAGGCCGACAACTGATCTGCGCCGTTTCGCGCTCGCCGCACTGGTGGTGACGCTCACCGCCTGCGGCGCCCCGCAGTCCGATGGTGTGTCCCTGGCGGTCGGTGCGGGCCCCAGCCCGGAGTCCGAGCTGTTGGCCAACCTGTACGCAGCGGCGTTGCGGTCCTACGGCACGGCGGCCCATGTCGAGGTGACGCCGGACCCGATGGCCGGACTCGATTCCGGCACGCTGACCGTGGTGCCCGGTTTCACCGGCACCCTGCTGGAGACGTTCGCGCCGGGCGCCTCGGTGCGCGCCGACGACGAGGTGTACGACGAGATGGTGGGAACGCTGCCCGAAGGGCTGGCGGCGGGGGACTACACCACCGCGGCCGAGGACAAGCCCGCTGCCACCGTCACCGAAGCCACCGCGGCGGCCTGGGGCGATAGTGATCTCGAAGCTTTGGTGTCGTCGTGCGACGAGGTGTCCGCAGGTACCGTCCGCGGGGTCACTCCGCCTCTGAAGGTGGGCCGCTGCGCGCTACCGCCGCCACGCGAATTTCCCACGGACGCCGCGCTTTTTGACGCGTTGAAGGCCGGCGAGATCAATGTGGCATGGACCACCACGGCTGATCCGGGAGTGCCGGGCGATGTGGTGATGCTGGCCGACGGCAAACCGGTGCTGATCCGGGCCGAGAACGCCGTACCGCTCTACCGCCGCAATGAGTTGACAGCCAGACAGGTGCTGGCGGTCAACGAGGTGGCCGGTGTGCTGGATACCGCCTCACTCAAGCGGATGCGTGCCGACGTGGCCGACGGTGCCGATCCCCGTCAAGTGGCCGATGCCTGGCTGGCCGACAACCCGATCGGCCGCTGACCAGCTCAGTGCGTGCCGGGAAGCGCCTTGGCCATCGCCGAGGAGAACAGTTTCTGGTAACCCGAGCCGGTGATGCGGACGATGACGTCGAGCACCTTGGCATCGGGACCGACGAGCACCCTGGCCTTCTTCTTGCGTACGGCATCGAGGATGATCTTGGCCGCGCGCTCGGGGGTGGTGTTGGCCAGCTTCTTGTCGAAGACCTGCGCCAGTTCCTTCGGGTCGAGCCCCTCGGCGGCGGTGGCGTTGCGGGCGATCGCGGTCTTGATGCCGCCGGGATGCACACAGGTCACCGCGACGGGCCGCTTCTTGGCGAGCATCTCCTGGCGCAGTGACTCGGTGAACCCGCGAACCGCGAATTTGGCTGCGTTGTAGGCGGATTGGCCTGGAACCGAGAAAATGCCGAACAGGCTGGAGACGTTGACCACGTGGCCGTCGCCGGATTCGACGAGGTGCGGAAGGAAGGCTTTGGTGCCGTTGACCACGCCCCAGAAGTCCACGTCCATGACCCGTTCGATGTCCTTGAACTGGCTGATCTCGACGTCTCCGGTGAACGCGATGCCGGCGTTGTTGTAGATCTGGTTGACCTTCCCGAAGTGTGCTTTCACCGCGTCGGCGTAGAGCAGGAAGGCCTCGCGCTCGGTCACGTTGAGCCGGTCGGCTTTGACCGGGGCCCCGATGGCTTTGAGCTTTTCCTCGGTGACGGCCAGTCCTTCGGTGTCGACATCGCTGATGGCCAGCTTGGCTCCGCGTCGGCCCAGTTCGATGGCCAGTGCCTGACCGATACCCGATCCGGCGCCCGTGACGACGGCGACTTTCCCGGCGAAGCCCTCCATACCCAACACTCCTTCGGATCGCTATTCGACTTGTGTTGAGTTTAGTCGGTACCGCCGGTATCGCTACCGGCGGGTAATGGCGGATCCTGACGGCGTCGACGCCAGCCGGGGGAACAGGGTGGCCGCGGTGCTGGCCATGGCGGCGAGCTGGCCGTCGTCGAGCACCGTCGTGTCGCGCAGGAGCTGCATGTTCGCCTCGATCACGGTATCGCCGGCCGGTGGGTAGTCCGACCCGAAGAGCACGTGGGATGCGGAGGTGGTCTCCAGCAGCGGCAACAACGAGTTGGGGTGCGCGGACAAGGCGGTGTCGTAATAGAGCCCGGCCAGTTGGCTGCGGACCTCCTCGGCGCTCAGGTTCCGGGGGTTGGGCACCCAGGGCAGCATGCCGGTGGTCGCCACCCGGGTCGCCAGTGTCGGCAGAACCCCACCGGCGTGGGCGATGATGAACCTGATGCGCGGATAGCGCCGGAACACCCCTGCGTAGAGCGCATCGATGACGGTGCGCGCAGTGTCCATGGGGAACTCGATCACCGGCCCCGGCCGTCCACACGCCAACTGGTCGAAGCCCGCGGGGTCCACCGGGTGCACGAACACCGTTGCAGCGCCGTCGTCGAGCGCGGCGAAGACCTCGTCGAAGCTGGGGTGGCCCAGGTACCGCCCGTCGTAGTTGGTGATGAGCGCGAAGCCGTCGGCGCCGAGTTCGTCTCGGGCGCGGGCGATCTCGGTCAGTGCGGCGGCAGGATCGAGCAGTGGCACGTTGGCCAGCAGTCCGAATCGGTCTGGATGCCGGGCGACCACGTCGGCGCCGAAGTCGTTGTACCGGCGGGCGGAACCGGCCGACAGCTGGTTCGGATTGGACAGCATCTGCACTCCGATCGCGTAGCTGTCCATGAACGCGATGGCCTGCTCCGGTGACCACGAGCTGGCCGGAGGCGCCAGGAAGTTGGCCCGTCGGTAGGCGGCCTCGATGTCCGGGAGCGCAGCTTCCGGTATGGGCGGCCCGTAGTGGGCATGGACGTCGACGAGGGTGCCGCCGGTGCGTCGTCGCAGGTTCGTGGGCAACCCCTGCTCCTTTCCGAACAGTCGGGCGTGGTGTCAGCGGGGCGGGCCGGACACGACATCGGTGGGCACAGGGTGCCAGCGCGCCGTGTCCGCGTCGCACACCACCTGCCCGAACGGCTGGTCGCCGAAGTGGATCGCGAACGCGAAGGTGTCGGGCCGGCAGAGTTCGTCGAGAAGTCGAGCCCGCGCCGCCGGCACCAGCGCCGGCATGACGTCCGGCGCGGAGCCCCATTCGGGATGGCCGAGCTGTGCCGGAACGTGGAAGGCGTCGCCGAAGGCGATCAGTCTGTTCCCGGCAGCGGACGTGATGACATAGGACGTGTGGCCGGCGCTGTGCCCCGGAGTCACGAGCGCCCGCACGCCGGGCGCGACCTCGTCCCCATCGGAGATCAGGGTGAGATTCGGGTGCTCGCGCAGCGGGTCCAGCACCGCCTCCCGGTCGCTCGTGCCGAGCGGATGTTCCCCGCGCAGCAGCGGTACCCACTCCGCCTCGGCCATCGCGTATTTCGCGCGGGGAAAGCTGGGTTGTCGAGACCCGCCCTCGTCGTGGGTGAACGTCCATCCCGCGTGGTCGACGTGCAGGTGGGTCAGGGCGCACACGTCGATGGCGTCGCGCTCGACGCCCAGCCCGGCCAAGATGTTGAGGAACTCTCCGCAGTCGTTGCGGCCCAGCAAACTCTCGGCGACCACCTGACCCATTCCGGCGTCGATGAGCATTGTCACGTCGGGAGATTCGACCAGCAGGCCACCGGTCGACATCGCCACGTAGCCGTCCGGCCCCAGTTCGTCGGGATGAGCGTCCCAGTATGCCTGGGGGATCGCCCGCAGGAAGGCGCGCGCGGCCAGCCACATCGCCCCGTCCACCACGTAGGTGAACGTCAGGTCGTCCAGTTGCCAACGGCGGACCGAAGCCTGAGCCGCAATGCTGCCCGGTGTCACGACATACCTCCCAGTGCTACATCTGTGCGCCGCCGCTGACCAGCAGGTGCTGGCCGCTGATCCACCCGGCCAGGTCGCCGGCGAGATACTCGGCGGCGTCCGCGACGTCCTCTGGTCGGCCCATGCGTCCTCCAATGGGGCGAAAACCCGCGTTCATCGTCCGGTAGCGATCGTCGTCGCCGATGTCGGTGAACACCCCGGCGCCTTCGATGACGGTGGGCAGGATGGTGTTGACGGTAACGCCCCGGGTGCCCAGCTCGAGAGCGAGCACGCCGACCAGGTATCGCGGCGCGGTCTTGCTGGAACCGTAAAGGCCGACCCCGGCAAACGGACTGCAGGTGGTGCTGGACCCGATGTAGATGATCCGCCCGTTGTCGGCCACGTGTTTGCCGGCCTTCTGCAGCGTGAAGAACGCCCCCTTGGTGTTGATCGCGAACAGTCGATCGAATTGTTCTTCGGTGACCTCGAGGGCGGGTTGATCGATGATCTCGACGCCGGCATTCGCGACGACGATGTGCACGGCATCGAAGTGCGACAGCGTGGTCTCGAAGAGCCGGTCCAGATCAGCGGTGCTGGCGACATCGGCTTCGACGGCGATCGCGGCGCTGCCCAGTCGCTCGATCTCGGCCACCGTGGCGACGGCATTGGGCTGGTCGTCAACGTGGTTGACCACGATGCTGGCTCCGAGCGACGCGTAACGCAGTGCGATGGCGCGACCGATGCCCCGCGTCGAACCGGTGACCAGGGCCACCTTGCCGGTCAGATCGGTCATGGGGCTCCTTGGTGGGTGGTCTCACCCGACCGTACCGAGCTCCTTGCTTGCGCGCAAGTACAGACTATCCGGTGGTGTTGCGCAGGCCTGAAATGGCAATGCGCGCAGTCTGTTCCGCCAGTTCCTCGATGGAGTCACCGCCCCGATCGGGGTCGTACCACTCGGTGGTGCTGTTGCACATCCCGACGATCAGCAGGGCGTGTGTGACGGGGCGGGCGGCGAAGAAGAGTCCGTCGTGCTGGCCGGCTTCGATCACCCCGGCGACGCGCTGCACGTAGCCGAACATCCCCTTCTGCAGGGTCTCGGCGCGGTCGCCGCTCAGTTTGTCCAATTCGCGGAACTGGACGCGGAAGGTGTCTGGTTGGGTCAGTACGACGGTGACGTGGTTGCGCACGATCTCGGTGAGTGCCCGGTCGGCGGGCAGGTCGGCGTCGAAGATCGGTTGCGACGACGAGATCATGGCCTCGCCTGCCTGTGCGATCAACTCGTAAAGGATCTCGTCCTTGGCGGGGAAGTAGTGATACACCGCCTGGCGGCGGAAGCCGAGCTCGACAGCGATCTGGTTCAGGTTGGTCTCGCGGTATCCCTGCTCGGCGAACAGCTTGGTGGCTGCCCGCAGGATGTCCCGGCGTCGCGCCACATCCTTGTGCTCCACGGGCCGCGCTTCGTGCTCCGGCCGGACGCGATCCACCATCGCCGTGCCCTCTCTTCTCTATCGGCTCATCAGGCTACTTCGGTAGTGGCGCATCGCCGACCGCGACCGATCATTGACTTTTGCTTGCGCGCAAGTAAGCTGACGGCATGGAGCTGGTGGATACCGACGAAGCGCTTCCGGGCGCGTTCGTCTACTTCGAAGACGAGAAGCGACCCGGGGCGGTCAGGCTCACCGAGCATTTACAGAAGATCGCCGGAACCGATCTTGATCTGCCGCCGAGCGTGGTCACGGCCATGGGGCATTCGCTGGACCAGGGTGACCGGCTCGGTGATGCCTGGTACGCCGACGCCAGGAGCCGGGGCACGGTGCGCCAGGCTCGCGACGAGTTCAACACCGCGGTCGCGCGGGGCATCGACAGCATCGACGATCCATCGCCGGCGCTGGTCGCGCTCTTCGCCCGGATACACCTGGAGCCGGAATGGCTGGACTGGGATCTCTTCGACCGCGGAGCCGCCGTGTTCCGGCGCTACGGCAAAGAGCTCTACCCCTACTTCGGGATGGCGACCTTCGCCGGCTATCGCACCCCGTCGGTCACCAAACCCCTGATCCTCACCGGTGCCTACACGGGGAACTCGGCGCTCAATCGGTTCTGGGAGACCTGCAAACACTGGACCGACGTCAGTGAACCCGGGGGGATGCGGCCGGGGCGGGCGGGGTTCGTCACCTCACTGCATGTGCGGCTGCTGCACTGCATGATCCGGGCCCGCATCATCAATCACCGGGAATGGGATCGAGCTCACCTCGGCGTCCCGATCAGTCAGTTCAACATGTTCAACACATTGATGGCCGGATCGGTCATCTCCGGCCAACAGCTTCGTTCCCTGGGATACCGCACCAGTGACGACGACATCGTGGCGATGCTGCACATGTGGCGCTACATCGGCTTCGTCATGGGTGTCGAGACTCCGTGGTATCCGGAGACCATCGAGGACGGCTACCGGGCCATGCGGTTGATCGCCTTGGCGCAGCGTACGGAGGACAACGAGGACAGCCGAAAGCTGTGTCACTCGTTCATGGATGCCTACAAGCCGGACCCAACGGCGCGCGGCTGGTCCCGGGCGAAGGCCGAGCTGAACTACCGCTTCCAGCTGGGGCACGCGTACTTCTACACCCCGGGGTCCTACGTGAAGTCCGGATTCCCCGATGTCGGACTGTGGCGCTTCGCTCCGCTGGTGCGGTTTGCGCCGAATTACCTTCGCGACACGGCATGTCAGCGCAGCCCCTGGGTTGCGCGGCAGGTGGACCGTCGGCACCGCGACTGGCGGCAGCGGGAACTGGAGCGGACGTTGGGGGCCGGCAAGGGTAGTTACAGTCCGGTGGAAACGTTGTCCCGTTAGGACCCGGAAGTCTCGTAGAGCGCAGAACCTCGCTCCTGCAACGACATCCGAGCGGTAGCGAGGTTCTTCTGCAGTGCAGACTCCCACTGCGCCGGCTCTGCGCGCAGCGTGCGTCTGGCCGACCGCACCCGCTCGGTCGCGGTCGCGATCACGGTGTCCGCAGCTCGGGATCGGGGAATCTGGAGCTCGTCTGCCACGACGTCGCCGTGGAACATGCGCGCCAGCGACGCCAAGCCCCGGGAGCCCAGCCGCTCGGGAATGTGCAGCGCCGCGCCCAGCAGGTCGGTGATCGAGTTCAAGGTTGCGGCCGCGAGCGTGACGGACTCGTCGATCAGGGCGCCGGTGGCGTACTGCAGCAGCGCATCCACCCGAGCCGCCTGTTCGTTGTTCGAAATGCCCTGCACCAGGCGGGGATCGACGCCGAGTAGATGTGCGAGCAGCCACCAGTAGGAGTAGATGGACCGCGTCTCGCGTGAGGTCAGGGAGAATCCCATGATCTCCTCTGCGCGCAGCGAGGTGTAGGTGAAGTCCAACCAGGTCCGCGCCAGGTCAACTTGGTTGATGGCCACGCCGTGGCGGGCCTCGTCGAATCCACGGCTGCGGGCCAGTCTCCGCATGTTGGCGTGCAGTATCCGAACCTGCAGTGTCGCAATGTAACCCGGCTGTCCCGGGCGTAGGCCTCCTGGAATCATGGCGGTGGAGACCCACTTGCCGGTTTCGCGGATGCGACGGTCTGCCCCTTCGATCAGTCGCCCCGTCGTAGCGAGAACCTCCGAGATGGAGGGGGATTCGTAGACGCGGATCAGTGCGCCGGCGCTCAGCGAGATGATGTGTACGGGTGGGGGTGCGGAGTAGAACGGGAGGGACCCGGTGTCGAGCAGCTGGTCGTCGGCGAAGTCCGGCAGTGTCTCGGTGTGTCTGAGAAACTCCGCGATGGCGGCAGGTGGGTCGGCAACGGTGGCCAGGCCCGATCTGATGCCGGCATCCAGGCAGGCGCGCGCCGGACGACCGCGCACGTGAATCTCCTCGGCCACGGCATCGGCCAGGGGATCGCCGGTCTGCAGCGCCCACTGCAGCAGGTCTGCGCGGCTGTCCCCGAATTGCAGCGCGGCCCCCGCGTGGGTCCCTCTGCCGGTGGGGAAGGGCGGTCGGCCTTCCATGCTGGCACTCCTGTTCGCCGTTGTTCCGAGCGGTTCCCTCACCACCATGCCAGATGTTTGCTTTCGCGCAAGTAATGGCGCGGGGGACGTAACGTAGGCCCGTCTCGCGGCGATGCTCATGGCATGAAGTTCACCCCGATCGCTGTGGCCGCGATGGCCGCCGGTGTCATGCTGGCCTCGGCCACTCCCGCGCAGGCCGACCCCGGTGCCGACGCCTTCCTGGCCGCCATCTCACAAGCCGGAATCACCGGTATCGACCCCGGTACCGCGGTGTCCGTCGGCCAGCAGGTGTGCCCCATGCTCGCCGAGCCCGGCCAGCGGATGGCCGACGTCGCCGCCGATGTGTCCAGTGCCATCGGTCGCCCACTCGGCCCGGCCACCATGTTCACCGGCGTGGCCATCTCGCTGTTCTGCCCGGGAGCCGTCGCCGCCCTCGGTGACCGCATCAACAACCCGGTGATCCTGCCGGCCCTGCTCGGCATCTAGACGGTAAAACCTTCGATTTCTACGGCAGGGCTGTGCGGCCGCGGGCTTCGACAACCCTGCTGCAGAAAACAAGAACCCTGCTGCAGAAAACAAGCGCGGCCGCCCCGAACGGGACGGCCGCGCTTGTTTCAGCCTTCGCGCCTCAGTTGAACGCTTCGTCGAGAATTTCCTGGTGCTCGACCGCGTGCACCTTCGACGAGCCCGACGACGGCGCACTCATGGCCCGTCGCGACACCCGCTTGATCCCGCTCAGCTTCTCCGGCAGCAGCTCCGGCAGCGCCAGGCCGAAGGTCGGCCATGCACCCTGGTTGGCCGGCTCCTCCTGCACCCAATAGAACTGCTCGGCATTCGGGTAGGAGTCCAGCGTACGACCCAGCCGGCGCGGCGGCAGCGGGTACAGCTGCTCGACGCGGACGATGGCGATGTCGTCGCGCTTGTCCTTGGCCTTGCGGGCGGCCAGGTCGTAGTACAGCTTGCCGCTGCACAACAGGATCCGCTTCGCCTTCGACCGATCGCCTTCGCCGTCGGTATAGGCCGGCTCCTCCATGATCGACTGGAACTTGGCCTCGGTGAACTCCTTGATGTCGCTGACCGCGGCCTTGTTGCGCAGCATCGACTTCGGGGTGAACACGATCAGCGGGCGGTGGATCCCGTCGAGGGAGTGCCGCCGCAGCAGGTGGAAGTAGTTGGCCGGTGTCGACGGCTGAGCCACCGTCATCGACCCTTCCGCGCACAGCTGCAGGAACCGCTCGATGCGACCCGAGGTGTGGTCGGGGCCCTGCCCTTCGTGACCGTGCGGCAGCAGCAGCACCACGTCGGACAGCTGACCCCACTTGGCCTCACCGGAGCTGATGAACTCGTCGATGATCGACTGGGCACCGTTGACGAAATCGCCGAACTGCGCCTCCCACAGCACCAGCGCCTCGGGGTTGCCCACGGAATAGCCGTACTCGAAGCCCACCGCGGCGAACTCCGACAGCGCCGAGTCGTACACCAGGAACTTGCCGCCGGTGGGGGTGCCGTCCTCGTTGAGCGCCAGCAGCTGCAGCGGGGTGAACTCTTCGCCGGTCTTGCGGTCGATGATCACCGAGTGCCGCTGGGTGAAGGTGCCACGGCGGGTGTCCTGACCGGAGAACCGGATCAGCTTGCCCTCGTTGATCAGTGACCCCAGGGCCAGCAGCTCGCCGAACGCCCAGTCCACCTTGCCTTCGTAGGCCATCTCGCGCCGCTTCTCCAGCACCGGCTTGACGCGCGGGTGCACGGTGAAACCTTCGGGGATCGCCAGGTGCGCGTCACCGATCTTGGCCAGCAGCGACTTGTCCACCGCGGTGGTCAGGCCCTTGGAGGGAACCTGCTCGGATTCCACCGACTCGCTGGGTTCGACGTCGTGCTTCTCCAGCTCGCGTACCTCGTTGAAGACGCGCTCCAGCTGGCCCTGGTAGTCACGCAGGGCGTCTTCGGCTTCCTTCATCGAGATGTCGCCGCGGCCGATCAGCGCTTCGGTGTAGGTCTTGCGGACACCGCGCTTGTGGTCGATCACGTCGTACATCGCCGGCTGCGTCATCGACGGGTCGTCGCCCTCGTTGTGCCCGCGGCGGCGGTAGCACAGCATGTCGATCACGACGTCCTTCTTGAACTTCTGCCGGAAGTCGACCGCCAGCCGGGCCACCCAGACGCAGGCCTCGGGATCGTCGCCGTTGACGTGGAAGATCGGCGCGCCGATCATCTTCGCGACGTCGGTGCAGTACTCCGAGGAGCGGGAGTTCTCCGGCGAGGTGGTGAAGCCGACCTGGTTGTTGACAATCATGTGGATGGTGCCGCCGGTGCGGTACCCGCGCAGCAGCGCCAGGTTCAGCGTCTCGGCCACCACACCCTGGCCCGCAAACGCCGCGTCGCCGTGCAGCATCAGCGGCACAACGCTGAAACCATCGTCGCCGTCGCCCTTGTCCAGCAGATCCTGCTTGGCCCGCACCAGGCCTTCGAGCACCGGGTCCACGGCTTCCAGGTGCGACGGGTTGGCGGTCAGCGACACCTCGATGTCGTTGTCGCCGAACATCTGGATGTAAGTGCCGGAGGCGCCCAAGTGGTACTTCACGTCACCGGAGCCGTGCGCCTGCGACGGGTTCAGGTTGCCCTCGAACTCGCTGAAGATCTGCGCGTACGGCTTGCCGACGATGTTGGCCAGCACATTGAGGCGGCCGCGGTGCGGCATGCCGATGACCACTTCGTCGAGGCCGTGCTCGGCGCACTGGTCGATGGCGGCGTCCATCATCGGAATGATGGTTTCGGCGCCTTCGAGTGAAAAGCGCTTCTGGCCAACGTATTTGGTCTGCAGGAAGGTCTCGAAAGCCTCGGCTGCATTGAGCCGGCTCAGGATGTACTTCTGCTGCGCAACCGTGGGCTTGTCGTGCTTGACCTCGATGCGGTCCTGCAGCCACTTCTGCTGCTCGGGCTCGAGGATGTGGGTGTATTCCACGCCGACGTGGCGGCAGTACGCGTCGCGTAGTACCGACAGCACGTCACGCAGCTTCTTGTACTCGGCGCCGGCGAATCCGTCGACCTTGAACTCACGGTCCAGGTCCCACAGGGTCAAGCCGTGTGAGAGCACGTCGAGGTCGGGGTGGCTGCGGAAACGGGTCTTGTCCAGGCGCAGCGGATCGGTGTCCGACATCAGGTGACCGCGGTTGCGGTAGGCCGCGATCAGCTCGATGATGCGGGCGTTCTTGTCCGCGATCGAGTCCGGGTTGTCGGTGCGCCACCGGACCGGCTCGTAGGGGATGCCGAGTTCGAAGAAGATCTCGTCCCAGAACTCGTCGGCCAGCAGCAGCTGGTGGACGGTGCGCAGGAAGTCGCCGGACTCCGCGCCCTGGATGATGCGGTGGTCGTAGGTAGAGGTCAGCGTGATCAGCTTGCCCATGCCCAGTTCGGCGATGCGCTCCTCGGAGGCGCCCTGGAACTCGGCCGGGTACTCCATGGCCCCGGCACCGATGATCGCGCCCTGGCCCGACATCAGACGCGGCACCGAGTGCACGGTGCCCAGCGTGCCGGGGTTGGTCAGCGAGATCGTCACACCGGCGAAGTCCTCGGCGGTGAGCTTGCCGTCGCGGGCGCGTCGCACGATGTCCTCGTAGGCAGCGATGAACTGCCCGAACTTCATGGCCTCGCAGCCCTTGATGGCGGCAACCACCAGTGAGCGGCTGCCGTTCTTACCCTGCAGATCGATGGCCAGACCGAGATTGGTGTGGGCCGGGGTGACGGCGTTGGGCTTGCCGTCGATCTCGGCGAAGTGCCGATTCATGTTGGGGAACTTCTTGACGCCCTGGACGATCGCGTAGCCCAGCAGGTGGGTGAAGCTGATCTTGCCGCCGCGGGTGCGCTTGAGGTGGTTGTTGATGACGACGCGGTTGTCGATCATCGCCTTGGCCGGGATGGCCCGGACGCTGGTGGCGGTGGGCACCTCCAGCGAGACGTTCATGTTCTTGACCACGGCTGCGGCGGCCCCACGCAGCACCTGCGTCTCGTCGCCGGCGGGTGCGGCACCCTTCTCGGAGGCGGCAGCGGGCTTCTCAGCGGGCTTGGCCGGAGTGGGCTGCTTGGTGGGTGCGGACGCGCCGTTGCTGGTGGGCGGAGTCTTGGCGGGTGGCGCCTGCTTGGCCGGCGGGGGAGCGGGCTTGGGCTCCGCAGGGGCGACGGGCGCTTGCGCGCGGACGTTGGCCGGGGCGGCCTTGGTGGCGGTGCTGGTGCCGCTCGACGGGGCCGGGGTGTCAATCACCTGGTCGGGGTTGTAGTCGACCAGGAACTCGTGCCAACTCGGATCGACCGAGGAAGGATCTTCACGAAACTTCCGGTACATCTCCTCGACCAACCATTCGTTCTGCCCGAATGGTGAACTTGTACTGCTCACAGCAGCTGCTCGCCTCGATTCAGTGCTCTTTAGTTCTGTGTTCTGTGTTTGTTCCAAGGCAAGCGGTCTGCGGTGGCTGCTTGCCACATGAGGCGTGTTGCGCCGCACTAAAGGCTATCGCGTGTGTCGCACGCCAGACCATGCCCGCAGCAGAGACGTTATGCACAGTTTTGCTGCGGGCGCCCGTCGCGGTCAGTGCAGCACGTGCAGGGTGCCCGGCCAGCGCCCCGGCGCAGGTCCGAACGCCGCGTGTGCGTTCTTCACGATCCGCTTGCCCATCAGTCGGTTGCCGCCGCCGCCGATCACGGCGCCAATGCCCACCGGCAACATCTTGCCGAACGCCAGGGCGCCGCGTTTCAGCGCGTACTTCTTCACGAAGAATTTCAGCAGCCGCGAGTTCAGCTGCGACACCGCGGGTAGCGGCAGCGACGCGGCGCCCTCGGTGAGCCAGGCACCGCTGGTGCGGCCCGGCCCGATCAGGTCCGCGATGGCGCCCTTGCTGTCCTCGCCCACCAGGACCGCCAGCACCAGTGCCCGCCTACGCTCGCGATGCTCGGCCGGAATGCCGTGCACCTCGGCCACCGCCAGCACGAACACCGCCGTGGCCTCCAGGAACACCACCGTTTCGCCGGCCACCGCGGACATCGCCACGAGTGTGCCAACGCCGGGGAAGGCTGCCGCTGACCCGACGGCGGCACCGCTGGCCATCACCGCGGCCAGGTAGTGCTTCTCGAGTTTGGTGACGATCTCGGCCGGGGTGGCGTCGGGGTTGGCGGCCCGCAGCCGCCCGACGTAGGCCCGGATGGCCGGTGCCTGTACACGCGACCCCGTCTCGATCAGGTTCGAGAGAACCTTGGCCGCCATGCCCGGATCCTCGTCCGCCTTCGCAGGCAGATTGGAGGTGGAGCGGGCCATGAGTTTCTCGCGGGACCGTTCCATGTTCATCGAGCCTCCCTGGACGTCCTTCTGTTCAAGGCTAGCGAAAAGGCAACGAACCGCGGGCCGAGACGGTGCCCGGCAGTGAACCCGGTCACTGTTTGTTCGCTTGGGAAGAAATTCATTGGCTGTCGATGCTGTTGTGGAGCGTGGTTTATTCCGAGCAGGCGGCACCGAACCGCATCCGCATGATCCTGGTCCTCGGCGCTCTCGTCGCCCTCGGGCCGCTGACCATCGACATGTACCTTCCGGCGTTGCCCACCATTGGCGAGGACCTCGCGGTGACGTCCTCGGTGGTGCAGTTGACGCTCACGGGCACCTTGGCCGGGTTGGCGCTGGGGCAGCTGATCATCGGGCCGCTGTCGGATTCGCTGGGCCGTCGTCGCCCGCTCATCGGGGGCATCGTCTTGCACATCGTGGCCTCGGTGATCTGCCTGCTGGCGCCGAACGTCGCTGTTCTGGGTGTCGGGCGCGTCCTGCAGGGCATGGGCGCCGCGGCCGGCATGGTCGTGGCCCTGGCGGTGGTCGGCGATCTGTATCGCGACCGGGCCGCAGCCACCATGATGTCGAGGCTGATGCTGGTGCTGGGGGTGGCGCCGGTGCTGGCTCCGTCCCTGGGTGCGGCCGTTCTGCTGCACGGCTCGTGGCGCTGGGTCTTCGCGGCTCTGGTGGTGCTGGCCGGCCTGCTGCTGCTCATGGGCGCGCTTTCGCTGCCGGAGACGCTGCCACCGTCCCACCGCCCTCCGCTGCGGATCCGCGGTGTCGCGGGTACCTACGTCCGGCTGCTCAAGGACGTGCGGTTCGTGGTTCTCATTTTTGTCGCCGCCCTCGCGATGGCCGGATTGTTCGCCTACATCGCCGGCGCGTCATTCGTGCTGCAGGACCGCTATGGCATCGATCAGCAGCAGTTCGCGTTGCTGTTCGGAGCCGGTGCGGTGGCCCTGATCGCGTCGACCCAGACCAACCCGGTGCTGCTGAAGTGGTTCTCGCCACTACGGATCGTGATCACGGCACTGAGCGTGGCCGCCGTGGCCAGCGCCGTCTTCCTTGGCCTGGCAGCGACGCACACCGGCGGGGTGTACGGCTTCCTGGTGCCGGTCTGGACCATCCTGGCCGCGATGGGCCTCGTCATGCCCAATGCGCCGGCCCTCGCGTTGTCACGACACCCGGAGTCGGCCGGAACGGCGGCGGCTCTGATGGGCGCGGGACAGTTCGGCCTGGGGGCCGTGGTCGCACCGTTGGTGGGCGTTCTGGGCAACGACCAATTGGCCATGGCGGTGGTGATGGCCGTCAGCGTCGTCATTGCTCTGGTGGCGCTGCTGACCGTGCGTCCGCCCGCACACAGCCCCGCTCTTGCCGACGCTGCGCTGTCCACAGAAGTCGCCTGACATCGCTGCCCTCCGCGCGACCGGGACAGGTTGAGATGGCACCATGCCCGGAGGCATTGATCGATAGTTAGGCGGCGTGATGACGGAAACCGGCGGGCCGAACGCCCGGAGGTTGACCACCGCTGCCGAGGCCCAGACCAACCCGTGGAACGCCCTGTGGGCCATGCTCATCGGGTTCTTCATGATCCTGGTCGACTCGACCATCGTCGCGGTCGCCAACCCCAGCATCATGGAGAACCTGTCCGCGAGCTATGACGCGGTGATCTGGGTGACCAGCGCGTATCTGCTGGCATACGCCGTCCCGCTGCTGGTTGCCGGTCGCCTCGGAGATCGGTTCGGCCCGAAGAACCTCTACATCGTCGGGTTGGCCGTCTTCACCGTCGCCTCCCTGTGGTGCGGGCTGTCCGGTTCCATCGGCATGTTGATCGCCGCCCGGGTGCTGCAGGGCATCGGTGCGGCGCTCCTGACGCCGCAGACGCTGTCCACCATCACCAGGATCTTCCCGCCGCAACGCCGTGGCGTGGCGATGAGCGTGTGGGGCGCCACTGCCGGTGTGGCCACGCTGGTGGGTCCGCTGGCCGGCGGTGTGCTGGTGGACCACCTCGGCTGGCAGTGGATCTTCATCGTCAACGTGCCGATCGGCGTGCTCGGTATCGCGCTGGCGGTGTGGCTGATTCCGGTGCTGCCCACCACCAACCGTGGCTTCGACCTGCTCGGGGTCGCGTTGTCGGGCCTCGGCATGTTCCTGATCGTGTTCGGTCTGCAGGAGGGGCAGGCCAACAGCTGGGCGTGGTGGATCTGGCTGATGCTCATCGCGGGGCTGGCGGCCATGGGTGGGTTCGTCTACTGGCAGGCGGTCAACACCAACGAGCCACTGATCCCGCTGCGCATCTTTGCTGACCGCAACTTCAGCCTGGCCAATGCCGGCGGCGCCGTCATCGGCTTCGTCATCACCGCGTTCATCGTGCCGCTGATGTTCTACGCGCAGGCGGTGTGCGGGCTCACCCCCACCCAGTCGGCATTGCTGACCGCGCCCATGGCGGTCACCACCGGTGTGCTGGCGCCGTTTGTCGGTCGCATCGTGGACCGGGCCCACCCGAGTCCGATCGTCGGTTTCGGATTTTCTGTGTTGGCGATCGCCCTGACCTGGCTGTCCATCGAGATGACGCCGACGACGCCGATCTGGCGGCTGGTGGTGCCGCTGATGGCGCTCGGGGTGGCGACGGCGTTCATCTTCGCGCCGCTGGCAGCCACGGCGACGCGCAACCTGCCGCCGGATCTTGCCGGTGCCGCTTCGGGTGTGTACAACGCCACCCGGCAGGTGGGGTCGGTGATCGGCAGTGCGGCCATCGCCGCGTTCATGACGGCCCGGATCAGCGCCGAGATGCCCGGCACCGGCACCGGACCGCCGCCGGGGGAGGGTGCCGTGACGGAGCTGCCCGCGGTCCTGCGGGAACCGTTTGCCGCGGCGTTGTCCCAGTCGCTGCTGTTGCCCGCGTTCATCGGTCTGTTCGGGGTGGTCGCCGCGATCTTCCTGCTCGGATCGGTGCGGCGAGCTCCGGTGTCGACGACCGCCCGCACCGAGGTGATTCCCGCGGTGGTCGACAAACCCGATGACGAGCCCGAATACGACGGCTACGCCGACGATTACGACGACGACTTCGCCGACGACGCCTATATCCCGGTCGAGTTCGTCCGCGCTCCCGCGGTCGAGAAGTTCGAGCGAGTCTCCGACGTCGAGCCGGCCACGGACCCGCTGCCGGTACGGGCGACCCCCAGTGACCCGGTGCAGTACTGGAGCTCGTTGATCGATGAGGACGTCGTCGTGGCGGGGTACGGGCGCGACGCCGACTATCTCGACGATCTCGAGCCGTATGACGGGGTTCGGCCGGTGTCGGAGATCGAACCGATCGACGCGCCACGCTACGGGCGGCACTCCAGCTCGCGCGGGGACTAAGCGGTCAGCGTCAGGAACGCGCCCAGGTCGATCAGGCCCGCCGGCGTGGCGGGCAGGTACTCGGTGAGCAACACCGAGCGCACGATCACAGCGGTGTACTGGGCGCGGCTCACGGCGACGTTGAGTCGGTTCCGGTTGAGCAGGAACGAGATTCCGCGCGGTACGTCGTCGATCGAGGACACCACCATCGACACGAAGACAACGGGTGCCTGCTGGCCCTGGAACTTGTCGACGGTGCCGGCGCGCACCTCCTGCAGACCCGCCGCATCGAGATGGTCGCGCAGTGTCGCCACTTGGGCGTTGTACGGAGTGACGACCAGGACGTCGGCCGGCCTCAGGGGCCGCGAGCCGTCCTCGTCGCTCCAGGTGTTACCGATCATCGTGGTGATCTCGGTGACGATCGCGTCGGCTTCCTCGCGGCTCTCGGTGGCGTTGCCGTCGTGTGCCACGGCCAGTACCCGCACTCCTGGTGCCACCCCGTCGAGGTGGCGCCGCCCACTCACCTCGTCCACCGCGGTCAATCGATTGTCGTAGGACAGGCGAGACACCGCAGAACAGACCAGTGGATGCATCCGCCATGAGCGGTCCAGGAAGTATCCGAGGTCGTCGGCCAGAGTGTGCTGGCCGTCGACGAGCCAGCCGAGAGCCGATTCGTCCACCGGCTCAGGATGGGTGCCCTGACTGACCTGGGGGAGCTGCTGGGGGTCACCGAGCAGCAGCAGGTTCTGCGCAGCCGGTGCCACTGCGATGGTGTTGGCCAGGCTGAACTGTCCGGCTTCCTCGACCACCAGCAGATCCAGACAGCCAGGCGGAATGCGGGCTGTGTTGGCGAAGTCCCAACTGGTGCCACCGATCACGCACCCCGGGTGGTCGGCGATGAAGCCGGCATGCGCATTGGCGTCGAGTTCCTGCCATGGGGCGTTCTCGGTGCGGGTGTCACGTTTGGCGATCACGTCGGGATCCACCCCGGCCTTGAGCAACCCGCAGAACAGGTTCTCCACCACGGCATGCGACTGTGCCACCACCCCCACCCGCCAGTGCTGTCGGGCGACCAGGTTCGCGATCACCGCGGCGGCGGTGTGGGTCTTGCCGGTGCCGGGCGGACCGTGCACCGCCAGGTACGACGAGTCCAGATCCTCCAGCGCGGCGGTGATGTCGTCGACAGGTGCCCCGTCATGGGGCAGCGGGGCACCGGTGCGGGTTCGCGGCGGGCGGCGCAACAACAGGTCCATGATGGCGTTGTCGGGCAGCTTCGGCAGTCCATCGGCAATGAATTGTGCTGTGGTGTTGATGGATTCGCGCATCGCCTTGGTGGCGATCGGCGGGCCGGGGGTCAATGCGAACGGCACCTGGTCGAAGGTGGTGCCGTCCTTGGGGGCTCTTTCGATCACCGTCACCGAGTTCGGGGTGTCGGGGTTGTCGCACTCGGCGACGGTGACGGGGCCGGCCGCGCGGCGCTCTACGTCGTCGGTGAGCCCGGCCGGCGACGGCGGCGCGTAGAGGGCGAACATGTCGCGGGCCAGTTCACCCGCGGCCAGGGTGCCGGAGACGAGAACTCGTCGTTGTGGTTTGCGGGCCCGTGGCGGGGTGTGCCAGTCGGTGATGATCTCCGCGTTCTCGATCAGGAAAACGTCTGTCTCATCACCCCATTCGTCCACGGGATTGTTCAGCCGGTCGAAATGCGCCCACCAGAAGGGCTTGTCCTCGCGGCGGTGGTATCCACGCGCTGCGGCCAGCAATGCCACCGCGGTCTGCTGTGGGGTTCGCGCGCCGGGATCCTCGCCGACGAACTTGGCCAGCTTGCGGCCAGCTGATCGTCCTCGTCGGGTTCCGCGCCGTCGCGCACCGGCTGGGCGCCCAGCGGCGGCACTCCGGCTTCGAAGGCGATGCCCACCAGCCAGTCCCGCAGCCGTCGGGTCGATCGGCAGTCGTATCGGTTGTACTCGGCGATCTCGTGCAGCAACGCCGCCGCGTCCTCCTCACGGCCGTCGTCGCGCAGCTCGCAGTAGTGCGCGTACTCGGTGATGGACGCGGTGGCCGTGGTGACCTCGCCGGTGCGAAGTTCAGCGCCCATGTAGAGCGGCTCGAGCGATTTGATGCTGTAGTTCTCGGTGCCCACCCGAATGCTCTTGCGTACCAAGGGGAAAAGGTCAACCAGAATGCCGTTGCGCAGCAGGTCGTCCACCTCGTCCTCGCCGACACCGTGACGTCCGGCCAGTCGCAGCAGCGCCGTCTTCTCGTAGGCGGCGTAATGGTAGATGTGCATGTTCGGGTAGCGTTTACGCCTCTTGGCCACCAGCTTGAGGAAGTCCTGCAAGGCTTTTCGCTCCGAAGCCCGGTCATGTGCCCACAGCGGCCTGAACTCGTCGGCGCAGTCCAGCACGCCGAAGAGGTACTCCAGGCCCCACTGGCTGCCGTCGGCGGTCCACAGTGGGTCGCCCTCGAAGTCGAAGAACAGGTCGCCTTTGTCCGGATTCGGCAGCACCATCAGCGGCTGCGGATCCGCCACCTCGTAGGGCGGTTTGCCCTCGACCCGAGGTCGCCGTTGCAAACGGGCCTGGGCGCTCAGGGCGGTGATGGTGCGCGCAGGCAGGTCGGGAACCGGTTCGGTTCGCTCGGCCAGCTCGGCGACGGTGTTGACACCGGCCTCGATCAGGCGGGCTCGTTGGCTCACCCGCATCCCGGCGACCAGCAACAGGTCGTCGTGCTCGCGGACCTTCACGTCGCATTCGGGACAGCGGAAGCACGCTCGCACCCCGTCGTCCTCCCAGCGCACCGGTTGCCCGCCGGCGAAATGGGCGTCCAGCAGCCGTTGCAGGTCGGCGCGACGCGGCCGGTACACCGGGATGATCTCGTCGAGCCGGTACCGCACGGCGGTCCCGTTGCCCAGGACCAGCTCCGCCTCGTCGTGCACCGGAACTCCGGCGCGGGACAGCGTGTCGGCGTAGGCCGCCAGCTGCAGCAGCGCCTCGACCTTCGCCGAGAGAGCCAACTTGGTGTCGGCGACGCGATACCGGTCGCCATCGAGGACCAGGAAGTCGGCGAATCCCAGGAAACGGCCGTCGAACATGGCGGCCTGGTACACCACCGGTGCCCGATCGGTGATGGCGCGCATGGTCTGTGTCGCGGCGGCGGTCAGGCCGCCTGCGGTGTAGGTGGGTCTGCCGATCGTGGTGACGTCATCACCGAACCGACCGCGCAGCTCGTCGAGGCGGCGATGCTCATGTTCGTCACCGAGAGCCGATGTGCGTGCCAGCAGTTGATCCTCGGTGCTGATCTGCGGACCCCAGCCCAGCTTCGCGTCGAAGGCCCGTAACAGGGCGTACTCGCAGCGCGCGGCAGCCGCCAGATCCGACGCGCTGTACAGCACGCTGCCCCCGTCGACGAACACGCCAGCCACTGTAGGTGGGGGCGGGGACAGCCCTACCCGGTGTTGCCGATGAGCTCCACCCCGTTGCCGTTCCAGCGGAACTTCACGATGCTGTCCAGACCCAATCCGTCGGTGTACTTCAATGCCACGGTGTCGCCGGTGCTCTGCGTGGGCTCGATGCCGTTGAAGCCGAAGGTGTCGGGAACGCCGGTGGGGATGAACTTGCCGAGGTGGAACAGCACGGCCCGGGTATTGGGGTTGTCGGCGTTGGTGTTGGCCCTGATGATCACCGCCGACAACGGTGCGCACTCGTTGTAGTTGCCCGCCACCGGTTCGGGGTTCCAGCCCTGCCCGCTGCGCGGGTCTTTGGGCAGCTCCGAGACCGCTGCGACAATCGCGGGCGCGGCCAGGTTCACCGCACACGGATCGGCGGGCTCGCTGGTGGGCGGCGGCGCCACGGTGCTGACCGGCGGTGGCGCGGGAGGAGGCGCGGAGCTGGTGGCGCTGGCCTCTGGCGTCTGCGACGCAGTGGAGTCACCGGAGCCACAGGCCGGCACAAACACCACAGCCAATGCCGCCGCGACGCACCCGATGAAACGGCCGGTCAGCGCTGTCCTCTCGCTTGTGCCACACACATCGCGCCACGCTACCGGCTCGACGTGACGACCCCGAACCACCGATGGTCAGGCGTTACCCGCTGCGGGCTCTAGACTGATACCCCGATGACCACTCCGGAACCCGATCAGACAACCACGTCCAGCGACGCTGCACCGACGCCGGCGACGTTCGCTGATCTGCAGATACACCCAGCGGTCCTGGAGGCAGTCTCCGAGGTCGGCTACGAAACCCCGTCCGCCATCCAGGCAGCCACCATCCCGGCCCTGCTGGCGGGCTCTGATGTCGTTGGCCTGGCGCAGACCGGCACAGGCAAGACCGCGGCCTTCGCGATCCCGATCCTGTCCAAGATCGACACCAGCAGCAGGACCACACAAGCGCTGGTGCTGGCGCCTACCCGCGAGCTGGCACTGCAGGTGGCCGAGGCATTCAGCCGTTACGGCGCCAAGCTCAAGGTCAACGTGCTGCCGATCTACGGCGGCTCGTCCTACGTGCCGCAGATCGCCGGTCTCAAACGCGGCGCTCAGGTGGTGGTCGGTACCCCCGGCCGCGTGATCGACCACCTCGAGAAGGGCAACCTGGACCTGTCGCACCTGGACTACATGGTGCTCGACGAGGCCGACGAGATGCTGCAGATGGGCTTCGCCGAGGACGTCGAGCGCATTCTGTCCGAGACACCGGAGTACAAACAGGTTGCCCTGTTCTCGGCGACCATGCCGCCGGCCATCAAGAAGATCACCGCCAAGTACCTGCATGACCCGGTCGAGGTCACGGTCAAGGCCAAGACGCAGACGGCCGAGAACATCACGCAGCGCTACCTGCAGGTGTCCTACCCGCGCAAGATGGACGCGCTGACCCGGTTGCTCGAGGTCGAACAAGGCGACGCCATGATCGTCTTCGTCCGCACCAAGCAGGCCACCGAAGAGGTGGCCGAGAAGCTGCGGGCACGGGGCTTCGCCGCGGCCGCCATCAACGGCGACATCCCCCAGGCGGTGCGTGAGCGCACCATCTCGGCGCTCAAAGACGGTTCCATCGACATCCTCGTCGCCACTGACGTCGCCGCCCGCGGGCTCGACGTCGAGCGCATCTCGCACGTGGTGAACTTCGACATTCCGCATGATCCGGAGTCCTACGTGCACCGAATCGGGCGCACCGGTCGAGCTGGACGCTCGGGTACCGCGTTCCTGTTCGTGACGCCGCGAGAACGCCATCTGTTGGGGGCGATCGAGCGGGTGACCAGGCAGAAGCTGGTCGAGATCGATCTGCCGTCGGTGGAGGACGTCAACGAGAAGCGGGTGCAGAAGTTCCGCGACTCGATTTCCGATGCGCTGGCCAAGCCGGGAATCGACTTGTTCCGCCAGCTCATCGAAGGCTACGAGCGCGATCACGACGTGCCGCTGGCCGACATTGCCGCCGCGCTGGCGCTGCAGAGCCGCGACGGTGAAGAGTTCCTGCTGACCGAGCCGCCGCCGGAGAAGCGCAAGGAACGCCCCGATCGTCCGCCGCGGCCCGACAAGCCGATGCGCCGCGACGGTGGTTTCGCGACTTACCGGATCGAGGTTGGCAAGCGGCACAAGGTGATGCCGGGTGCCATCGTCGGCGCCATTGCCAACGAGGGCGGACTGCATCGCAGCGATTTCGGGCACATCACCATCAAGCCGGAGTACTCACTGGTGGAGCTGCCGCCGAATCTGCCTGCCGAGACATGGGCGAAGTTAGCCAAGACGCGTATCCAGGGCAACCTGATCAACCTGCAACTCGACGACGGTCCCGGCGGCGCGGCGCCCCACCGGTCAGGTCCTCCCAAGCGCGACACGAAGCCCAAGAAGTACCGCAAGTCGCAATGACCGCGTCCGGGGGGCTGGACGCAGTAGGCGGGCTCGAACAGGTTTCCACCGCGGACCGGGTGGCGTCGCTGACCGGAATCCGGGCTGTGGCAGCCATTTTGGTGGTCGCCACCCATGCCGCGTACACCACGGGTCGTTATCCGCAGGGCTATCTCGGGTTGGTGTACTCGCGCATGGAGATCGGCGTGCCGATCTTCTTCGCCCTGTCGGGGTTCCTGTTGTTCCGTCCGTGGGTGCAAGCCTCCGCGGCTGGTCGCGAAGCCCCTTCGGTGAAACGGTATGCCTGGCACCGGGTGCGACGCATCATGCCTGCGTACGTGGTGACCGTGCTGTTGGCCTATCTGCTGTATCACTTCCGGACAGCGGGCCCCAATCCCGGGCACACCTGGGAAGGTCTGTTCCGTAACCTGACGCTGACCCAGATCTACACCGACGGTTATCTGTATTCCTATCTGCACCAAGGGCTTACGCAGATGTGGAGCCTGGCCGTGGAGGCCGCGTTCTATGTGGTGCTTCCGGGTCTGGCCTATCTGTTGCTCGTGGTGTTGTGCCGGCGGGCGTGGAAGCCCGGTGTGCTGCTGGCCGGATTGGCGGGGCTGGCGCTGATCTCGCCGGGCTGGCTGACGCTGGTGCACCACACGACATTCCTGCCCGACGGCGCCCGGCTCTGGTTGCCCACGTATCTGGTCTGGTTCCTGGCGGGGATGTTGTTGGCGGTTCTGCAGGCCATGCGCGTCACCTGTTATGCGTTCCTGGCGCTGCCGATTGCGCTGATCTGTTTCCTCATCGTGTCCACCCCGATCGGCGGTGAGCCCACCACGTCGCCGACGCAGTTGTACGAAGCGTTGTTCAAGACGGGCTTCTACGCGGTGATCTCCGCACTGGTGATCGCTCCGTTGGCATTGGGCAACCGGGGTTGGTACTCGCGCTTCCTCGCGAGCAGGCCGATGGTGTGGCTTGGGGAGATCTCCTACGAGATCTTCCTGGTGCACCTGGTGTTGATGGAGCTCGTGATGGTCGAGGTGCTGCGCGATCCGGTGTACACCGGATCCATGTGGCAGTTGTTCACGGTGACGATGTTGGTGTCGGTCCCCGCCGCTTGGCTGCTGCACCGGTTCACCCGCGTACGCTCCTGACGCCAGCCTAGTTAGGCTACCCTTAGTTGCATGGCTGACCAGAAACCGTCCCGCGGATTGACCGGAGCCCTCGTCAAACTCTGGCGTGGCGGCGACTATGAGCTGACCGTCACCGGACGCACCGAAATCGGTCCGCATTACCTGCGGCTGCACTTCACCTCCGGGCAGCTGCTGGACGAGCGTCCCATCCATCCGACCATGTGGGTCCGAGGCTGGTTTCCCGACGGCGACAAGTCCCACCAGCGCGGCTACACCCTGGTCAACCCGGACCCGGTAGCGGGCACCGTCGACATCGATTTCGCCCTGCACGACGGCCTGGCCACCCGCTGGGCGCAGGAGGCGCAGCCGGGTGACGTGCTCGAGGTGACGGTTCTGGGCAGCAACTTCCAGCTGCCCACCCCGACCCCGGCCGGCTACATCCTCGTCGGCGACACCGCTTCTCTGCCTGCCATCAACTCCCTGCTCGAGGCCATCGGCGACACGCCAGCCTGGGTGTTCCTGGAAGCCGGCCACGACGACGATCGTGATCTGCCCGTGGTCGGCGCGCATGACGTGACATGGGTGGCCCGCGAGAATGCCGGTGCGGCACTGGTCGAGACGGTAGCCAAGTGGGCCTTCGACGCCTCCGACCATTTCGGCTGGGTGGCCTGCGACAACCGCACTACCCGCAACGTCGCCAAGGTGCTGCGGGAGAACTACGCGATCCCAAGGAAGTCGGTCAAGGCACAGGGTTACTGGGTCGCCTGACTAACAACCCGCCGCTGCCCGTCGATAGACACACTGTGAAGCGGCTTCTCGGGCTCGGTGTGTTGGCGCTGCTGCTGGCGCCGCCGGCGGTGGCCGAGCCGTACGCGCAGCTCGATGCCGTTGCCGTAGCTGCCTCGCCTACGTGTGGCGGCACTGTCAGCGCCGAAGCGCAGCTGACGCCCGTGGGCACCGGGGACGGTGTGCGGGTCGCGATCCACTACGACGCAGGCATCTACGACGGGTCCTGCGCGCTGACGGTGACCGCGCACTGGGTCAACGAGACCACGGGGGCCGAAGGCAGCGGCGACATCACTGCGGTGTCGGTGATCGACGCGCACTACGGGTTCATCGGGTATGCCAACACGGTGTTCGCCACCGGACCCGGCTCGGTGATCGTCACGTTGAGCACTCACCCGGGAGGTGAGCTGCGGGTGACGGTTTGAGCCGGAGTCATGATCGGCACCAGGAACTCCTCGACCATCGCCCGTTCGTCGTCGGCATCGCGACCCGGCAGTAGCAGTAGCGAGGTCAGTACCCGCACCAGCCAGCGCGCTTTGCGTTGCACCGCGGCCGGGTCGTCGGCGCCGAGCGAGACGATGAAGGCTGACCCCATTGCCTGAATCACGTCGGAGGTCTCGGCGATCTCCACGCCGATGGGGGAGCCGCTGGTGGCGAACCACGAGTTGAGCGCCGGACTTTGGCGAACCAGCTCCAGGGAAGTCAGGAAGCCGGCGATCAGGCGTTCACGGGGGTCGGCGATACCGGCGATGCGTTCGGTCATCCGCGCGTGCAGATGGTAGGCCTCCCGGTGCACATACGCGGTGTGCAGCGCTTCCCGGTTCTCGAAGTACCGGTACAGAGTGGCCCTGGAACACCCTGCCGCCACTGCGATCTCGTGCATTCCGACGGCTCCTGGATCGCGTTTGGCGAACAGTTCACCTGCTGCGTCGAGGATGCGGTCGGCCGCGACCTCGCTGCGTCGTGAGCCAAGCCAGTCGCTGCCGGCCATCAGATGGTCACCGGCACCGACAGTGGACGTCGCACGTAGCTTCCCCCGGCCCAGATGATTCCGGACTCGTCGACGTCGAAGTCCGGGCATCGCGTCAACAGTTCGGTGAGCGCCACTCGCGACTGCATGCGCGCGGCGGCCGCGCCCAGGCAGTGGTGGGCGCCATGGCCGAAGGTGAGGATGTTGCGGGGGTTGCGCCTGATGTCCAGTTCGCCTGCATCGGAGCCAAATTGGCGTTCGTCTCGATTGGCGGACCCGTAGAGCAGAAGCACCCGACGACCGGCGGGTATGGTGGTGTCGCCGATCGTGACGTCGCGGGTGACGGTGCGTGCCAGTCCCTGCACTGGTGAAGTGAGCCGCAGGAATTCGTCCACGGCGTCTGCGATCAGCTCCGGGCTGTCGATGAGCAGCTGGCGCTGATCGGGCCGCTGGTGTAACAATTGCACTGAGCCGCCCAACATTCCGGTGGTGGTGTCATTGCCGCCCGTCACCATGGTGAAGGTGAAGGCCAGCACGGCAAACGCATCGACATCGCCTGCCACCAGATGTGAGACGGTGTCGTCGGCCGGCTCGAGGCGGCGGCGTTCGATCAATGCGGCGAAGTAGGCCGTCATCTCTGCCAGTGCCTCGCCCAATGTCTCGAGCGCACCGCCGATGCCGCCGTCAGTGGTGTTGGCAGCAACAATGGCCTCGGTCCAGGTGTCGAACTGTCCCTGGTCTTCGGAGGGCACGCCCAGGTAGTGGGCCACCACCATCGACGGCAGCGGCTTGAAGAGTTCGGCGACGATATCTCCGCCGCCTTCGGCGCGCAGTGCCTCGATCCGCTCGACCACGAACTCACGGACTTTCGGTTCCACGGCCTCGACTTGGCGGGGGGTGAAGCCCCGGGAGACGAGCTTGCGGAACGCGGTGTGTATCGGTGGATCCTGCATCACCATCGGCGGATTATCCTGCAGGCCCAGCATTTCCAGCTCGCCGTAGTTGACGGTCAACCCCTGTGCGGAAGAGAACGTCTCGTGATCGCGCGCAGCCGTGAAGACGTCGGCATGGCGAGACAGTACGTAGTAATCGTGGCCAGGTTTGCCGGTGAGCACGTGATGCACGGGGTCGTGGTCACGCAGATCCCGGTACATGGGCCAGGGGTCTGCCCAGGTGTCGGCACATGCCAACTCGAATCTCGGCGAATGAGACAGAGCTGCTGTCATGTCTTATGGATACGACGCGTGGCTCGATATGTCAATATGCGTGAACGATCCCAATAGATTTCTCGTGATCGCCGGGCGGGGTGCCAGGTGGTCCGCGACCGCACAACTTGCGCCGTTGTGACGGCGCTCGTGCCGGCGTACGACCCGACGGCCCGCTCACCCGGGTGACTTCTGCTGCCGCTGCGGGCGTTTCGGTAGGTGCCACCTGAGCGACACCGGCGTAACACGTCAGCCGTCGGATTCATTACTCGCAGTGCCCATGTAGCGGCCAATGTAGCTGGTGATGACTTGTATTATGCGGCTTGGCTTTTCGGCAGGCGCGAGGTGGTCCTCACCGTAACCAGGACGACCTGATTCGGCTGATGAGCCTCGATCATCCCAGTTACGTGGCCGCC
This sequence comes from Mycobacterium sp. MS1601, assembly GCF_001984215.1. Classification (NCBI taxonomy): domain Bacteria; kingdom Bacillati; phylum Actinomycetota; class Actinomycetes; order Mycobacteriales; family Mycobacteriaceae; genus Mycobacterium; species Mycobacterium sp. MS1601. The sequence continues at coordinate 3,850,016 of NZ_CP019420.1, forward strand.
CTGCATTGGAGCGCTGCGACTCCATCGGAAGAACAGTCCGCGCTCGAACTGCTGGGGCGGCTGCGCTATCACTGGTTGTCCAACGGTCGTCAGGTAGAAGGCAGGATGCGCATCGAAGCCATGCTGGAGGCCGTATCGTCGCCATCAGCCGCGCGGGGAACGGATCTGGTCGATCTTCGCCAAGAAGCGTGGACTCAACCGCCGATCCGGACCTCCCGTCCATGACGACCTCGTGCAGCGTCAGTTCAGCGCCCACGCTCCCAACCAGGTCTGGCTGGCCGACATCACCGAGCGTCGCACCGACGAAGGCAAGCTCTACCTCTGCGCCCTCAAAGACGTCTACTCCAACCGGTTTGTCGGCTACTCGATCGACTCCCGAATGAAGTCTTCGTTGGCCGTGGCGGCCCTGGATCACGCTGTGGCGCTGCCCTCACCGGTCGCGACCATGGAGTCGTTCTTCGCCCTTTTGCAACGCAACGTCCTGGACCGGCGACGCTGGACAACCCGAGCCGAACTCCGTCACGGAACGACGACCTACCCGCGGCTTGACAACTGTTCCCATTGCTGAAGAAAACGGGACAGCCGCTGGCGGATTACGCGGGTATAGCTGCCAGATCGTGGAGGTCTCTGCACCACCGTCCTACCGGTCGATCATCGCGAAGTGCGGAGAACTGGCAGCTGCAGATAGGACGCATGTGATCCGCCGGTGTGGATCACATGTTGTCCGGTGTTGTTCGCTATGTACTCCGGCGTGCCGGGCATCCACGGACCGAACAGGTTTCGGGAGCTGACGATTAGTCGGAGTTGTTCACCGGCCAGGAAGTGCAGTCCTATCGGGGCGAGTTCTAGCTCGATCTCTGCGATTTCACCGGGCGTCAGGTTCTCGGTCCGATCGAAGGTGTGGACCGGGATGTCCTCGGTGGTCGAGTCCGGGTCGAGATGGCGCATGGAGACCCGCAGCCGGCCGTCGCTTCCCTTATAACGCAGGATCGAGCCGCCGCGCTCAGTGACATCGTGAACTCGTGCCCCGCGGTTGGGAACGGTGAAGGCCTGCAACGGAGTTCCATGTTCGTCGAGCTTCTGCACGAAGACGAACAGATCCATGTCGTCGGCGCCATCGGCCTGAACCCAGAGCCGCGCTTTAGGGTATCCGACGAGCTGCGTTTCCTGCCTGAATGGAAGGAGGAACGAGGCCCATGCGGTGAGGGCGCTGGTGTCATAGGTCACCGGAACCTCGGTCGTCGGCACGTTCTCGACCAGTCCACGTCCGGCGCCGTCGAGGTAGTACTTCACCGAGGTCGCCGAGACCGGCGGGAAGCGGTCTGAGGCGATGTTCACCTGGTCTCCGCCAGCGAGGTTGAGAATGGAGTAGCGCACCCGCGGCGTTTGATCCCATCCGTTGTCCTCGCCTCTGAGGAAGTGGTCGAAGAACCGTCGCAGGTCGTCTCGGTTTGCCTCGTCGTAGTAGTCGGGCCATTCCTGGCTGTTGTGGATGCGCAACCACTTCTGTTCGGAGGCGATTTCCCGCCATGCTCGGAACGTGCCGAGTGTGTGCAGCGAATTGGAGTAGCTGGCCACGATGTAGGCCGGGACGGTGATGTCTTCGAGGCGGGCCCGCTTGTTCTCCCACAGCTCGTTCATCAGCGGGTAACGTGCGACTTCGGCCATGATGTCCTCTTGGCGGCCTTTTCCCCAGAAGGAACCCTCCTGCAGCATTTGCGCGAAACCGGCGTCGGGCATGCCTCCACGGAAGCAGAGGTCGCGGTAGGTGTCACTGACGCCTTCCCAGGGGTTGATCGCCGCCAGGTGCGGTGGCCGCTCGGCTGCGGTGAACCACTGCGAGGCGGCGAGGTAGGAGGTGCCGCTCATCGCCACTTTGCCGTTGCACCAGTCCTGGACCCCCAACCACTCGATCAGGTCGTAGCCGTCGCGACCCTCTTGGCGGTCCCACAGCACGCTGTCGCCCTCGGAATCGCAGACCCCGCGCATGTCCGGGTTGCAGATCGCGTAGCCCTGTGCGCACCAGAACGCCGGGTCGGGGCCCTCGAACTTGTGCAGGCCGGAGACGATGGCGTCGTCGAGTCCCACGAGACCGAAGACCCCCGTCGCCGCCGGCGCACTGCCCTCGCCTTTGCCGTACGGACTCCACGCCACGATGACCGGCACCTTCTCCGCGCCCACCGGGCGATACACGTCGACGAAGATCGTCACACCGTCTCGTAGCGTGACGGCGACGTCCTTGTCCAGCTGGATGTCCACGGGCAGCGCCATGAACTGCGGAGCCACGCGGTGGCCAGCGGGCAAGATCTGCGTGCCGGGGCAGAACCCGCTCATCACCCCCAGCGCGGGCCCGGCTGTAGCGGACGCGACGGGATGAACAACATTTCCGAATCGGTCATGGGATCCTCCTACTGGTATCCAGTTGCGGGTGCTTTGGCTGACCGTGGTGTGCGCGAGCCTGCATGTGTACGCGCTCTGAAGGCAGGCCACTTATCACCCCGCGGTGAGGCGGTGGTTCAGGAACTGTGCGCACGAAGCACGAGGTCCGTTCCGTCGCGTTTGCCCATCTGGGCTTCCGGGATTTTGTACCAGCCAGAAGGGTCGTCGTCCTTGCGCATCCAGTCGATGAGCAGGGTGCGGTGGGCAATTTTCCAGACACCGTTTCGCTTCTCGAAGCGGTCGGTGTAGCGGGCCCACAGCGTGACGAACGCACCGTTCCACTTGTGATACGACGTCGCCTCATGATCGGCGTTCAGGTAGGTCTCCACGAAGGCGACGTCGCCCTCAAATTCGATCAGGATGTTGCCCAAATGGTGCCGGGTTCGAACGAAGAGCGTCATTTCTTTGGCGAGGAAGTTGCAGAACCCGGTTGCGGGGCCGCGGTACACGTCCTCGGGGAATTCGACCCAGGCGTCGTCGTGAAAAGCTGAACGCACCAAATCCATCTCCACCCGATCCAGCCCGCGTGTGTACCGGGTGAGCACGTCGAGGATCTCTGCGCGGTCGACCAATTCTTCCAGTGTCATCGTCTAGCTCCTTAAGTTCCGTGAACGTGGTGTCAACTGTTCTAAGTGGCGCGGCCTTTGGACACCGCAGGCTTGTGTGCCGCGGCGGCGGCTGTGATCCAGTTGGTAAATTCGACGGCCAGGTGCCGGCGGTGATGCTCGACGAGTTCCTCGGGGCTTGCCGCGGGGAAGTAGATAGACAGGCTGGCGCTGAAGCCGTCTTCGGTGTCGCCGAACTGGGACAGCACCCGACCGATCGGCGTTCCGTCCTCGAGTTCGATGGACGCGATCTTCTTGATCGGATATCGGTCTTCGGGAAGATACTCCGGTGAAGTTGCGGCCCACTTGGTGCCGCGGCCGAAAGCCACCACACATGAACAGAGGTGCGAGCCGAAGTTCTCCACGAGAAGCAGGGTTTGGTCCGGTCGTGCGGCCGTCGCGTAATGCTCGGGGTGGGCCGCCAGCATGATGGCTTCGTCGTCGGTGTTCTCGTCCAACCATCCCATGAATTCCCCTGCGGTGAAACCGGTCACCGCCAGAACGGTGGTCGCTGCCCGTATCTCGCCGTTCGATTTCGTGGCGTACTCCCGAAGGGCGGCGTTGCCTTCTGCGATGTCGTCGGCGAGCAGATCCAGCAGGCCCTGATGACCGATCAGATTCTTGAGTCGATGCAAAGCTCTTCGCGCGTAGAAGATCTCGTAGTCCTCGGCGGTTCCGCCGGCGGTGGGTCCCGCTACGATGCTGATGACAGGGGATTCGATCGTGTTGTCCACAGGTTCTCCTGATTTCGTTTAATCTGTTTCGGCGCCAACGTTGGCGAGGGTGCTTGCTTGCCAGCTGGCATGCCGGGGCGCGAAAACATCGCGGCCGTTACGGATTAGCCCTGCTTATCTGGCCGGTGTTCGATGAGCTCCAGGACAATCCCTAGTGGATCTTTGAAGGTGAGGATCCGGAAGGAACCTTCCGTTGGCGCCTGCACGGTGGCGGGTTCGCAGAGGATTTCGACATCGCCGCGCAGACGGAGCTTCTCGTAGATGGCGTCGGCATCGTCCACGTCGAACGCCATCCGGGTGATGCCGACATGGTTCATCCGCCTGTAGGGCCCGTCGCCGACATCGGTTGCTGGATTGACGAATTCGATGAGGTCGATGACTGTAGCCTGGTCTGTTCGCTTGCCGCGAAGATGGTTGGCGTGGATGACGATCTCCTGGTCCGGGAATCCGAGCACCGCTCCGTCAGACCGTTCGTTTCTCAGCTGGCCGATCGATTCCAGTCCGAGTACGCCCTGATAGAACCCCAGCGCCTCCTCGATATCGGGCACCGTAATGCACACATGAAAGAGTCTGTTGATGTACCGCTCCATGCCAATCCTTCGTTTAGTCGGTTCAGGGAGATTCGGTCACGGTGATGAACACGCCGAAGGGGTCTAGGAAGCTGAACCACCTCGACGAATGGACCGCATCGGCATCGCGGATGACAATCTCTCGCGGTGCGCAGACCATTTCGACACCATCATGGGATGAGATCCGCCCGCAGGCCTCGTCGAGGTCCTCCACGAGGAGCGCCAAGCGTGTCAAACCCTGAACGTTCTGCGCCGCGGCAGGGCCGGAAGTCGTTGCAGGCGCGACGAACTCCACAAGATTGATCTCCGTGGTGTGCTCATGTTGCACGCCGATGGACAGGTGATGCGCTCTGAGATTCACGACGTCGGTGTCGAAACCCAGCAGGTTGCCGTCAGCGTTTGCGTTTTCGGTTTGGAACACCGATGTAAACCCTAAAACATCCTGGTAGAAGCCGAGTGCAGTCTCCAGATTAGGCACCGCGATGCACACGTGCATCAACTTGGTTATCAACGAGGGCAACGGATTTCCTTTCTCACGCCCACTGCGTCGGTCATGACGGGGGAATTGATGGCGAGGGCGTTGCGGTCGAACATCTGTCCTGCCGGCACGCTGAACCGAGTTATCGGCGGGCATCGTCAGCTGGATGTACAACTAAGATACGCGCCGTATCTTATAAACTGTAAGATACACCGGCGCGCTAAGATACGCAACGTGTCTACTTCGCCGGCAGCAGCTTCTCGACCTAAGACTCGTCGCCGCGACGAGGCCCTGATGTCCGCTATCCGAGATGCGACGCGAGCCGAACTCACCGATGTCGGCTACTTAGGTGTCACCTACGAAGGAGTCGCGCGTCGTGCGCAGACCAGCAAGCCCGTGCTCTACCGGCGTTACTCATCGCGGGCGCATATGGTTGTCGACGCCCTGCCGAGTCTGCACTGGCAGCCCGACGACGATTTCGTGTGGACACAATCGCTGCGAGAGGACCTGCTGCTCCTGTTCGGGACCGTCAGCACGGTGTTCCGCGATGTCGGCGCCGATAACTACCGCAGCCTTCTCGCCGAGGCAGATGACGAGCTGTTCAGCACACTCGAAACACAGGTGACCATTCTCGCCGAAAGGACGATCTACCCGGCGCTCGAACGTGCACGCCGACGCGGAGAGCTGGGCCCGCGCGAAATACCAGACCGGGCGGCCGTCAGCATCGGTGTGCTCGTGCGCAACGAAATGATCCTCACCCGCGGCACCGTCGAAACCGACACCATCGCCGAGATCATCGACACGGTCTACCTGCCTCTGGTGAAGGCGCTTTCAACGAGGCGTGACTGAACGAACCCCGGTCACGTAGGTCTCCCCGGCATCATGGGTCACCCTGCCAAGACCAAACTCCGAGTCGGCCGCAAACGCCGCGACGCCATCGGCAAAGACAAACACGCCAGATGCCCGCTGCGAAGCCCTCAATCTGGCCACGTGGCCACCGCGCGAACCTACCCGGTTAGTACCCCAACACACCTACTCGTCGAAACAATGCTGCAGGTCAAACGACTATGAGCTTCGAAACCCCGCCAAGGTGTCCAAACTCAGGGCAGCTGGTAGGACCCGAGCTCGTAGTGGGCGGAAATGATGTCCATTCGGTCCTTCGCAGAATTCAATGGAACTCCCCGATGGTGATGGCGATTGGTTGGCGCCTTCACCGTCACCATCGGGGCCCGCAGTTCCACATCGACACGACGAACACGGGGTGGATACTTTTACCTGGCCAAAACGGATACCCCGACTTGCGATCCCTGGCACAACGGCTACGTCGAATCGTTCAACTCCCGCATCCGAAACGAATGCATCAACAGCTTCTGGTCGCTGGCCCAAGCCTGCGTGGTCATCGGCGACTAGAAGCACTGTTACAACTACCACCGTCGAGCCGTTGAGGCAGCAGGTACAGAGCCTCGGCGCAAAACCCGAAAGAATCACCGACCCCCCCTGCTGTATCGGCGAGGTGCGTCGCCGCGCTTTGTCTGAAGCAGTATTCGATGTCTGGACAGGCTGCGATTACCAGGTCCATCAGACGTGTAGGGTCTGCGAGGCGGTACGCGACGGCGAAACGGCTGATATGGGTGAAGCCCCACTGCACAGCCGCACCTTGTCCGGGTGGCTGACCGATGACCGACTTCAGGTAACCGGACACCGGGATGTTGACGGCATAGGCACCGGGGTGGGTGGTGACTACTGAGAGGGATGCGCCCCAGCTGATGTGGGCCATCCTGATCGGCCCCAAGTCGACGCCTTCGGCGCGTGCGTGTCCTGCCCTGGCGTGCCCGAGCGGGTGCAGATCGTGTGGGAAGTGCGCGTTGCCACGGCATGTGACACTTCATCCCAGTCCGTGCTCCCGGGGTCAACAGGAGCGGCCACGACGGCTCCTTCCGCAGAATCGTGTTCAGCGACCGGCGAGATCGACTGGAGTCAACTGCCCTTGCCGATGCCACTCGCGGAGACACTTCTTGTCGTACTTGCCCGTGGATGTACGAGGAAGCTGATCGACGAACGCCCACCGCTCCGGGATCCACCAGCGCGCGACCTTGTCGCGCAAGAAATCTTGCAGCTCAACGATAGTCACGTCTGCGTTGTGGCCGAGCACCACCGCTGCAAGGGGGCGTTCTTGCCACCTGTCGTCGGGCACCGCGATGACCGCCGCCTCGAACACACCTGGGTGCGAAGCGATAGCCAGCTCGAGCTGTACCGAGGAGATCCATTCGCCGCCGGACTTGATGACATCCTTGGCCCGGTCGGTGAGAGTGACGTACCCATCGGCATCGATGGAGCCGACATCTCCGGTGCTGAGCCAGCCGCCGTCGAAGGAGCCGCCAGCCTCCAAGTTGTAGTAACTGCCCGTGATCCACGGGCCCCGTACCTGCAACTCCCCGACGCCTTCTCCGTCATGAGCGATGACCGTCCCTTCTGAGTCGACGATCCGCAACTCCACGCCGCACGCCGGGCGGCCTTGAGATGCGCGGCGCTGCCAGTATTCACCCTCTGCCAGGAGCGACGATGGCTTGGATATCGTTGCCAATGGCGATGTTTCGGTCATTCCCCACGCTTGGACAAGGTTGATCCCGTACTTGTCGTGCAGCGTGCGCATGAGATGCACAGGAATCGCCGATCCGCCGCATCCGACCAGACGCAACGACGAGAGGTCGGTGTCGGGTCGCTCCTTGAGGTGCTCCACGATGTCGTTCCAGACTGTCGGTACGGCGCCGGCGATTGTCGGGCGTTCGCGTTCGATGAGTTCGACGAGTGGTTCGGCTTGCAGGAAGCGGTCGGGCAGGACGAGGTCGGCACCGGCCATCAAGGCGGCGTAGATGAGGCCCCACGCGTTGGCGTGAAACATCGGCACGATGGGCAACACCGCGTCTTCGGGCCCTACTTCGAGTGCACCCTTGGCGCAGATCGCCATGGTATGCAAGTAGCTGGACCGATGGCTGTAGACAACGCCTTTGGGGTTGCCGGTGGTCCCAGAGGTGTAACACATGGATGCGGCGTTGTGTTCGTCGATATCAGGCCAGTCGTACGTCTCGGGCTGTCCGTCGAGAATGCCGTCGTAGCGCACGACGCGTTTTCCAGTCCGCATCAGGCTGCTGAGGTCGGCATCGCCGGTCACGATGATGGTGTGCAAGGTGGCCACGTGCGGCGCGATCTCAGCAAACTGTTCGGCGAGGCTGGCATCAACAATGGCGATCTCGTCACCGGCGTGGTTGGCGATGTAGACGAGCTGGTCGGTTGCGAGCCGGATGTTGAGCGTGTGCAGCACCGCACCCATCGCGGGCACAGCGCAGTAGGCCTCGACGTGCTCCTGGTTGTTCCACATGAAGGTGGCCACCACGGTGTCGGCGCCGGCCCCCACCGTTCGCAGTGCGTTGGCCAGTTGTGCTGTGCGCCGGCCGAGTTGGGCGAACGTCACGACACGCATGGTCCCGTCAGGCCGACGGGTTCTCACTTGGCGCCGGGTGTGAACGGTGGTTCCGTGCCGGGCGATGGCCCCGATGGTCAGGCAGTAGTCCTGCATCGTGCTTTTCACGAGTTCTAGGCCTCCCAGCCGTCGAAGGTCGCTTCCACGGTCGTCTGATCCAGTGTGCCCAACAAGTCCAGTTGTACCTTGGTCTTTGGCACTTCGTAGCGGTAGAAGTAGCGGGCCGCATACCGTTTGCCTGTATAGAAGCCGTCCTCCCGGCCGTGGGCGGCAAGCACCTGGTCAAGCCACAGCCATGCCACCACGATGTGGCCGAACGCCTCGAGATAGTGCGCGCTGTTGGCCAACGCCACGGTCGGGTCACCGCACCTGAGCAGCACTGTGGTGACATCGCGCAACGTCTGCCACGACTCCTGCAGTTGCTCGGCCAGGTGCGCCGGCTCACCACCGATCGCGGTGGCCCGAGTGATTGTCGTGGTGACTTCTTGTTCCAGCAGTCCTAAACCCGCACCACCGTGTTGGCGCACTTTGCGGCCGAGCAGATCCAGGCTCTGGATGCCGTGAGTGCCCTCGTGGATCGGGTTGAGCCTGTTGTCGCGGTAGAGCTGCTCGAGGTCGTACTCGCGCGTGTAACCGTAGCCGCCGTGGATCTGGATGGCCAGGTCGTTGGCCTGAACACACCACTGCGCCGGCCAACTCTTGGCGATCGGAGTCAACAGATCGAGAAGCTCGGTGGCGGCCTGGCCCTCCTCGGGCGTCTCGGCCGCAGCGGCGAGGTCGGTCAGCCGCGCGCAATACAACACCAGTGCGAGCGCGCCCTCGACGTAAGATTTCTGGGCCAGCAGCATCCGTTTGACGTCGGGATGCTCGATGATCGCCACCGGTGCCGCATCGGGATCTTTTGCCGAGAGCGGACGCCCCTGCGGCCGCGTCCGGGCATAGTCGAGCGACTTGAGGTGCGCGGTGTAACCCAGGGCGGTGGCGGCGGCGCCGGTGATCAGCCGGGCTTCGTTCATCATGTGGAACATGTAGGCCAACCCGTGGTGCGGCTGTCCGACGAGATAGCCGACAGCTCCCGCGGCGCCGCCGGGCTCGAAGGCGCCTTCGCCGAAGTTCAACGCCGCGTTGGCCAATCCGCGTTGCCCCATTTTGTGGTTGAGGCCCGCCGCCACCACATCATTGCGCTCACCGAGCGCTCCGTCCTCGGCGAGCAGGAACTTCGGCACGATGAACAGCGAGATGCCCTTGGTGCCACGTGGGGACCCAGGCAGCCGGGCCAGCACGAGGTGCACGATGTTCTCGCTCGCGTCGTGGTCGCCGCCCGAGATCCACATCTTGGATCCGAAGAGTCGGTACGTTCCGTCGTCCTGCGGTATGGCTCGGGTGGTGATGTCGCTCAGCGACGATCCCGCCTGCGGTTCGGACAGGCACATGGTGCCGGTGAATCGCCCAGCAAGCATGGGTGGCACGAAAGTCGTGATCTGGTCTTCGGTTCCGAATTCGACGATCAGGTTGGAATTGGCCAATGTCAGCAGGGGGTAGCCGATCGTACTGACGTTGGCCGCCTGCAACCAGGTGAACGCGGCCGTGGACACGACCGCCGGCACCTGGGCTCCGCCGTGTCGTTCGTCCAAGCTCATGGCGAGCAGTTCAGTCTCGGCGAAGGCACGCAACGCGTCCTTGATCTCGGGCAGAACGCTGACGGTGCCGTCGTGCAGGGTGGGTTCCACGGTGTCGCTGCGCTTGTAGTGTGGCGCGAGATGGCGCTCGGCCAGGTCCTCGCACAGGGTCAGAACGTCGGCGAACGTGTCACTGGTGTGGTGAGCGAACCGCGCTCGCTTCAGCAACTCATCGACACGCAGCCACTCGAACAGCAGAAAGTCAAGGTCACGGCGAGACATCAGCGTCGACTTCATGGGTTCATTGCAACGATCGAAGACGACCCGGTCGAGCCCTCGTGCCGTGCAATGGAACGGTTTCGGTAGCCGCACCTGTGTCGAGCCAGCGACCGTGCCGGTGTGCCGCCCTTATTCCCTTGCGCAGCGCGGATTTCGCGGCGCCACGCGAGAAGCGACCTAGGATCTTGGTATGAGCTCATCGCGGAGCCAGCGACGAGGAGGCGAGCGGGTAGGCCCGCCGTTGAATCGACTTGTGGCTCGCCGTCACGATCTGGAAGCAGCCCAAAAGGTGCTGACCCAGTCGCGTTTGATCACCTTCACCGGATCCGGCGGCGTGGGTAAGACCCGGCTTGCTCTGGAAGTGGCGCATCGCGAATGTGGGAGGTTCCCCGATGGCGCCTGGCTGGTCCGGCTGACCGATCTCAGCGTCGGAGCCGGCGCCAACGACGTCGAGGCCGCGATCGTCAGTGCCCTCGGGATCAGCGATCAGTCCGCGACACCGCCGCTTGACAAGCTGCTGTCCTTCCTTCCCGAACGCCGAGTGTTGTTGGTCCTCGACAACTGTGAGCACGTCATCGACGCAGTGCGCCTCACCGTGCCCGTGCTGCTGCGTGCAGCGCCGCACCTACGCGTCATCACCACCAGCCGCGAGCACCTGGGTGTGGTGGGTGAGGTACTGCGCCCGGTTCTTCCGTTGAGCGTGCCCGAACTCGGCACGCCCGCCGAGCAACTGGTCGCCGACGGATCGGTCAGCTTGCTCATCGAACGCACCGCCGCCGTCGATCCGGACTTCGACGTGACCGCCGTCAACGCCGATGCGGTGATCGAGCTATGCCGGTTGCTGGAGGGATCGCCACTGGCGATCGAACTGGCGGCGGCCAAACTGAGGTCCCTCACGGTGGCGCAGGTTGTGGAGCGGTTCCGGAAGCGGTTGACGTCCCTGACCGCCTCCGACGTCAACTCGATGTCACGCCACCGGTCCCTGCGGGCGATGGTGGACTGGAGCTACGACCTGTGTCACGGCACCGCGCAAGTGCTGTGGCGCCGCCTCGCGGTGTTTCCAGCGAGCTTCGACCTTGAACTCACCGAACAGATCTGTGCTTTCGGCGAGCTGCGCGCCGATGACGTGTTCGACGCGGTCGACCGACTCGTCGCCCAGTCGATCGTGCTCACGGATCGTGGCGCGGGGACCATGCGGTACTACCTTCCGGCCGCCGTGCGAGAGGTCGCTGCCGAGTTGGCGGACCAGGCCGGCGAGACGGAGCAGTTACACCGCCGCCACCGCGACGTGATGCTGCGTCGGGCTGCCGGAATGTTGACGCAGTGGTGTGGACCTGACCAGGACGACCTGATTCGGCAGATGAGCCTCGATCATCCCAGTTACGTGGCCGCCCTGCATTGGAGCGCTGCGACTCCATCGGAAGAACAGTCCGCGCTCGAACTGCTGGGGCGGCTGCGCTATCACTGGTTGTCCAACGGTCGCCTGGCAGAAGGCAGGATGCGCATCGAAGCCATGCTGGAGGCCGTAACGTCGCCATCAGCCGCGCGGGCGGACTGTTTGTGGGTTGTCACCTGGATAGCCTTGCTGCAGGGCGACCACGAATCTCCGGTTCGGTGGTTGAACGAGTTGAAGCTGTACGCCGCGGAGTCCGATGACGAAGTGTTCGGCGCGCACGTGCGCCAATGGACGGCGCTGCGGGATTTGTTCACCGGTGACACCTCCGCTGCGGTGCGCGGCTTTGGCCAAGTGGTGCAGGACCACGCTGCCCGTGGCGATCGTGAAATGGAACTGACGGCTCGATACATGCTGGCCAGCGCTCTGTCAGCGGACGGCGCGGCCGACCGAGCCCTCGCCGAAGCCCGTGACGCCGCCACGTTGTGCGAGCAGCATGGTGAACGCTCGGCTCGCGGATATGCCGAATGGGCTGCTGCGCTGGCACATTGGTCATTGGGCCAGCACGATGACGCGGAGCGCTCTGCGCGCCGAGTGTTGACGCTGCGACGTACTTTCGGCGATGGCATCGCGGTCGCGCTGGCTACCGATCTGCTCGGGTGGATCGCCAACGACCGCCGTCAATCGAGTCGTGCCCGGGTGCTCTCGCGCACGGCCAGTGGGTTGTGGCAGGCAATGGGAACCTCCCTCGATGCCTTTGGACCCCAGTTGTCCGGTTTCGCTGCCGCCCACACCACCGCGCCGACTGAGCCTGCACCGGTGGACATCTCACGTCCAGCCAGACCGCTGGCCGTCGACGAGGCGATCGATTTCGTGCTTGGTGTCCTCGATGGCGTCCACAGGTCAGCGCGCCTGCCCAGCGAACCGCTGAGTAAACGGGAACTCGAAGTCGCGGCGCTGGTCGAGATGGGTCTGTCCAACCGTGAGATCGCTGAGCGACTCGTCATCTCCAAGCGCACAGCCGACGGGCACGTTGAGCGCATTCTCTCAAAGCTGGGCTTCGCCTCCCGCGCTCAAGTCGCGGCATGGATGGCCCGGCACCCTTCGCCGCGCTAGACACGGCGCAGATTCATGCCCCCATCGACCACGATGGCCGTGCCATTGACGAAGGATGCGCTGTCTGAGGCCAGATAGGTCGCCAGGCCCGCCACGTCGCCCGGTGCGGCCATACCGCCCTGACCCTGGGTCACCATCTGCTCGAACGGCATACCAGTGATGTTCGCGAAGACGTCACTGGTTCGTGTCACCATCTCGGTGTTCACGAAGCCTGGACAGATGGCATTGGCACGCACGCGGTGGTCACGCAGCTCCAGTGCCATGGACTCAGTCAGCCTGATCAACGCCGCCTTGGTCGCCGAGTAGACACCTAGGAGCGGGAATGCCACCACACCGCTGATGGAGGCGATGTTGACGATGGCACCGCCACCATCGATGAGCGCCGGAACGGCATGCTTGTACACGAGCCACGGTCCCCGCACGTTGATCGACATCAACCTGTCGAAGTCAGCCTCGCTGGCCTCGTGCAGCGGGGCGAGCACCTCCACGCCGGCGTTGTTGACCAGCACGTCGAGCCCGCCGAGGGAGGCCGTCGCCGTCTGTACTGCCGCGGCGACACTGTCGGCCGAACTCACGTCGCACGCGACACCGATTGCGCCACGCCCGATTTCGCTCGCCGCAGCCTCGGCGCCCTCGATATCGGCGATTGCGACGACCGCACCAGCCTCGGCGAAGGCGTCGGAGATCGCGCGACCGATCCCACGGTGTCCGCCGGTTATCAAAGCCCGCTTGCCCTGGAGGGAACCGCTCATGTCAGCGTACCTTCTTTCATTTCGTGTCGAGTATGGGATGAACCGAATCAGGCTGTTTCAAAGACCACTTCCGCATCCGGTGGCCCGACCGCCATCACGCCTCAGCCGACGATGCTCGCCTCGGTTCGCCGGGCCAGCAGTGGCCCAAGGAATTCCGCCATCGCGTCATGGATCTCCGCAGCTCGCGGCACCGCCCCTGACACCGACAGCGTCGTGTGGAACAGGCGGGCGAGGCGTCGGCATTGAGTCGGTACCCCGGCGGCCTGCAACGCGGCCGCGTAGTCCTCGGCCTCGTCCCGAGTCGGGTCGATCTCCATGGTCACGATCAGCGTGGGCGGCAACCCGGACAGGTCGTCGGCCCGGATAGGCGCGGCCCACGGTGACATGGCGTTCGCGGGATCACCCAGATACATGGTCCACATGCGTTCTCCGACCTCGGCGGAGATCATCGGTCCGTTGGCGAACTGCTTGCGAGAGTTGTTGTCGGCCAATGGATCGATGGGTGGGGTCACCAGAATCTGGGCTCGCAGCGCGGGCCCGCCCTCGTCTCTGGCACGCAGTGCGGTCACCGCTGCAAGGTTCGCTCCCGCGCTCTCGCCGCCGATTGCCATCCGGTCGGGGTCTCCGCCGAACTCGCTGGCATGCTCTCCGGCCCACCGAAGTGCAGCGAGGACGTCGTGTGGAGCTGCGGGAAAAGGATGTTCGGGTGCCAGCCGATAGTCCGGCGACACCACGATCGCGCCGACCCGTTGAGCCAGGACCGCGCACGGCTCGTCGAATGCGTCGAGGCTTCCGCCGATCCAACCGCCACCGTGAACGAACACGATGATGGGGAGCGGGCCGTCGCCTTCGGGCCGATACAGCCGCACCGGGCGGTGTCCCTCCTCCGTGGGATAGGAAGCCTCGGTAATGGAGATGCCGCAAGGCAGCGGCAGCTGCATGGCCTTGAAGGCTTCCAGGCTGAACCGGGCTTCCTCCAGAGAGCACTGCTCGAGGGGTTTCATGCCCATGTTCATCAGTCCCGCCAACAGGAAGACTTCGCTCCCATCGAGACTCACCAGGGTCGAACACGGCCTTTCGTGTCCGTCGAAGGCGAATCCGCTGTAGTCGCGGGCCGCGACCTCGTCGACGATCGCGCAGTACATGGGTGCGCCGGTGAACAGTGACACCGGCGTCCGCGGTTTGCCTGCGATGTTGTCACCCATGAGCCACGTCGTTCCGGTGGGAAACAGCGTCGCATCGGCGACTTCACAGACCAGCTCGTTGTAGCGGGTCTCGGCGTCGTCGGTCACCTCTACCGTCCGGTACCCGCGATCCACCATGGTCTGGATCACCCCCGCGATGAAGTCGACGCTGACTTCGATTGCGATCGGATTGTTGAACAAGGCTGCGGCACTTTGCGGTCCGTTGACATGGAAGAGGTTCAGAAACCCATGGGTGGCCGCGCCGAGATAGGCGCGTTGGCCGTGCGCCCAGTGATCGGTCAGCTGCTTGCCTCCGCGGCCGAGCACGCCCATCCGCTTCAGCGCTCCCGCGCCCACGTCGAATCCAGTGGCCAAGATGATGACGTCGAATTCGTATTCCTGGTCCGTGGTGGCGATGCCTTTCTCCGTGATGCGCACGATCGGTGTCGCGCGCGCATCGACCAGGGTCACGTGGGGCTCGTTGAACGCCTCGTAGTACTTGGTTTCGAACGTCGCCCGCTTGACTCCGTAGTGGTGGTCGGTCGGGCACAGCAGTTCGGCGACCTTGGGGTCGGTGACACGCTCACGGATGCGGCTTCGGATGTATTCGGCCGCAGTCCGGTTCGCTTCGGGATTGGTGATCAGGTCGTAGTAGGTAGAGGCCAGCATTCGGAATCCGCCGCCGTTGTAGAACTCGTCGTAGACCGCGCGTTGCTGTTCTGGAGTGTGGGCCGCGGCTGGAAGCGCCGCGCGCGGGTATGCCGCGCCCGTGATGCTGTTGCGTGCCTCCTGACGAATCCGTGGGTAGTCGGCCACCGTGGCGTTGAATTCGTCATCGGACAATGGCCTGTTGCCCAGGGGACAGGCGAAGTTGGGGGTCCGCTGGAAGACCGTCAGTTCGCCGACCTCCTTGGCGATGGTCTGGATGACCTGGATGCCCGTAGACCCCGTGCCGATCACGGCGACACGTTTGCCGGCCAATTCGACACCCTCTTCGGGCCAACTGCTGGTGTGCACCACCGTGCCTCCGAAGTCGCCTTGGCCGGGGAAGTCGTTGGGCTTCGTCACCCCGAATGCACCCGCTGCGTTGATGAAGAACCGTGCGGTCGTGGTGGCGCCGTCGTCGGTGCCGACACGCCACAGCTCGGCGTCGTCGTCCCACACCACCGACGTCACCCGCGTGTTGAAGCGGTAGCTGCGTCGAAGGTCGAATCGGTCGGCGACGTGTTCGAGGTATCGCTTGATTTCGGGCTGAGAGGCGAAGCGCTCCGTCCAGCGGAATTCGCGCTGCAGATCCTCGTCGAACGAATACGAATAGAAGATGCTCTCGAAATCGCAACGCGCCCCGGGGTAGGTGTTCCAATGCCACACCCCGCCGGCGCTGGGCGCGGCCTCGAAGGCCTGCACCGAGAGCTGCAACCCGTTTCGCACTCGGTGTGTCGCATACAGACCTGAGAATCCGGCCCCGACGATCACGACATCAACATCAGTGTTGTTCATGCCTCCATGGTGGTGAACAGTGATCCGAGGCACATCCGGCGGACTACCCGTACCCATACCTGTGCGCATACCTGAACTTCTCGCGCGACGGGTCAGATCAGAGTGCGGGTGCTCAGCCGGTTGTTTGCTGTCGCGCGCAGGTCGTCGTCGAGCACGACACCCGTCGTCGACGACGATGAACAGGATGAGTCGCCCCATTCCGGCGTCGGGGTCTTCGAGGTGACCCATGACTTCCGCCGCGTCTGGCGAGGCTGTGCCCGTCGCGGCAAACGCTCGGTCACTGCCACCCGAGGACTGGCCCGCGCAACCGGCCGTGGAACTCTTTCGGAGGCTTGCCACCGAACTGGCTGTTACCTGCAGCCACGACGGTGCTTGCGTCGACATCATCGACTTGGTGTGAGGGCCGGAGGCACTTCGGCTTCGACGAGTCCGACGATGATCGAGGTTCAGTCGTGCGGTGCTGTTCGTCGGATCAGGAAGCGGTGGCGGCAGCGTGTTGTCCGATGAGGTCCAACGCGATGTCGACGATCATGTCCTCCTGCCCGCCGACGAGTCCGCGCCGTCCGACTTCGAGCAGCAGTGTGCGGGCATCGATGCCGTAGGTGCGCGAGGCGTTCTCGGCGTGGCGCAGAAACGACGAATAGACCCCGGCGTATCCGAGGGTGAGGGTTTCGCGGTCGACTTGGACCGGCCGGTCTCGTAGCGGACGGACCAGATCGTCGGCGGCGTCCTCGAGCGCCATGAGATCGCAGCCATGCGTCCACTGCAGGAGGTTGGCGACCGCGATGAAGGCTTCGATCGGGGTGTTTCCTGCGCCGGCCCCTTGGCCGGCCAGCGATGCGTCGACGCGGGTGACGCCCTCTTCGACGGCGGTGACACTGTTGGCCACCGACAGTGAGAGGTTCTCGTGGGCGTGCACACCGATCTGGGTGTCGGCGTCGAGGATGTCGCGGTAGGCGCGGATACGCTCGCGGACGCCGTTCATCGTCAATCGTCCTCCGGAGTCGGTGACGTAAACGCATTGCGCGCCATAGCTTTCCATGAGTTTTGCCTGGGTGGCGAGCTGCGCGGGCTCGGCCATGTGGCTCATCATCAAGAAGCCCGAGACGTCCATTCCGAGCTCGCGCGCCGTCTGGATGTGTTGGGCGGAGATGTCGGCCTCGGTGCAGTGGGTGGCGATCCGCACCGAGCGAACCCCCAGGGTGTAGGCGTGCCGCAACTCGGCGATGGTGCCGATGCCGGGCAACAGCAGGGTGGTCAACACCGCAGTGCTGATGCTGTCGGCGGCGGCTTCGATCCACTCCCAGTCGGTGTGGCTGCCCGGGCCGTAGTTGACCGATCCGCCGGCCAGCCCGTCGCCGTGGGCGACTTCGATGGCATCGACGCCGGCGGCGTCGAGCGCGCCGGAGATCCGTGCGACGTCGGCGGTGCTGATGCGGTGTCGGATGGCGTGCATGCCATCGCGCAGCGTGACGTCCTGGATGTAGAGCGTGGGGGTCATGGGCGTGCCTCCGACATGAGGGGATCGGTACTGGTGCGGCGGGCGATGGCCTCGGCGACCTGGATGGCGGCCGAGGTCATGATGTCGAGGTTGCCCGCATAGGCGGGCAGGTAGTGGGCGGCTCCTTCGACCTCGAGGAACACCGATACCCGGGTGCGCACCGGCGCGGAGCCGGGGCGCAGCAGGGTGTGCACGGGTTCGTCGGGTTCGATGGGGGTGAATTGGATGTCCTGTTTGAGTCGGTACCCCGGCACGTAGTGGGCGACTTGTTCGGCCATCTCGTGGATCGACTGGCGGATCGCGGCGTGGTCTGCGTCTCCGATCAGGCAGAACACGGTGTCGCGCATCATCAACGGCGGTTCGGCGGGGTTGAGGACGATGATGGCCTTTCCCTTGGCGGCGCCACCCACCGATTCGATTGCCTGGGAGGTGGTTTCGGTGAATTCGTCGATGTTGGCACGGGTCCCGGGTCCGGCTGACCTCGACGCGATGGAGGCGACGATCTCGGCGTAGGGCACCGGCGTCACCGCCGACACCGCGGCGACGATTGGCACGGTGGCCTGGCCGCCGCAGGTGACCATGTTGAGGTTGCGTGCGCCCTCTTCGAGGCATGTGTCCAGGTTGACCGTGGGGACCACGTAGGGACCGAGGGCTGCCGGTGTCAGGTCGATGAGCGTCTTGCCGTGTGGCGTAAGGGCGGCGGCGTTCGCGATATGCGCGCGGGCCGATGTGGCATCCAGGACGATGTCGATGTCGCCGAAGTGCGGCATCGATATCAACCCGTCGACGCCGTCGTGGGTGGCCGGGATGTTCAGGCGGCGGGCGCGTGCCAGTCCGTCGGAGTCGGCGTCGATGCCGACCATCGCCGCCACTTCCAGGTGTTCGGAGGTGCGCAGAATCTTGAACATCAGGTCGGTGCCGATGTTGCCGGAGCCGATGATGGCCACCTTGGTCTTGGTCATGGGGTGTCCTTGGATGAGAAGGTTGCCGACACCCCGCCCAGGGCGGTGATTGCGGCGCGGATACGGGTTCCCGGTGGTGCCGGGGCCATCGGACCCAGTGCGCCGGAGAGGATGACCTGCCCGGCCCGCAATGGCTCCCCGTACTGTTCGGCGGTTCGGGCCAGCCAGGCCAGGGCAATGAGGGGATCGCCGAGGCAGGCGCTGCCGGTGCCCTCGGAGACCAGGTGATCGTCGGCGTACATCTGCATGGTGACCTCCCGTGGCTCGAAGTCGCACAGTCGAACCCGCGTGTCACCGAGCACGAACAGTCCGCTGGAGGCGTTGTCGGCGACGGTGTCGGCAATCGTCAGGTCCCAGTTCGCGATGCGGCTGTCGACGATCTCCAGCGCGGCAACGGCGTAGTCGACGGCGCTGCGGACGCTGCCGGCGGTGAAGCCGCCGCCGACGAGGTCCTGGCCCAGGACGAAGGCGATCTCTGCCTCCACCTTCGGCTGTAGTAGCCGCGCCGAGGGCACCGCATCGACATCGGTGACGTTCATGTCGGCGAAGAGCACGCCGAAGTCCGGTTGGTCGACCCCGAGTTGCTGTTGCACCGCCGGAGAGGTCAGTCCGATCTTGCGCCCCACCACTTCGGCGCCCCCGGCGCGTCGTCGCCGCACCAGCTCCTGCTGCACGGCGTAGGCCAGGCCGATGTCGGCGCCGCCGATCAGATGTCGCACGGGGGAGATGGGGCTACCGGTGTCGGTGGCGATGGTCAGGAGATCGGCCACCTCGGTGACGACGGCCGCACTGCTCTCCAGGCTCATCGGGGTGTGTCCGTCAGTCGTGCGGTCGCCACCGCGAATCCGGCGATCCAGGCCGGAATCGGTTCGTAGAAACGTAGATCCATCGTGTAGCTGCCGACGGCGGCCAGCGATGCGAAGGCGGCGATCCAGGTGCGGACCTCATGCGCCGAGCCGCCGCCCTCGGCGGCCATCGCCTCGGTGGTCCAGGTGTCGAACTCGCCGAGGGGACCGTGCTCGAGCAGGTCGAGGAACCTGTTGTCCCAGCCCGGGTTGATGGGGATCATCGTCGTGCCGCCGGCCGCGTACTGCCGGCCGGCCTCGATCACCCGCCCCTCGCCGCGGGTGCGCTGCTCGGGTGTCGGTGGATGCCCTTCGATCAGGGCATCGGCAACCTTTGGCGGGGCGCCGTCGAGCACCGGAACCGGCGGGTCGTGGGAAAGGCCTCCGGAGGCGAGAAAGAGCACGCGTCGGTCGAGATCGGTTGCGGCTTCACCGACGGCGGTGCCGAGGGCGCGAATTCGTGCGACGGGGCACAGCGGTGTGGCGACGCCGTTGACGAAGATCGGCACCACCGGGACCCGGTCGATGCCGCCGAAGAGCGTCTCCAGCGGTTGGGCGAAGCCATGGTCGACGGTCATCCGCGCCGAAATGGTCAGATCGACACCGCGTTGGAGCACACCCTCGGCGATGCGGCGGGCGGCGTCGGTGTCGACGGACAACGGTCCTGCCGACGAATCGAAATCGCCGACCGCGTGCGCCTCGGTGCCCAGACAGAAGGGCGGTATCTCCTTGTAGAAGAAGCCGTTGTAATGATCGGGCGCGTACAGCACCACCAGGTCGGGGGAGAAGTCAGCGATGAAAGCCCTCGCGGCGTCGATTGCTGTGTCGACCCTGCCAAGGGTGTCGGGGTCGGGGTCGTTCTTGCCGATGAGCGGCGAGTGGGACAGGCCAACGACGGCGGCGGTCATGTGGATACCTCAGTTCTCGGACGGCGGATGGATGACAACCTTGCCCATGACGTCGCCGTCGAGCATCAGCTGAAACCCCTTGTGGATATCGGCAAGTGGCAAGGTCCGGTCGATGACCGGACGGGTTCCGGTGGCGTCGAGCAACCGCAGCAGCGCCTCGAGTTCGGTACGCGTGGCTCCCGTGGACCCCAGGATTCTCAGCTGCAGGTAGAAGATGCGTCCCAGGTCTGCGGGTGGGTTCATCCCGGTGGTCGCTCCGGCGACCACGACGGTGCCGCCCGGCCGTACCGATTTCAGCGAGTGCGACCAGGTGGCTTCACCGACTGTCTCGATGACGATGTCGACTCGCTCAGGCAGTCGCTCCCCACTGGGCACTGCCGCCCGCGCACCCCACCCGAGCGCTTCGGTGCGTTTGGCCTCGCTTCGACTGGTGGTGTAGACGACAGCGCCCGCGGCCACCGCAAGTTTGATGGCGGCCGAGGCCACGCCACCGCCGACACCCTGCACCAGGACACGATCGCCGGCCTTGATGTTGGCCTGGGTGAACAACATTCGGTAAGCCGTCGTCCATGCCACCGGCAGACACGCCGCCTCGTCGAAGGTCAGCCAGGGTGGCATCGCGACGAGGTTGCGCCGCGGTACCGAGATGTACTCGGCGAATCCGCCATGGTGGCGCTCGGTCAACAGCGCACGATGGGGGTCCAGTGTCTCGTCTCCGCGGCCGGCGTCCGGGTCGGCGATGACCGGGTGAACGATCACCGGGTTGCCGTCCTCGTCGTATCCCGACACGTCACAGCCCAGCGTCATCGGCAGGTGTTCTGCGGGATGCCCGACACCGCGCAGGGTCCACAGGTCGTGCATGTTCAGCGCGGAGGCCGCCACCCGCACCACGGCCCACCCCGGCCTGGGTTGCGGTGTCGGCACATCGCGGAGCTCGAGGCCCTCCAGGGGGTCATGTGGATTCTGTGAGACAGCTACTGCGGCAAGCACATTGCCAACGTTGGCGGTGTTGTGCAGCGATGCACAGTCGGTGTGCCGTTGTGCGAAACGATCGCTGGAATTGCTTGGGCGACCGGAGTTGTGTGGTCGGCATGACTTCCACCATGCAACCGGGTGCTGAGGCTCAGGCGCTCACGTCGCCGCCGAGCACCACGCTGCGACGTCCCGCGCAACTCGAGCGCACTGTCGACGTGTCGGGTCTGGTCGACGCCGACGGTGGGTTGCTGGACCGCGCGGTGTGGACCGATGAACTGATCTACCGGCAGGAGCAGCGGCGCATCTTCGCCACCAGCTGGCTGTTCCTGGCCCATAGCGACCAGTTCCACAAGCCCGGCGACTTCTTCACCACCTATATGGGTGAGGACCCGGTGATCGTCACGATGGACAAGAACCGCACGGTCCGGGTCTTTCTGAACTCGTGCCGGCATCGGGGGGCGCGGGTGTGCCGTGCGGATCTGGGTGCGACCCGCAGTTTCACCTGCACCTATCACGGGTGGGCGTACGACCTCGAGGGCAAGTTGATCAGCATCCCGAACAAAGAGGGCTACCCGGACAGCTTCCAGTCCGGTCAGTGGGGTCTGGTCGAGGTGCCGAACGTGGATTCCTACCGGGGGCTGATCTTCGGGAACTGGGATCCCGGCGCGAACAGCCTGCGTGAGGCACTGGGCGGGATGACCTGGTACATGGACGCGATGCTCGACCACGATCCAGAAGGCACCGTCGTCGTCGGCGGTGTGAACAAATGGGTGTTGGAGGGCAACTGGAAGCTCGCCGCCGAGCAGTTCGCCAGCGACTGGTACCACGTCAACATGAGTCACGGCTCGGCGCTGACGGTGCTGTCGCCGGGGGGAAAGCCCAAAGACGAAGTGGTGCAGCGCACCGGACGGCAGTACGTCGACCCCATGGGGCACGGGCACGGCTTTCCGGTGCACCCGCGCAACCGGTTCGACGCCCAGACCGTGCATGAATGGATGGACTACGCCGCTCTGCGGCTGCGGTTGGGCGACGCACGCGTCGAGGGCCCATTGACGACCGGACATGCCACCGTGTTCCCGAACTTCTCCTATCTTCCGGTCAACGGGTCGATTCGGGTGTGGCATCCGAAAGGACCTGACCGGATGGAGGTCTGGGCGTGGACGATCGTGGACAAGTCGATGCCCGAGGAGGTGCGAGAAGCTCAGCGCCTGTACAACCTGCGCACCTTCGGCCCCAGCGGAATCTTCGAACAGGACGACGGTGAGAACTGGAGTGAGGTGCAGGCCATCTCGCACGGATTCATCACCAACACCGTCCCGCTGAACTATCAGATGGGGCTGGGATCCGAACGCGAAGACGGTCGCCACCCCGGGATGACCAGTGAACTCTACAGCGATGCCGCGGCGCGCTCGTTCTACGCGCGCTGGCGTGACGTGATGAGCACCCCGGCGTGGCATGAAAGCAAGGCCGCTGATGAGTGAGGGCATCCGGGTCGCCGCCGTCGACGACATCCCCGAAGGCGAGGGCATCGTCATCGAACGGTCGGTCACCGGCACCGACGATGACGTGGCTGTGCTGCGCGATGACGACGGCAGCGTGTGGGCGCTGGACAACACCTGCACCCACGCCGACGCCTCGCTGGCCGACGGGTGGGTCGAGGGCGGTCAGGTGGAGTGCCCGCTGCACTCCAGTAAGTTCTGTCTCAAGACCGGTGCCGTCGATGGCCTGCCGGCCACCAAGGACGCCCGCCCACACCGGGTCGAGGTGCGCGACGGCCAGGTGTTCCTCTATCCGGGGGAGAAGCCCTGATGACCGGCCTCGGCCGAGTCGCGGTTGTCGGTGGCGGTGTCGGCGGAGTGAGTGTCATCGCGGCGCTGCGGGCCGGCGGCTTCGACGGGGACATTGTCCTGATCGACGAAGGGGAGTTCCCCTATGACCGGCCCCCGCTGTCGAAGGCCTACCTGGCCGGTGACGTCGAACTGAAAAGCATTGCCCTGCAGCCTCCGGAATGGTTCGACGACCACCACGTGCAGTTGATGGCACACAGTTCGGTGGGGGCGCTGCGGCCCGGTCTGGGTGTGGTCGAGCTGACCGACGGCAGCGCGGTTCGGGCGGACAAGGTCGTGCTAGCAACCGGCGGTCACGCGCTGCGGCCACCGATCCCCGGGGCTGACAGCGCCCGGGTGCATACGCTGCGCGGCGCGCAGGATGCCGACCGACTGCGCACCGCGCTGCTGCCCGGGGCGCGGCTGCTGATCGTCGGTGCGGGCTTGATCGGCGCCGAAGTGGCCTCCACGGCACTGCATCTGGGCTGCGAGGTCACGATCGTCGACCCGCTCGCGGCGCCGTTGGCCGCCGTTATCGGTGACGAGATCGCTTCGTGGTTGCACGGCATGCACACTGCCCACGGTGCCACTGTGCTGGGCGGTGTCGTCGAGTCGTTCCAGGACTCGCCAGGCGGAATCGCCGCGGTACTGGCCGGGGCCGAGCCGCGGGTGTTCGACGCGGTCGTGCTGGCCGTGGGGATGGCCCCGGCGACCGCGGTGGCTCGCGGCGCCGGTCTGACGGTAGACGGCGGCATCGTCGTCGACCCGATGCAGGTGACATCGAATCCGGCGGTCCTCGCGGTCGGCGATGTCGCGCGAACCCGTGCCGCCGGTGTCCTGCTGCACCGCAGCGAGCACTGGGAGGCAGCCCAGCGCGACGGACAGCGCTCGGCCGCAACGATACTCGGCGTGTCGCCACCAGCTGACGGCGCGTCCTGGTTCTGGACCGATCGGTACGGGACACACGTCGAGATCGTCGGAAACCTCGCTGGTGCGGACGAGTTCGCGTCTCGGGGTCGCCTTGGTGAGCAGCCGTACGCGTGCTTTGGATTGCGTGGCGGGCGGGTTGTCGGAGCCGTTGCGGTCGACGACGCCGCGTCTGTTCGGGCCGCGCGCCGGATGATCGACCGTGGCATCGCCGTATCCGCCACCGAACTGGGCGATCGATCGGTGGATCTACGCAGGCTGATCAAACGATGACGACGACAACAGAGAGCACGCACATGACCAGCGCGGCAACGATCTTGGCCAGCACCGACGGTGCGAGGCGGGCCGGCCACGACATTCACTTCGAGGTCGAGCAGTTCTACTACATCGAGGCTGAGTTGCTCGACGACGGACGCTTCACCGACTGGCTTGATCTGCTGGCCGAGGACCTCGACTACTGGATGCCCACCAGAACCAACCGGTTGCGTCGCCAACAGGCGCTGTCGATCTCGGCACGGGGCGAGGGTGCGTTCTACGACGAGACCAAGGCAAGTCTGGCCTGGCGGATCCGGCGGTTCGATTCGGGCATGGCCTGGGCCGAGGACCCGCCCTCGCGGACTCGGCACCTGGTCACCAATGTCGTTGTGCACCATGTCGAGTCGGATCATGGAGCCGGCCAGGAGCTCGCCGCCCGCTCGGCATTCCTGGTGTACCGCAACCGCCTCGAACGTGAGGAGAACGTGTTCGCGGGGTGCCGCACCGACATCCTGCGTCGCATCCCCGACGGCGGATTGACGGTCGCCCGCAGGGTCATCCTGCTCGACCAAAACGTCCTGCAGGCCAAGAACATCTCCACCTTCTTCTGAATCGACGAGCTTGTTTTCCGAACCGACAAGTGAAAGGACGTGCCGGTGACCAGCACGGAAATCGATACCGAGATCGACGAAATGCCCATGCTACGTAAGCAGACGGTGAAAACCTCCTACGGGGACATCGCCGTCGCGGAAACCGGTGAAGGGCCGGTCCTGGTCATGTTGCACGGCGGCGGGCCGGGCGCGTCTGGAGTCAGCAACTACCATCAGAACCTGCCTGCGCTGGCCAAGCGATTCCGGGTGCTGCTACCTGATCAGCCCGGGTTCGGCGGCAGTTACCGCCCCACCGAGGCCGACCTCGACGCGCAGTCGATCACCCAGATCTCGGTCGGCGCGCTCTTCGAGGCGCTCGACGCCCTCGGCGTCGAGCGGTTTCACCTGCTGGGCAACAGCCTCGGCGGCGCGGCTGCCATCGCGATGGCACAGGCGCAGCCGGAGCGGATCACCGGATTGGTGCTGATGGCCCCCGGGGGTGGTTGGCTGCCGTTCGGCCCCACTCCGACCGAGGGGCAAAAGGAGATGTTCCGGTATTACAACGGTGACGGCCCCAGCGAGAGGAAGATGTCGAACTTCATCCGCAGCATGGTCTTCGACCACAAGCAGTTCGGTGCCGACGTCGTCAAGGCACGGTACGAGGCATCGTTGGACCCCAGCCACATCGAGTTCTATCACCGGTACAACGCCGCCTTCGGTAAGCGACACGGTATGGATCCGCTGTGGCGTGATCTGCATAAGATCACCGCCCCCACGCTGCTGTTGTGGGGCCGTGATGACCGCACCATCACCCTCGACGGATCTCAGATCATGCTCAAACAGATCCGCGACGTGCAGCTACACGTGTTCGGCAACTGCGGGCATTGGGTGCAGTTGGAGCGCCGGCGCGATTTCGAACTGCTGGTGGAGCAGTTCCTGACGGAGTTGCGGTGACCGGCTGGCTGCAGGGATACGTCGCGCTGATCACCGGTGGGAGCACCGGGATCGGACGGGCGGTCGCCGAACGATTCATCGCCGAGGGCGCCTCGGTCGCCATTCTCGGTCGCGATCCCGACGCGCTGCACGCCGCCATCGAGGCCAGCGCCGACCCGGCCAAGCTGCACGCGATCAGCGGGGACGTGCGCGATTCGGCGGACCTGCACCGCGCGGTCGCCGAGACCGTGGACCGGTTCGGCAAGCTCGACACGCTGGTGGCCAACGCCGGGATCTGGGATTACCACCGGCAGCTGACCCGGATGACCGGCGAGCAACTCAGTACGACCTTCGACGAGCTGTTCGCCATCAATGTCAAGGGTTATCTGCTGGCCGCTGAGGCAGCGTGGCGGGAGCTGGTCAAGACCCGCGGCAGCATCGTGATGACATTGTCCAACGCCTCGTTCTACGTCAACGGCGGCGGGCCGATCTACACGGCGAGCAAGCACGCGTGCCTCGGGCTGATGCGTGAGCTCGCCTACGAATTGGCGCCCAAAGTCCGTGTCAACGGCGTGGCCTGTGGGGCGATGAACACGGCGCTGCGTGGACCAGCGGCCCTGGACATGCAGGATCGCACACTGGCGACGTCCTTTGCGAAGAAGAACCCCGACGATCCACCGCCGCCGATCCCGCTACACGACTCGAGCACCGATCCACGAGAGTTCACCGGGTCCTATGTTCTGCTGGCCAGCCGCGAGCAGAGTGGACCCATTACCGGACAGGCGATTTCGGTCGACGGCGGTATCGGCGTGCGCGGGTTCGCTTCCGCGGCTGGAGGTGACCATCTGTGAAGCTGACGTCGCTGAACCCTGGGCCGGGGTGGACCGTCACACCCGGACACGAAGGCGGGATCGACATCGTCCGTGGTGACGACGACGGCGAGTACGTCGAGGCAGTGGCCCGCTATGCCAGTGGCGGTCCGCTGCGCGACGCCTACCCGGTCGCCGCTCACGACGTCGAGATTCGTATCCCGCGTCGACCTCGGACTTTGGCTCGACTGGCGGCCTTCCTCGACGAGCTTGGCATTGCGGTCCTGGCCGCGGACCGCGCCTGCCGGCGTGTCGTCGTTGCCGTCGCACCCGACGACCTGGCCGCGATCACGGCGGCAGAGTCGGTGGGCTTTCGCCACGTCGTCGACGTCGACGTTCCGGGTGATGAATTGAGTCTGCTTGTCCGAGAACCGGAATGGGTTACTCAAAGGGATGCCGACCTGGACCGAGTGCCCGGCACCTGATCACATAGTGCGGTAAGAGTGGCCCATTGACCGGGAGGCGGAAGCGCAGACACGCCGCAAACTCTGCGCAAGCGGACGAAGGTCGGCGGCCACGGGGACCGACACCGACAACGCGGCGATCGGTAACCCGTTGCGGCCGAAAACTGGTGCCGCAACGCAGCCCAACCCAGGGCGGCTCTCCTCGCGCTCGGTCGCCACGCCCTCGCGCCGTACCCGATCAAGCGCACGCGCCAACTCGGTGCCATCAGTGATCGAGCGAGCGGTGAGCGCAGTGAGCCGGCCGCTGGTGACCTTTTCGACCTCGGCGGGGTCATAGGCCAACAAGACCTTGCCGACGGCGGTGCAATGCGCGGGTAAGCGGCCGCCGATGCGTGACGGCGTAACCGCGTTGCGGTGTCCGTACAGTTTGGCCAGGTAGACGACATCGGTACCGTGCAGCATCGCAAGGTGCACCGTTTGGTGCGTCGCTTCGAACAGTTCGGTGAGGAAGGGCATGAGCTGGTCGCGCAGCCGCTCATGGCCCGGCGGGTACACCGCGAGCCCCAGTTCGAGCAGCCGGGAGCCCAGCCGGTAGCTGGTGCCGATGCGTTCCACCATGGCGTTGCGCTCCAGCATCCCCAACACGCGGTGCGCGGTTGACTTGCTCAGGCTCGCGCGCCGGGCGAGTTCGCTGACACCGACACCGGTGCTGGCCTCGTCTCCGAAGGCGACCAGCAGGCTGAACGCCTTGTCGACGGCGGCTCTGTCGTCGCGCGCGGAATCGACTACGGCTGTCATGGCTTCCTCCAAAGGGGGCTGCGAGAGGGTCGCTTCAAGTTCCCTGTTCGTCACTCTTGGTGACCATGATGCAAAACCGGGTGCCGTTCGTCAATAATGACGGAGTGACTATTAAAAGTGACAGTACGACGGGAGAGAACCTGCTGGTCGCCCGAAACGTACGCCGGTTTCGCCGCGAGCGTGCCATGTCGCTGGGTGAGTTGGCCCGCCGCTCTGGTCTGGCAAAGCAGACCTTGTCCAAGATCGAGCAGGGCACGGGCAACCCGACGGTGGAAACACTGGCGCTGCTGGGCGCTGCGCTGGATCTTCCCGCTCGGCGGCTGCTGACCGAGTGGGGCACTCCGGTGTACATCCAACGCCGCGATGATGGGGTGTGGAGCGGGGGACCCGAGCTCTCGGAGCGACTACTCGACGAGATCTACGGCTCCGGTTACGTACGCACACTTGTGCTGCAACTGGAGCGCGGCAGCGCCGAGCCCACGCCGGTTGACCCGTACCCACCCGGCACCCTTCATCACCTGTTCCTCGTCACCGGGAGACTGCGTGCCGGTCCGCTCAGTGAACCGGTCGACCTGGCGGCGGGGGACTTCGTCCGATTTCCAGGTGACGTGGCACACCGCTTTGTGTGTCTCAGTGATCGAGCGACTGCGCACCTGGTGACCACGTTGCCTCAGATCCGCCAGCTCGGCCCCGTCGTACCGCCTGGCCCCAGCCGCAGTGACGACCGATGATTCTGCACCGGGTGCGGATCACGGTCTGAATCGCCTCGATCGCCTCAGGCGACCACCGCGAGTCAGGTGATCCGCCGGTGTCGGCCCTGGCACGAAATTGCGCGAGACGGCCCGTCAACGGCTAGGGCGGCTCCCGGAATCGGCGTTGGCGGACAAAGTGATTCCGGAGAATCGCCGGCAGTCAGGGCGCCCGCTTCCGCAAGCCCTCATTACGGTGTGGTCGGTAACAGATCAGGCGCCGGTACGCCGAGTTCGGTCAGTGCGTCGATGTAGCGTTCGACGCCGGCGAGCTTGACCTCTTTGTGGCCGCGCACGCTGTCCGGCGTACTGGCTGCTTCAACGGTGCTCTGGTAGACATCTACCCTGTTTGACACCGAATTGTGGAAGGCCGGATCGGTGAGCTGACGGGCCACTTCATGTTCGTACTTGTATGCCGGCAATCTGAAAGAAGTACGCCCGGCAGTGCGGGCTCAACCGCCCCTGGGGGTGTGGAAACCTCCGGTCGGCTGGGTCTGACCAGTCGGCACCCCGTCTGTGGTCGAGATCCTGGTGTGGGACGCGATGACGTGGCCGTCGGAGCGGGCGGCGCGGCTCAGACCACCGCGCCGGGGTTGAGAATGCCGTCCGGATCCAGCGCCGTCTTGATCCGCCGATTCAGCTCCATGGCCTCAGGGCCCAGATAATCGGCCAGCCACGGCTTCTTGAGCCGGCCCACGCCGTGCTCGCCGGTGATGGTGCCGCCCAGGCTGATGGCCAGGTCCATGATGTCGCCGAAGGCCTTGTTGGCGCGCTCCGTTTCGGCCACGTCGTCGGGGTTGTACACGATCAAGGGATGGGTGTTGCCGTCGCCGGCATGCGCGATCACCGAGATCAGCAACCCGGTGTCGGCGGCCATCTTCTCGATGCCGGCCACCAGATCGGCCAGCGCCGACAGCGGCACCCCGACGTCCTCGAGCAACAGCGAACCTTTGAGCTCCACCGCCGGAATGCAGAAACGGCGGGCTGCCACAAACGCTTCGCCCTCGTCGGGGTCGGAGGTCGAAAACACCTCGGTGGCGCCATGTTCGGAGAACACCGCCGCCATGAACTCGGCGTCCTCGGCGCCGGTGGGGCCCCGTTCGTCCGAGGCGGCCACCAGCATCGCGGCCGCCGTACGATCCAGCCCCATCTTCAGTTTGTCCTCGACGGCATTGATGGACACCGCATCCATGAACTCCAGCATCGCCGGGCGGATCTTGGCGCTCACCGCGCCCACTGCGTCGCACGCCGCGCGCACCGAGGCGAAGCTCGCCACCACGGTGCACGCGTGTGGCTGCGGAGGCAGCAGCCGCAGCGTCACCTCGGTGATCACCCCCAGGGTTCCTTCGCTTCCCACGAACAACTTCGTCAAGCTCAGTCCCGCAACATCTTTGAGTCGCGGACCACCCAGGCGCACCGCGGTGCCGTCGGCCAGCACCACCTGCAGGCCCAGCACGTAGTCGGTGGTCACCCCGTACTTGACGCAGCACAGGCCGCCCGCGTTGGTGGCGATGTTGCCGCCGATGCTGCAGATCTCGAATGACGACGGGTCCGGCGGATACCACAGGCCGTACTCCGCAACGGCTTTCTTGACCTCGGCGTTGAGCAGCCCCGGCTGCACCACGGCGGTGCGGGTCACCGGGTCGACGGTGATATCGCGCATCTTCTCCGTCGAGAGCACGATGCCGCCGGTGACGGCGGTGGACCCGCCGGACAGCCCGGTACCCGCGCCCCGGGGAACCACGCCCACTCGGTGGCGCGTGGCCCAGCGCAGCACCGTCTGCACCTCCTCGGTGGTGCGCGGCCGGACCACGGCCGTCGCCGTCCCGGCGTCCGGATCAGCGGCGCGGTCCTGCCGGTAGGCAGCCACGATGTCCGGGTCGGTGACAACGGTGCCGTCGGGGAGTTCGTCGACCAGTTCCGTGATGGGGCTCACAATGACAATCCTAGAGGGCCGGGGTGCGGTCCAGTTCACGCAGCGACGGCATGACGAAGGCGACGGCGGCCACCAGCAGCATCGGTATCGACAGCGCGAAGAATGTGGCCTGCAGCCCGGCGGTGTCGGCCAGCGGACCCGCGATGATCAGGCCCAGTGGCCCCGCGGCGTAGGCCAGCGAGCCCATCACCCCGACCACGCGGCCGCGCAGATGCGCCGGTGCCCTGGTCTGCATCACGTAGTTGTAGATCGGCGCCATCGGCCCGTAGACCAGGCCCACCACCGTGCACAACGCCAGGATCATCGGCAGCGGCGGCAGGAACGCGATCACCGTCATCGCCACCCCCAGCGTCGACACCGCGGTGAGCATGGTGGCGCGCTTGCTCATCACCTTCGACAGCACGGCGTACCCGAGGGCGCCGATCAGCCCGCCGATGGACAGCGCCATCAAGACCCAGCCCAGGTGGGCGGGTTCGTTGCGGTCGGTGAAGTACTTGGGGAACAGCACGCTCTCCATCGGCATGTAGAGCCCAGTCACAGTCAGATCCACGAACGCCAGCCCGCGCAGCACCTTGTTGTGCCAGACAAACCGCAGTCCTTCGACGATGCCAGCCCATACGTTCTCGGGCAGGTGATCGAGGTCAGGCTTGCCTGCACCCTCGAGTCGCAACGTCAGGATGGCGGCGATGGACAGCACGAACGCAGCTGCTGTCACCCACATGGTGTTGACGCCGCCAATCGTGGCGATCAGCAGGCCGCCGATGCCGGGGCCCACGATGTAGGCCAGGTTGAACACGGCCTCGTAGACGCTGTTCGCGTGGTCCAGCGTCCACCCCGCCCGTGTCGCCGCCTCGGGCAGCATGGTCTCGCGGGCCGTCATTCCGGCGGGGTCGAAGAAGGCGCCGAGGGCGGCCAGCACCGCCAGCACGGCGACATTGACGGTGTCCACGCCGAAGCTCAAGGCCAGTACCGGCACGGCCGCCACCGACAGCGCAGACAGGGCGTCGGAAATCATCGACACCCGCCGCCGACCCAGGTAGTCCACCGCGGCGCCGGCGATCAGCGTGGCGATCAACAGCGGCAGCGTGCCCGCCATCGCGACAATGGACGCATCGAGGGCCGAGCCGTTGCGCTGCAA
Source organism: Mycobacterium sp. MS1601 (assembly GCF_001984215.1). Taxonomy (NCBI): domain Bacteria; kingdom Bacillati; phylum Actinomycetota; class Actinomycetes; order Mycobacteriales; family Mycobacteriaceae; genus Mycobacterium; species Mycobacterium sp. MS1601. Next base: position 3,881,781 of record NZ_CP019420.1, read on the forward strand.
GACCAGCCATGGGAACGCGACCATCGAGATGCCGTTTCCGGTGCCCGCCATCAACGCGGCGAACAGAATGGTGAAGACCGGACCGCGCTTGTTCATGGCGGGTCAGAATCTAGCAGCGCGCCCGCCGCCCCAGCCACGGATTTTCAGCGACGATGGACCCGTGCTCCCTCATCCACGTACCGGCGCGCTCTTCGATTCACCGGTGCCGCCCGGCCGCGGCTGGCCCGGTGATCCCGCCCGACGGTCCACTCCGGTCGCCGCCGACGTACAGGCGGTCGGCGAAAGTGCCGGGGATGCACGCACCCTGCGGCAGCTCGATGCCCGGATCTCGGTGTGCCGGGCCTGTCCACGTCTGGTGCAGTGGCGTGAGGATGTCGCCGTCGTCAAGCGGCGGGCGTTCGCCGACCAGCCGTACTGGGGTCGACCCGTGACGGGATGGGGGTCACCTCGACCGAAGGTGTTCATCGTCGGTTTGGCACCTGCCGCGCACGGCGCCAACCGTACCGGCAGGGTGTTCACCGGGGACCGTTCCGGCGACCAGCTGTTCGCCGCGTTGTACCGGGCCGGTCTGGTCAACCAGCCGACCAGCATCGATGCCGCAGATGGCTTGGAGTCCAACGGAATTCGGGTCAGTGCACCGGTGCGCTGCGCCCCGCCGGGCAATGCGCCCACACCGGAGGAGCGGACGACGTGCGCGCCGTGGCTGGCTGCCGAGTGGAGCCTGGTCTGCAAGCACGTGAAAGTGGTCGTCGCGTTGGGTGGCTTCGCTTGGCAGGTGGCGCTGGCGATGGTGGGGGAGACGGCCAGACCCAAGTTCGGGCACGGCGTCCTGTTCGAGGTGAAGCCTGGTCTGCAACTGCTCGGCTGCTACCACCCCAGTCAGCAGAACATGTTCACCGGCAGGCTGACCCCGGCAATGCTCGATGACATGTTCGCCAAGGCGGCCGCGGTGTCGGAATGTGAGGACCCGCCGTGACGTTGGCAAGAGTTATGCGGCTTTCTGTGCTCGATCTCGTCCCCGTTCGCTCCGACCAGACCTCCGCGGACGCCTTGTCGGCCACGGTTGCGTTGGCGCAGGCCGCCGACCGGCTCGGTTACACGCGCTACTGGGTGGCCGAGCATCACAACATGCCCGCCGTCGCCGCCACCAGCCCACCCGTTGTCTTGGCGTACCTGGCCGGGCAGACCGAGCGGATCCGGCTGGGCTCGGGCGGAGTGATGCTGCCCAACCACGCACCGCTGGCGGTGGCCGAGCAGTTCGCGCTATTGGAAGCCGCCGCTCCGGGGCGAGTCGACCTGGGCGTGGGCCGCGCCCCCGGCTCCGATCCCGTCACTTCGGTCGCGTTGCGTGGTGCCGCGGGTCGCGACGATTCCGACATCGCGAACTTCCCCCAGTACCTCGACGAGGTGGCTGCCATGATGAGCGCGACCGGCGTCCGCGTCGAGATGCCGCGTCAGCTGATGCGCCCGGAGTACATCCTCAAGGCCACGCCGGCCGCGGCCAGTGAGCCGCGGCTGTGGCTGCTCGGTTCCTCGATGTACTCCGCACACCTGGCCGCCGCCAAGGGCCTGCCGTATGTGTTCGCGCACCACTTCGCCGGTCAGGGCACCGAGGAGGCGCTCGAGATCTACCGCGCCGAATTCCGGCCCAGCGATCTGGCAGCCGAGCCTGTCACGTTCATGACGGTCAATGCTTCGGTGGCGCCCACCACCGAGGAGGCGCACGCGCTGCTGCTGCCGCAGCTGGTGATGATGTCGACGCTGCGCACCGGAAAGCCTTTGCGCGCCGTCGATCTGGTCGAAGAAGCCCAGCAGATGCAGTTCACCGCGCAGGAGAGCGCGATCATCGAGGACGGCCGCGCCCGAGCTGTCGTCGGGGCTCCGGCGGAGGCTGCGGAACAGGTGCGTGAGGTGGCCGAGCACTTCGGTGTGGACGAGGTGATGATCAACCCGGTGGGCTCGGCGTTCCGCGGCACTGCCGCCACCACCGCGCCGGCCCGGGTGACGACGCTGGAACTCCTGGCTAAGGAGCTTTTCTAGTCAGCACAATGATCGCGATCGGTCGGTCGGTGCGTTTCTGGTAGTTGGTGTACCGATCGGCGTTGTTGGCGTTCACCACGTGCCACAGCCGCGCATAGTCGGGCGCGTCGGGCAACAGAATCGAGGCGTGTACCGCGAAACGCTTTGGGCCGATGTTGATCTCGACGTCCGGGTGTGCCTTGAGGTTGTGGTACCAGGCTGGGTAGCGGTTGGCTCCGCCGTTGGATGCGACGATCAGGTACCGGCCGTCGTCCTCGGCGTAGGTCAGTGTGTTGACACGCGCGGCGCCGGTCTTCGCACCCACTGAATGCAACAGCAGGTTCGGCGGTACACCGGGCAGGCGGTGGCCGATCCGGCCGCCTGTCTTCTGGTAGATCAGGTCGTGGATACGCAGCAACCGTAGGCCGAACTTCTGCACTGGGGACAGGCTCATGTCACCAGTGTGTCAGCCGAGCCCGACGATGCGGGCCACGGACAGCGCGGAGGTGAGCCGCAGCAGGTCACGGGGTTTCGAGAGTTTCAATCCGGTCAGTCCTTCCAACCGGCGTACGCGTTGCGCCACGGTGTTCGGATGCAGGTGCAGTTCTGCGGCCGTGCTCTGTCGGTCCAGGTCGTGGTCCAGCAGCACCCGCGCCGTGCGCAGGAGCTCGGTGGTGTTCTCCCGGTCGTAGTCCAGCGCTGCGCCCAGCGTTGAACTCGCGAAATCCCGCAGCGCAGTGGGATCGTCGAGCTGTAGCAACAGATGGTCGATGGCCGTCTCCCGCAGGTCGATCACACCCGCGTCCTCCCCGCCGAGGTCCAGCGCGCCCCGCACCGTGCGGAACAGACCGGGCAGGCGGGACGGTGGTTCAGCCCCGGTGACCGCGGCGATCGCCCGGGACACCGCGCCTCCACCGACCAGCGCCCCCACCAACTGCGCGGCGAACACCGCCACCTCACCGGCTGCCGGTGACCACACCAGCACCAGGTCGTCGCGGTAGATCGCCGCGAGCGGCCGTGGCGACACCCGCGAGACCACCCGATCCGCGGCGGCCAGCAGCCGGTCGTGTGAACCCGTGCATCGCAACGCCAGTAGATGCTGTCGCCCCGACAGATCCCACCCGAGCCGGCGGGCGCGATCCAGCAGCGCGTCGGCGTCGGAATCGGCGCTGAGCAGGTCCGCGACCAGCGATCCCCGCAGCCGCTGCTCCACCTCTGCGGCGGTGCGGGCCCGCAGCAGCTCCAGGGCCGTCACCACCGCGGCTTGCTCGGCAGCCCGGACGTCCAGGCGTGACAGGTCCTCGGGTGGCGCGTCGATGCGTATGTGCGCCACTACTTTTCCATCCAGTACCACGCCCGTGGACGCGATGTCGTGGTCGGGTGGGGAGAACCCGCCGGCCAGCCGCTCACCGTAGACGTCTTCGATCAGCACGTCTCGGCCCAGCAGTTCGGACAGCGCGGAGGCCACCCCGCTGACTCCTTCGCCACGCAGCGCGGTGGCGGTCAGCAGCGTGTGCACCTCCTCGGAGCGGCGCAGTTCGCGGATGGTGTTCTGCTCACTGGCGCGCAGTTGCGCGGTGCCCAGTGCTATTGCCACCTGGGTGGCCATGGCGTTGACCAGGCTGATCTCGGCGTGGCCGAAGCGATGCGGTGTCGCGTGATAGCCGTTGAGTGCGCCGACGACGCGACTGCCACGACGCAACGGCACCGACACCAGTGCGCGGTAGCCCTGTTCGTGTGCGACGCCGCCCCAGGGCCCGATGCCGGGGACGGACTCGATGTCTTCCAGCGCCACCACGTCCCCGGTGCGGAACGCGATGCTGGTCGGAGCCTCTTCGCCGTCGGAGCCGGCCAGCAGGATCGGCCGCTGTGCGTTGACCTGTGCGACGTAGTCGGGGGACAGCCCGTGGGAGCCGACAATGGTCAGTGCCCGCTCGTGCTCATCGGGCAGGAACACCGCGCAGAAGTCGTACCCCAGCAGGGTGCACGCAGTGCGGGCGACTCGGTTCAGTAGGTCGGTGACGGGTTCGTCGCCGCCGACGGCCTCGCCGATGCCGGCCAGTGCGTCCAACCACAGTTCCAAGCGATGTGTCGGCACAGACATAAAGCTCAGCATAAGTGTGTGGTCATAAACATTGCCTGCAGTGGCCTGGCTCACGCATCGTGTTCAGCGACGGTGACAGCCGTCACAAGACTCACAAGGAGGTGACTGTGCGCCGAGAAAGACGCATCAGGCACACGCGGGTGACGGTCGCACTGGCCTCGATCTTGGGAATGGTCGTCACGACGGTGTTCACCGCCGGCTGCTCGGCCGGACTCGGCGGCCCTGCGTCGTCGCGGGCTGCTCGTGACGGCGAGATCCGATTCACGTTCGCCCCTGACCCGATCTGGGACTACATGCACGACACCGGACTGGTGCAGCAGTGGGAAGACCAAACCGGCTACACCATCGAGACCAGCGCGACCTGGGACGAGTTCGGGTTGTTCGCCGGCGGGCACGCCGACATCATCTCCACCGCGTCGTTCGAGGTCCCGTACCTCGAAGAGCAGACACAGCGCGAAACGGTCATCATCGGCCGATACAACGCCGAACGCAGCCGCATTCTGGTGCGCACCGACGACCCGGCTCAGTCGCTGGAAGACCTGCGCGGCAAGCGGATCGGCGTCTTCACCACAGTGTCGGGAACTCTGGTCTGGAGTGCGCTGATCAAGCAGATGCACGACATGAACCTCGTCGGTGGGGATTTCGAGGTGGTCGTCGCCGACATCCAGAACCTGTCGAACCTGTTGGCACGCGGCGAGATCGACGCCTGCATCTGCTATCCGGACCTCTCGGTACGCGAGCTGCATGATGGCACCGTCCGCCCGCTCTATGACGGAAAATCTTCGGCAGACCTCTTCGCCGAACTCAACGCACCCGGCCACGACGGCCCCATGGGCAACGTTTTCGTGGCCCGCAAGGACTGGGTGGACGAGCACCCGGCCGAGGTGTCGGCATTCTTGGACCTGTGGGAGCTGGGTCTGTCCGAATGGCAGGACCACCGCGACGAGATGATCGAGGACTACCCCCAGCACTTCGCCGTCGCCACACCTGAGGACATCGAGTTCATGAAACAGTATGTGGCCGAGCATGACTGGGTGGTCGACGACGTACGCTTCGATCAGCAGTGGGCCGATGACGAGAGTTCGATCTTCGATCTGATGCGCAGCACCGGCATCATCGGCGACGACATCCCCGATCCCCGGTTCCTGCCTACCGAAGGAGTCCAGCAGTGACGCAGATCATCGAGGCGCCGCCGTCACCGGCGGCGGCCCGCCCGGCCAGAGGCCCGCGCCGGTGGGTGGTCTCGGGTATCGCGCTGATCGGTGCAGTGGCAGCCTGGGCGGGTATCGCCGCCTGGATCAACGACCCGATCCTGCCTGCCCCGCTGGCAGTCGGAGAGCAGATCGTCGAGATCACGCTCTCTGGTGAGGCGTTCACCAACTTTGCCTCCAGCATCGCCAAGATCGCGGCGGGATTCGTGATCGCGATGGCAGCAGGGTTGGTCATCGGCTTTGCCATGGGTCGCAGTCGATTCATGACAACGTACTTCTCACTGCCGCTGTTCGTGCTCGGCAACATGCCAGGGCTGACGTACGCGGTGTTCGGCCTGCTGATCTTCGGTGTCGGCGCGGGCGGTCCCATCGTGGTGTCCGCTTTGGTGGCCACCCCGTTCATCGCGATCAACGTGGCCGAGGGTGTGCGTTCGGTGGATGGCAAGCTGCTGGCGATGTGTCAGGCCTTCGAACGCAACCGGCGCGACGTCCTGCGCCACCTCTATCTACCGGCCTTGGCCACGTTTGTCTTCGCCGGTGTGCGCTACGGCTTCGCGATGGCCTGGAAGGTGGAGGCGCTGACCGAGGTGTTCGGTGCCAGCGACGGCGTCGGCTTCATGATCCGCAAGGCCTACCAGGAGTTCCAGGTGGCCGACATGCTGGCCTGGACAGGCCTTTTCATCATCACCATGATCCTGATCGAGCGCGGCCTCGCCTACACAGAGACCCGCTTCTTCGCCTGGCGGAAGGACCTCGCATGACCACCCTGGCATTAAAAGAGCGGGGGATGTCGGCGCTGGCCTTGAGCGCGTCGCTCCTGAGCATCCTGGCGGTGTGGCAGATCGCCGTGGTGGTGGGCAACCGGGTGCCCTCGCCCGCCCAAACCGTCGAGCGATTGGCCTCCGAAGCGGCCATCGGTGAACTGTGGCACAACCTGGCGTTGTCGGCCAACCGATTCCTGCTCGGACTGGTTCTGGCGCTGGTGGTTGGCACCGCGTTGGGCGTGCTGATGGGCATGTCGAAACTGGCCGACCTGGCGTTCTCCGACCTCAACGCCGCCGGCCTGGCCATCCCGGCTGTCATCTGGGCATTGCTGACCACCATGTGGTTCGGCTTCGGGTGGCTGACCCCGGTGGTGACGGTATTCCTGTCCGGCTTGCCGTTCGTGGTGGTGAACATCGCCAAAGCCACCCGGGCCGTTCCGGCCGAATTGGTATTGATGGCACGGTCTTTCGGTGTCCCCAGCTCCTACATCCTGCGTCACATCGTGGCACCCGCGGTCGCCGGGTCCACGGTGGCAGCGGTCCGGTTCGCGATCATGAGCGCCTGGAACGGTCTGCTGCTGGCGGAGTGGTTCGGCTCCACCTCGGGTGTCGGGTGGCGCTCACGCTACTGGTACGACGCCAACCAGCTCGACGGCTTCTTTGCCTGGGTACTGGTGTTCATCCTGGTGCTCGTCATCGCCGACCTGCTGATCCTCGGTCCCATCGAAAAGTACGCCACTCGCTGGCGCACGGTCTGAAAGAGAGAAAACCCATGGCTTCCATCGAGATCCGGGATCTGGTCAAGGACTACCATGACCGCAAGGGCAACCGCACTCGCGTCATCGACAACATCGACCTGACCATCTCCGGCGAGACGTTCGTCTCCGTCGTCGGCCCTTCCGGCAGCGGCAAGACCACGCTGTTGAACATCGTCTCCGGCATCGAGACCCACACGTCCGGCACCGTCAGCCTGCGCTCCGGCGGCCACGACGCCCGCGTCGGGTACGTCTTCCAGGACCCGCGGCTGCTTCCGTGGCGGAATGTGATGGCCAATCTCGGCTTCGTGCAACACGAACGGCCCGGGTGGGAGGAACGCGCCAAGCACTACCTGGACCTGGTGGGCCTGGCACACTGCGCCGACCGCTATCCCTCGCAGCTTTCCGGAGGCCAGCAGCAGCGCATCGGCATCGCCCGTGCGTTCGCGGTCGAACCGGACGTCCTGCTGATGGACGAGCCGTTCTCCCATCTGGACGCCATGACCTCGCGCACCTTGCGCGAACACCTGGAGCGCATCTGGCTGGAGTCGCGGCGCACCGTCATGTTCGTCACCCACGACGTCACCGAGGCGGTTCAGCTGTCCGACCGCATCGTGGTTCTCGAACCGGGCGGACGGGTCCACGAGATCATCGACGTCGACCTGCCGAGGCCCCGCAAAGCCTCCGATCCCGCGGTGGCGATGCTGCAGGCCGAGGTGCTGGCCCGGTTCGAGAAACTCGAAGCCGCTGGTGCCGAGAAAGCAGGCGCGGCAGTATGATCCGTCCCGGAGTCATCGACGTCCACGCACACTGGCTGCCGGAGGATCTGTTCAGTCTGCCCCCCGGTTCACCGCTGCCCGCGCTCAACGGCCGAGACGGGCAACTGCACCTCGGGGACCTGCCCCTGTCCATCGCCACCGACGCCATGAGCGACCCGCAACGGGTGCTCGCCGACACCGACGCCGCCGGACTCGGCTCGCGGGTGCTCTCGGCGCCGCCATTCGCCTTCCCGGTGGTCGACGATCCCGGCGTCGACGAGTACGTGGGCACCTTCAACGACGCGCTCGCCCGGGTGTGCCACGACAGTGACGGCCGTCTGCTGGGGCTGGGCCTGGTGTCCCTGCACGATCCGGATGCGGCCCGTAAGCAGATGGAGCAGTTCACCCCGGCTGTCCGCGGCATCGCGGTGCCGCCGCTGCTGGGCAGCACCTCCTTTGATACGGGAACCATGCGTGAGATCGTCGGCATCGCGGCGGCGCAGAACTTGGCGGTGCTGGTGCATCCGATGCAACTGCCGCGCCCGGAGTGGGGCTCCTACTACCTGGCCAACTTGATCGGCAATCCCACCGAGACAGCCACGGCTGCAGCATCTTTGGTCCTCGGCGGGGTGATCGAACAACTACCTGATCTGCGTATCGTCCTGCTGCACGGCGGGGGCTGCGCACCGGCCCTGCTGGGGCGTTGGCAGCACGGTTGGCAGGCCCGCGCGGATGTCCGCAGCGGGGGAACCGCCTCACCGCGGGACGGATTCGCCAGATTGTGGTTCGACACCTTGACCCACGACGGGCCGACCCTGGACTTGCTGCGGGTGCACGCCGACCCAGCACATCTGGTGTGCGGCAGCGACTATCCGTTCGACATGGGTGTCGAACGGCCACTCGACCTTCCACACAGCGTGGGCCTCGACGATGAGGTCCTGGAAACGAACGCGCGACGATTCCTCGATCTCGAAGGAGATTCCGATGTCTGACATCAACGCTCGTCACGACTGGTCCGGGAGTCGGGCCGTCGTCGTCGGCGGCTCGATCGGAGGCCTGACCGCAGCGCTGCTGCTGCGCCGCCTCGGATTCGACGTCGACGTCTTCGAGCGCACCCCTACCAGCCTCGACGGCCGAGGCGGCGGGATCGTGCTGCAGCCCGACACCATCCGCTGGTTCGCCGAGTGCAGCACCCAGCACCCCGAAGAGGTCAGCACCTCGACGCATTACGTGCAGTACCTGGGCGCTGACAACACCGTCATCCACCGGGACAACGCACCGTGGAGTTACACCTCGTGGGGGACGTTCTACCGGGCGCTGCTCGCTGACTTCGGTTCCGAGCACTACCACCTGGGCGAGTATGCCGCCGGGTTCGAGGAGGACGACAACGGTGTGGAGGTCCGTTTCGCCTCCGGCCTGCGTGAGCGCGCCGATCTGGTGGTCTTCGCCGACGGCATCACCTCACCGAGCCGCCGCCGCATCTCCCCGGAGTCGGAACTGGAGTACTCCGGCTACGTCGGATGGCGTGGCACCGTCCTCGAGAAGGACGTCTCGCCGGAGACGTTCGAGATCCTGCACGACGCGATCTCCTACAGCGTGGCACCGCACACCCACATCAACGTCTACCCCATTCCGTCCAACGAGGGTGGTCTGGCGGTGGGGGAGCGGCTGCTGAACTACGTCTGGTACCGCAATGTCGCCGAAGGGCATGAGCTTGATGAGCTGATGACCGACAAGCGGGGCTTCGCGGCCAAGGTTTCCCTGCACCCGGGCGCGGTCCAGGACCGTTTTGTCGCCGAAATGCGCTCGGCAGCAATCGAACTGCTTGCTCCCGCCGCCGCCGAGGTGGTGGTGCGCACCGAGCAACCGTACCTGCAGGCGGTATACGACGCAGGCACCAGCCGCATGGCGATGGGTCGGGTGGCCCTCATCGGCGACGCCGCCAGCGCCGCGCGCCCACACGCCGCGGCTGGAACCGCCAAGGCCGCGGCCAACGCATGGGCGCTGTTCGATGCGCTGGCCGAGGCCTCCGATATCGCCGACGCACTGGCGAAATGGGAGCCCGGACAGCTGGAACTCGGACAGCGGCTGCTGCACCGGGTGAAGGCAATGGGCACCCGCTCACAGTTCGACTGCACCTGGACCCCCGGCGACCCGGACCTCCGCTTCGGCCTCTACGCCCCCGGCAAGTAGCGATTTCGGCGTGATTTCGGTCGCTGAGCGGTCGGATTCACGCCCAAATCCCAGAGAAAGGCACACTATGACCACCGAATTCCTCACCGACGCCCCGCTGGCCGGTGTCCTGGTCGCCGAGAACTTCGACGGCTGGAGCGACGAACTGAAGGCCGAGTTCGAGACCTACGCCTATGACGGGCATGTCGGCTCGCGGCTGCTGTCGCAGAACGACCGAGTACGGGTCTGGGAGATCAGGCTGGCGCCGGGTGAACGCTTCCACACCCACCGCCACGTGCTGGACTACTTCTGGACCGCGGTGAACGCAGGCCGCAGTCGCCAGCACACCTCCGACGGCACCACCCGCGACGTGTCCTACAACGCCGGTGAAACCCGCCACTTCTCCTTCGCCGCAGGTGAATTCCTGCTACACGACATCGAGAACATCGGCTCCGAGGATCTGGTGTTCACCACCGTCGAACACCTGGACTCGGCCAACGCCCCACTGCCGCTGGACTGAGATGGCGCGGATTGGACCATAGTTGGCAGAGATTGAATGGCGTTGATGCCCGGCGCAGGTCGATCATGTCCGCATGATTTCCGTCGACGCCCTGCGTTCTGCCACACGACGATTCGCCGACGTCCTCGAGACGGCGGACATCACCCTCGCGGTGCCGTCCTGCCCGCAGTGGACGGTCGAGGACCTGGTGCGCCACCTCGGTGGTATCCACGAGTGGGCGGCCGCCCAGGTTGGGGCAGAGGCGGGGACGAACATCCCGACGGGGCAGGACGTACCGCGTGAAGCCCTGACGACGTGGTACTCCGATCGTGCGGATCAATTGGTGACGACGTTGGCGACGGCCGGTCCGGACGCCCCTGCGTGGGTGTTCGGGCCGGCATCGGGGGCCGGCTTCGCCTCGTTCTGGATCAGACGACAGATTCACGAAACTGTGGTGCACACTTGGGATCTGCTTGCAGCACAAGGGATTCACCAGACGATGGACCCGGAGCTCGCGTGGGACGGTGTGCAGGAGGTCAAAGACGTCTTCTACCCGCGTCAGGTGGCACTCGGTCGCATCGAGCCGCTCGATGCCGCGCTACACCTGCACCCGACGGACCTCGACAGACCTGCGGTGACCATCGGGCAGGGCGAACCTGTCACTGTGCGGCTTCCCGCATCCGAGATGCTGCTTGCGTTGTGGCATCGCCGAACGCTTCCCGACGGTCGGGCTGCCACGCTCATGGCCACCGCGCTGACGCCGTGAGCTACAACCGCGCCAGCGCCTCCCGCAGGATGCGGCCGGTGCCCTCGCGGTCCGGGTCCTTGCGCACCACCAGGCCTTTTGCAAAGGAGAGCTTGTCACCGTCCTGACGGGGCGCAACGTGCAGGTGGAGGTGGAACACCGTCTGGAATGCGGCCTTGCCGTCGTTGATGACGATGTTGTTGCCGTCGGCCGCCAGCTCGGAGTTGCGCGCCGCCTGCCCGATCCGTTGCCCGATACGTACCAGGCCGGCCACGGTGTCGGACGGCGTGTCGGTCAGATCCACCGAGTGCTGTTTGGGAACCACCAGCGTGTGGCCGCGGACGATGGGTCGGATATCGAGGAACGCCAGGTAGTCGTCGTCCTCGTACACGCGGATGGCGTCGGCGTCGCCCGCGACGATGGAACAGAACACACAGGACATCCAGCCACGGTAACGAACCGGCTCGGGTTCACCGCGGCAGCCCATGCCCCGGCGCCGTGGCCTACAGATTCTGGACTGACCACTGCGCCAACCGCCGGTCCCGCTCCTGCGGGCTGACGTCCTCGACGCGGGTCATCACCGCCCACCGCTGGCCGAACGGATCCAGGATCGAGGCGAACCGGTCACCGGTGACGAATGTCGACAGCGGCTCGCGGATGATGGCACCGGCCGCCTCGGCGCGGGCCACCACGTCATCGGCGTCGGCGCAGTACAGCACCGTTGAATGGGTGACGTCGGTGCCGGACGGGGGAGCCGCCAGGCCGAATTGCGGGTTGGGGTCCGAGAGCTGCAGCCGGCCATGACCGAAGTCCAGTTCGGCGTGTGCGATCGAACCGTCGGGTGAGTCCAACTTCTCGATCACCGTCGCCCCGAACACCGACACATAGAAGTCGATGGCCGCGGCTGCGCCGTCGATCACGAGGAAGGGCGTCAGGCTGGTGTAACCGGCAGGGATCGGTGAAACGCTCATGTCGGCCAGTGTTCCTAGGATCGGTGCGTGGACGCTTGGAAAAAGACGCCGCAACTCGGAGTTGTCGGCAGAGCCAACTCCGCGGACGCCTTCGCGCTCAGCCGGTGGGCGCCGTCACCGGAAGCGGCCGAGTACGTCGAGCATTTCTGGTCGGTGCACTGGGACCTGCCCGAAGGGCAGAACCACCACAGCACCGTCATCACCTTCCCTGTCATGCACCTCACCCATGAGTGGGGCACCGACGGTCCGCGGCACGGGTACCCCCTGCCGAGCACCCTGATCCAGGGGGTGGTCACCACCGTGTTCGAGACCACGCTGCACCGATCGGGGACGGTGGTCGGTGCGCGATTCCACCCCGGCGGGTTCGCGGCGCGCTTCGGTCACGATGCCTCCGAATACACCGGGAAGACGCTGCCCGTGGCGAACCTGTTCGGTCGCCCGCTGGCCGTTGACGACGACCGGTTCATGGCGGCGACCCAACTCGACGCCGCGATCGCCGCGCATCAACCGGATCCGGATCCCACCTACCGTGCACTGCGCATCCTGCTCGACGGTATCCGCGACGACGCCGACGTACGCCGGGTCGAACACGTGACCGACCGGGCGCCGTGGAGCGCCCGTACCACCCAAAAGGTGTTCAAGCGGTATGTCGGGGTGCCGATGAAATGGGTGCTGTGCCGCTACCGGCTGCAGCGGGCCGCTTTCGACATCGAAACGCAGCCGGGCGTGGACCTGGCCGAGCTCGCGGTGCGCCACGGCTGGTATGACCAGGCACATTTCACCAACGACTTCCGCTGCATGCTGGGTTGCGCCCCAGGCGAATACGCGGGGCGCCACGGCACCTGAGTTACGCTGCGCCGATGGACAACATCGAGTTGGCCTTCGCCGGCGCCGCCGAGCAGGCACGCATGCTGGCCGCCGGTGCCATTACCGCGCCGAAGCTGACGGAGCTGTACCTGGATCGGATCAACCGGCTGGACCCCGAGCTGCGGGCCTACCGCGTGGTGTTTGCCGAGTCCGCCCGCGCCGACTCCGCGGCCGCCCAGGAACGCCTGGACGCGGGGGAACGGTTACCGCTGCTGGGCGTGCCGATCGCCATCAAGGACGACGTCGACATCGCCGGTGCCACCACCACCTACGGCAGCAACGCCCACGGCCCGGCCCCCACGAAGGATTCCGAGGTGGTGCGGCTGCTGCGCGACGCCGGTGCGGTGATCCTGGGCAAGACCGCTGTGCCGGAGATGATGATCTGGCCGTTCACCGAGACGGTCGCCTTCGGCGCCACCCACAATCCGTGGGATCTGGCCCGCACCCCGGGTGGCAGCAGCGGCGGCAGTGGCGCGGCGGTGGCCGCGGGGCTGGCGTCGATGGCGCTGGGGTCTGACGGCGCCGGATCCATCCGGATCCCGTCGACCTGGTGCGGTCTGTACGGCATCAAACCGCAACGCGATCGGGTGCCGTTGGCGCCGCATGACGACGCCTGGTGCGGCATGTCGGTGTACGGGCCCATGGCCCACACCGTCGAGGACGCCGCGCTGTTCCTGGACGTGACGTGTGACAAGGCGATGCCGGGACCGCAGGGCGGGTTTGTGCGGGCGGCGTCACGGCCGCCCAATCGGCTGCGAATTGCGTTGAGCGTCAACGTCCCACCGATGGTGACCGCATACCGCGATGCCGAGCACCGGGCTGCGGTGCACCAGGCCGGCGCGGTCCTCAAAGAACTCGGCCACGACGTGGTGTTGCGCGAGATCGACTATCCGCGCACCGCCGTCTACGGCCACGTCCTGCCGCGCTACTTCCGCGGAATCTACGACGACGTGCGCACCCTGCCGCACGCCGAGCGACTCGACTCGCGCACCCGCGGGATGGCGCGCATCGGGCGGATGTTCTCCGACGCCCGCATGGCCAAGATCCGTGCCGCTGAGGCGGAGTTCGCCTCGCGCGTGATGGCGATCTTCGACGACGTCGACGTGGTGATCACGCCGGGGACAGCAACCGGACCGTCCCGGGTGGGCGCCTACCGCAGGCTGGGGGCGGTGTCGACGCTGACGCTGGTGGCGGCGCGCACGCCGTTTCAAGCGGCGTTCAACGCGACGGGTCAGCCGGCCGCGGTGGTGCCGTGGGGGCTGGACCGAAGTGGGTTACCGCTGTCGATCCAGTTGGTCGGGCGCCCCTACGACGAGGCGACGCTGTTGTCGCTGAGCGCCGAGATCGAGGCCGACCATCCCTGGGCGCACCGCCGCCCGCCCGTCAGCTGAGGTTCCTGCCCGCCCAAACGTCGGTTTGGATCCGTTTGTGCGAGTGAAATCCGGCCTTACGGCGGTCCGTGCCCGGCTGCACCGCCAGCGCTTAGCGCTGCCAGGTGCACCATGCCAACCGAGACCGGAAGAACGGCGGAAGAACCGACATCGACGATCTGACCCTGGCGTGCGGTCCGGACAACCGCATGGTCGAGACCACCGGCTGGACCACCCGCAACCGACCCGACGGTGGTGTCACCGGATGGACCCCGCCCGCCAGACCTCGACTGCGGACAATCCCGCACCAACAACATCCACCACCGGTGAGCGGATCATCGACCCCGGCGACGACCCGTAGCCGGCGCAGCCAACGCCTCCCGCCACGCCCCCAGCTTCTGTGCGACGGGCATGGTGTGCGCCGGGCTGGTTGACGGCAACCGGATGAATGCGCGCAGGTCGTCCACGCCCACCAGCCTGCGGTAGTTCGTCTCCGCCGCGCCTCCGGTGAAGAACACCCGGGTGATGGTGGGATGCTCACGGTAGAACGCGGCAAAGTCGTTGGCCACCATGCTGTCCGGCTCCACGGCCGAATCCAGGCTGCCGGCCCGGCGACAGAACTTCAGCACATCCCAGACGGCCACCCCGTGAGAGACCAGCGCGGCGGCCCGCTCCGGATACGGCGCCGATGCCGAGAAACCGTACAGCTCACCGGTTATGGTCCAGAACGCGTTGCGTGGATTGCCGTAGTACTGCTGATGGGCCAGCGACAGCACACTGGGTGCATTGCCCAGCAACAACACAGTGGGACCGTCGCCGACAATGGGCGGCAGCCCGTCGACATTCATCGTTGCGCCAGCAGATCGGTGACCGTGACAAACCGATAGCCGTCGGCGCGCAGTCGGTCGATGATCAACGGCACTGCCGCTCGCGACGGTGCCCGGGAGTCCGCCATGACATGCAGCAGGATGATCGAGCCGGGACGGACGTCACGCACCGTCTCCTCGACTATCTCAGCGGTAGAGGGATTCCCGGCGGAGTCAGGTTCCACGTCCCATGTCACCGTCACACGATGGTGCGCGGCGAGATACCGCGGCAGGCTCCAGAGCTTCTTGCAGTACGGAGGGCGGAAGGTGACGGTGCCTCGATACCCCGTGCGAGCGATCGCGGCGTCGGTGCGCTGCACCTCGTCGGCAACTGTCGACGGTGACACGAACACCATTCGCCGGTGGGTGTAGGTATGGTTGCCGATCTGGTGACCGGCCTGCGCGATGGCCGCGCCGTGCGCGGGGAATTGGTCCAGGTCAGCGCCATTGAGGTAGAACGTCGCGGGCACGTCGGCCTCGGCGAGCATGCCCAGCACCTCAGGGGTGTGGTCGCTGGGGCCGTCATCGAACGTCAGCGCCACCACTTTGTCGGCCGTGTCGACCCGAGACACCAGCTCGCCGGCCAGCTGGAAGGTTCGCGCGTTCATGACGGTGTAGCCGGCCAGCAGGGTGACGACCACCAACGTCGCCACCCCGATGACCCACCGCCACACGGATACCTGTTTACCTCACGACAGGTGGTGCACCTCCTGCAGCCCGTACACCGGCGTCGGGATGCCCTCATAGCGGGCCTTGAGCTGCAGTGCCAGATACAGCGAGTAGTGCCGGGATTGGTGCAGGTTGCCGCCGTGGAACCACAGGTTCTCCTGCTGAGTGGGTTTCCACATGTTGCGCTGCTCGCCCTCCCACGGTCCGGGATCCTTGGTGGTGCCGCTGCCCAGGCCCCAGACCTTGCCCACCTTGTCGGCAACGTCCTGGCCTATCAGGTCGGCGGCCCAGCCGTTCATCGAGCCGTAGCCCGTCGCGTACACCACCACATCCGCGGGCAGAACCGTCCCGTCGGCGAGCACCACCGAATCCTCGGTGAGACGATCAACCTGCCCGTGCGCCAGCTTGATGGTGCCGTCGGCCACCAGATCGCAAGCGCCGACGTCGATGTAGTAGCCCGAGCCGCGACGCAGATATTTCATGAACAGACCGGAACCGTCGTCGCCCCAGTCCAATTCGAAACCGGCCGCGGTCAGACGGTCGTAGAAGTCCTTGTCGCGTTCGCGGATCTTGTCATACAGCGGGATCTGGAACTCGTGCATGATCCGGTAGGGCAGCGACGCGAACGTCAGGTCCGCTTTCTCCGTGGTCATACCGGCGGCCAGTGCCCGCTCGGAGTACAGGTCCCCGAGGCCGATGTCCATCAGCGAGTCCGAGCGCACGATGTGCGTCGAGCTGCGCTGCACCATCGTGGTGTCGACACCGTTCTCCACCAACGCTTTACAGATGTCGTGAGCGGAGTTGTTGGATCCGATCACCACCACCTTCTTGCCGACATAACGGTCCGGTCCGGGGTGCGCCGACGAATGGTGTTGCTCACCAGCGAACACGTCCTGACCGGCCAACGTCGGGATGGACGGCTTGCCTGACATCCCGGTGGCCAGGACCAGGTGGGTGGGGTTCAGGGTCAACTTCTCACCGTCGCGGTCCACCTCGACGGTCCAACGTCCGCCGTCGTACCGGGCCGAGGTGCACGACGTCTTCGACCAGTACGGCACCTCCATGACGCGGGTGTAGAACTCCAGCCAGTCGCCGATCTTGTCCTTCGGTGCGAACACCGGCCAGTTCTGCGGGAACGGCAGATAGGGCAGGTGGTCGTACCAGACCGGGTCGTGCAGGCACAGCGATTTGTACCGCTTGCGCCACTGATCACCGGGCCGGTCATGCTTGTCGACCACCAGGGCGGGCACTCCGAGCTGACGCAGCCGGGCGCCGAGTGCGATACCGCCCTGCCCGCCGCCCACCACCAGGATGTAGGGCTGCTTGCTACGCCCCAGCGACGCATCCTCGGCGGCCTTCTTCTCCGCCCAGGAGCGTGGATCGGGATCACTGCCGTGCACGGCGCCCATCACCCGCGACGGACCCTTGCGCTCCTCGTGGCCCTTGAGCTCCTGCAGTGCGGTCAGGAAAGTCCAGGCCTGATCACCCTTGAGGCGCAGGTGGCCGATGCCACGGCCGGCACCGGTCTCGAATTCGATGAAAGCCGAGGTCACACCATCGGCCTCGGTCGGCGTCTCGCGGGTGCGAAAGTGCGAGGGATCAGTGCCGGCCAGCCGTTCGGTCAGCATGTCGGCAACACCGTCACGGCCCTCGACGGTCTTGATGTTCCAGGTGAAGGACACCAGGTCACGCCAGTAGCTGTCAGTGGCGAACATGCTCGCGGCCCGTTCCACGTCACGGACGGCGAGTGCGGTCTCGAAATCGGCGAGCCAAGCGTCAACCCGCTGCTGCGGGCTCACATCAACAGAAGGTTCAAGAGTGGAAGTCATGTGATCCAGGGCACACGTCGCGGGTGGATGCTCACAAGAGTTGCGCTACGTTGCACCGCGGGCCCGCGCAACCCTGTGCAACTCTTTCGCGCTGTGTCTGCGGTCACATAGACATGGCCGCATGAGAGCAGCTGTGTACTACGGTCCGAACAAAGTCGAGGTCGCCGACGTTCGGGAGCCCAGCCCCTCGCCCGGCACCGTCAAGCTCAAAGTCGGCTTCAACGGCATCTGCGGTACCGACCTGCACGAGTACTACGCCGGCCCCATCTTCGTGCCCACCTCGCCGCACCCCCTCACCCACCAGCAACTGCCCTTGACCCTGGGGCACGAGTTCTCCGGCGTCATCACCGACATCGGCGACGGTGTCACCGGTTGGTCGGAAGGCGACCGGGTGGCGGTCGAGCCGCTGTACACCTGCCACCAGTGCGCCGCCTGCGGCCAGGGCAACTACAACATCTGTGCGCAGATCGGTTTCCACGGATTGATGTCCGACGGCGGCATGGCCGAATACTCGGTCGTTCCGGTCCACATGCTGCACCGGCTGCCCGACACCGTGTCCCTCGAGTTGGGCGCGCTCGTCGAGCCGATGTCGGTGGCATACCACGCCGCCACCCTCGGTGAGGTGCAGCCTGGTGACACGGCCATGGTGTTCGGGGCCGGACCCATCGGAATCGGTCTGTGGTTCGCCCTGCGCGGCAAGGGAATCGAGGATGTGCTGGTTGTCGAACCCGCTGCCACCCGCCGCGCGGCGATCGAGAAGCTCGGTGCGCGGACACTCGATCCCACCCAGGTCGACGTACCGGAGTTCATCGCCGACCACACGGCCGGACGCTTGGCCGACGCGGTGTTCGACGCGGCTGGTGTGCAGCCGGCCGTGGAGACCGCACTGGCCTGTGTCGGTGCCAGAAAGCCGATGGTCAGCGTAGCGATCTACGAAAAGCCGCTGAACACACCGCTTCTCAAGCTCGTCATGAACGAGTCCCGGATCCAGGGTTCGCTGTGTTACACCGGCGCCGACTTCGAAGCGGTGATCGCATTGATGGCCCAAGGCGCCTATGACACCACCGGCTGGGTCACCCCGATCGCCCTGGACGACGTGATCGACGAGGGCTTCGAAGCATTGCACGCCGGAACCAAGATGAAAGTTCTCGTCGACCCGAACGGAGCATCATGACCCTGCAAGGAAAAGTAGCCCTGGTCACCGGCGGCGGCCGGGGGATCGGCCGCGGTATCGCCCTGCGACTGGCCCGCGACGGCGCCGATATCGCTGTGGTGGACGTACATCCGGACGGAATCAACGCCGTTGCCGAAGAGATCGCCGAGATCGGGCAGAAGTCCACCGCCTTCGTCGCCGACGTCAGTGACCGCGAGCAGGTGTTCGCCGCGGTCGATCACGCCGCGCAGGCACTCGGCGGGTTCGACATCATGGTCAACAACGCCGGCGTGGCGCTTGTCGGCCCCATCGCCGATGTCACACCACAAGAGCTGCAACGGATCTGGTCCATCAACGTCGACGGTGTGCTGTGGGGCATCCAGGCCGCCAGCGCCATGTTCAAGAAGAACGGCACCGCGGGCAAGATCATCAATGCCTCGTCCATCGCAGGCCATGACGGCTTCGCGATGCTCGGTGTCTACAGTGCCACCAAGTTCGCTGTCCGCGCCCTCACCCAGGCCGCCGCCAAGGAGTACGCCGCGGACGGCATCACGGTCAACGCCTACTGCCCCGGGGTGGTGGGAACCGACATGTGGGTGGAGATCGACCAACGATTCGCCGAACTCACCGGGGCCGCGGTCGGGGAGACCTACGACAAGTTCGTGGGCGGGATCGCATTGGGCCGCGCGGAGACCCCGGACGACGTGGCCGGCTTCGTCTCATACCTCGCCGGCCCCGATGCCGACTACATGACGGGGCAGTCCGGCCTGATCGACGGTGGGCTGGTCTACCGGTGATGCTGACCTGCGGCGCTGGCGCTTCAATGTGACCGGTAGCACAATCATGGGCGATGCACGTGCCTGAACCCGCCGTCGCGGTCGGCGAAGATCCGCGCAGTTACGCGCGCCTGATGTCGGCCGTCTACGACGCCACCATGGCGGGCGCGCGGGCCCCGGCCCGTCCGCGCTCGGTCATCGGCGACTCCTGGCAGCGGATGAAAGCCAAGGGCATCAACCCCGACAGGCACACCCCGCCGGTGGTCGAGGCCGGCTCGGTGGATGTGTTGCGACGCGAGTCCGGACTGATGGCGGTGCTCGACGAAGTATCACGCGGTCTGGAATCGCTGGTTGCCGACGGGGACAACATCCTGGTTGTGGCGGATGCGCAGGGCCGGGTGCTGTGGCGGTCGGGCTCGCCGCAGGTGCTGTCCAACGCCGACAGGTTGGGCTTCGTCGAGGGTGCGAACTGGGGCGAGTCGGCGGTGGGAACCAACGCCATCGGAACCGCCCTCGCGTCGCACCGGGCTGTCCAGGTGTTCTGTGCCGAGCACTACCTGCGCAGCCACCATCCCTGGACCTGCGCCGGAGCCCCGATCCGCGACCCGCGCACCGGGCAGGTGCTGGGCGTTGTCGACGTCTCCGGTCCGGCTGCCACCGTGCATCCCACCACCGTCGCCCTGGTCGACGTTGTGGCCCGGCTGGCCGAGTCACATCTTCGTGAGCAACATGACCGCACCCTCAACCGGCTTCGTACCGTCGCTGCCCCGATCCTGGCCCGTATCGCGGCGCCGGCGTTGGCCGTTGATACCGAAGGCTGGGTCGCGGCCGTCGATTCGCTGCCCCTGCACAACCGCATCCTGCTGCCGGAGGAGCTGGCACCCGGCCGGGCATGGGTGCCGCCGCTGGGCATGTGTGACATCGAGTTGCTGCCGGGTGGGTGGCTGGTTCGGGTGACCAGTGGTGAAGAAGCCGGGGTGTCCGATCTGCGAGTGACGCTGGATCTGACGGGCACACCGGTGCTGGAGATGGTGGGGCAGTTCGGCAGCTGGCGCCACGACATCTCGCTGCGGCACGCCGAGATCCTGCTGATCCTGGCACGCCATCCCGACGGCCGGACCGCACCCGAGTTGGCTGCCGACCTCTACGGCGATCCCACCAGGGTGGTGACGGTGCGCGCCGAGATGT
Organism: Mycobacterium sp. MS1601; assembly: GCF_001984215.1. Classification (NCBI taxonomy): domain Bacteria; kingdom Bacillati; phylum Actinomycetota; class Actinomycetes; order Mycobacteriales; family Mycobacteriaceae; genus Mycobacterium; species Mycobacterium sp. MS1601. The sequence continues at coordinate 3,902,497 of NZ_CP019420.1, forward strand.
CGCGGCTGCGAAAACAGTTCACCGGCATCGTGTCTGGGCGACCGTACCGGTTCGCCGACGGCGCCACCGTCGTGGTCCGCTATCCCGACGATCTGGCCGATCTGCTGGCGCCGTCGACAGCACCGGCGGTGCGTGACGCCCGCGTTGTACCTTGAGGCGTGGCCGACGAACGCGAAGAGCTGATCGACTGGCTGCTGGACCGCGGCATCACCGCCGAACAGATCCGTAACTCCTTTTCACCCATGCTGTTGGCGCCGCGCCGCGTCATCGGTGACGACGGCACCTACGTCTCGACCCGGCAGGTCAGCCACGACACCGGAATGGACGTCGAACTGGTGCAGCGTGTGCTGCGGGCGGCGGGGCTGCCGCGGGTGGACAACGTCGATGCCAAGGTGTTCCTGAAAGCCGACGCCAATATCGCCGCAGTGCTGCAGAAGTGCGTCGAACTCGGGATCGACCCGGAGAACCTGGTGCAGGTGTCCCGCACCCTGGCTGACGGGCTGGCCACCGCCGCCGAGGTCATGCGGTTCACCGGACTGGCGACGGTGCTGCAACCCGGCGCCACCGAACTGCAGATCGCGCAACGGCTCGAGGACCTCGTGGTCCAGGTCGAGCCGCTGCTCGGGGAACTGGTGTGGGAGATGCTGCTGTTGCAACTGCGGCACTCGATGGAGACCGAAGCCGTCAGCGCCAGCGAACGTGCGGCCGGCGCACCGCTTCCCGGCGCGCGTGAGATCGCGGTTGCCTTCGCCGATCTCGTCGGATTCACCCGTCTGGGCGAGGCCGTCGAACCCGAGCAGCTGGAGCGGCTGGCCAACCACCTGGCCGATATGGCGCGCGAGGTCGCCGTGCCCCCGGTGCGGCTGGTGAAGACCATCGGCGACGCGGTGATGCTGGTCTGCCCCGACCCGGCGTTACTGCTGGACGCGATGCTTCAGCTCTGCGGTGCGGCGCAGGCGGACAACAACTTCCCTCGGCTGCGGGTCGGTCTGGCCTTCGGCGAGGCCGTCAGCCGTGCCGGCGACTGGTTCGGCGCACCGGTGAACCTGGCCAGCCGAGTCACCGGCGCTGCCCGACCCGGAGCGGTACTTGTGGCCGAGGCGGCCCGCGACGCGATCGGCGATGCCGGCGGCTACCAGTGGTCGTTCGCCGGAGCCAAGAAGCTCAAAGGTGTCAAGGGTGAAGTCAAACTGTTCCGGGCCCGCCGCTGCGACGACATCGCGTAGCGGGCCAGAGATTCTGACTGAAGAGACACACGATGGCGATTGATCGGTCACGGTCGGTGGGTGAGGTGGCCAAGCTGGTTGGCACGTCACCGAGCCGGATCCGGATGTGGGAGAACGAGGGGTTGCTCAGCGTTCGCCGCACCGCCTCTGGCCATCGGGTTTACTCTGCTGCCGATGTCGAGCGGTTGCGGGAGCTCAAGCGCCTCGTCGACGAAGAGGGCTGGTCGGCGGCCGCCATCCGGGCCAACCTCAACGCGCATTTTCCCGATCACGTCTCACCCGCGAACGCCATCGGCCAGCGGATTCGGCAGCTGCGCAGCGGAATGGGTTGGTCGCTGCGGGAACTGGCCGAGAAGTCGGGGGTCGCAGCGTCCACGGTCAGCAGTCTGGAGCGTGGTCAGTCGATGCCATCGGTGGGGTCTTTGCACAAGCTCGGCCGCGCGTTCGGGATGACACTGGGCAACTTGCTCGAGGTCGACGATCCGGACAGGTCGCCGGTGGTCCGCAGACACGAACGTGTGTTGCTGCCCATGCGGACGCCCGGGTTGGCATGGGAGAAGCTGTACACCGGCGAGTCCACCCTGGAGTCCCTGATGGTGACGGTTCAGCCGGGCGCCGGCACCGAAGGCGGTTTGCAGCACTTCGGTGAAGAGTTTCTCTATGTCATCAAGGGCTCGATCGAGTTGGTTCTGGATGGCCATCAACGCTTCGAACTCCACGCTGGTGACTCCATGACGTTCGACAGCATGCGGGAGCACTCGTACACCAATCACGGGGTCACGGTGGCACAGATCGTGTGGGTCAACACTCCGCCCACCTTGTAACTCATTCGACGTAACGGGCTCGCGGTCAAGGACCGCGCTCTGATTCCGGCAGCCGGTGGTCGCCGCATTTTTGCTGGTCAAGAGCCGAAGCGGAGCCGCGCGGATAAAACGGTGATGTAACTCTCGGTTACTTTTACATTACCGGACTTACACGAGCGCCTTAGAGGCTTTACCGATTCGCCGCACAAAAAATAGTGTGGCCGCACAAGCAACGACGACCTCACGACTGACCGATCTCCGGCGGCGCCCCTGAGGAAGACGCTCACAAGGCTCCTCAGGAAGCAACGTGTATTTCCTTGGTGCACAAGGCGTTCGGCGGAAATCTGAACCGGTGCGCAGCCCGTGGCTCACGGGCGCGCCAATGGCTGCGCCGATGGTTTGCCTTCAACAATCCGACTCCGATCCGCAAAGGACACAACCCGACCTATGCAATCGAAAGACCACACTGCTCACGTCGAGCAGGTCACCATTTCCCCCGTCCCCGAATCGGCCCGGCATGGCCGGGCTCGCGGACTGTTCCCCATCTGGTTCGGAGTCCAGATCATGCCGTTGACGCTGGTCACCGGTGTGCTGGGAACCACCGTCTATCAACTCCCACCGGCGTGGGCCATCGTCGCTATCACCGTGGGCAATCTGATCGGTGCCATCTTTGTCGCCCTGCACTCGGTGCAGGGGCCACGGTTGGGAGTCCCGCAGATGGTGCAGAGTCGTGGCCAGTTCGGCCTTCGTGGATCGCTGTTGGTGCTGGCAGTCGTGGTTCTCATGTACATCGGGTTCCTGGCGTCGATCCTGATCCTGGCCGCGTCGTCGCTTCAGGTGATATTCCCGGAATTGGATGCCACGGTAGCGCTCATCATCAGTGGCGCCGTCACGTTGGTATTGGTCATCTTCGGCTACGAGATGATCCACAAGGTCAACAAGCTGCTGATGCCGCTGTTCGCGCTGGCCGCGGTACTGACACTGTTCTACGTCATCACCGGGGAGGGCCCTGGCACCGAAACCGCCGCCGAGTTCAACATGCAGGGCTTCGTTGGAATGCTCTCGATCGCGGCAATCTGGCAACTCGCCTATGCCCCTTATGTATCCGACTACTCACGTTATCTACCGGTCCGGGTGTCCTCCTCCGGAACATTCTGGGCGACCTACCTGGGTTCTGCGGGCGGAGCCATCCCGATGATGGCGATCGGAGCACTGCTGGGCCGTATCTCCGATGGCAGCCTGGTCGGCCTGAACGCGCTGCTGCCGGCCGGCGTCGGGATTTTCGTGATGGCGATCTTCTTTCTCGGCTCCATCGACGCGTGCACCATCAATCTCTACGGCCCCGCGCTTTGTGTGGCGACCACCATCCAGACTTTCAAGAACTCCTGGCTGCCGGGGGCCGGCGCCAGGGCGACGATCGCCACCCTGGTCAGCGTCGTCGCGGTGTACATCGCCATGGTGTTCGCGGACAACTTCCTGGTGGCCTACGGGAACTTCATCCACATCCTGCTCTATTTCCTGATCCCCTGGAGCATCATCAATCTCGTCGACTACTACCTGATCCGCAAGGGTGAGTACCACGTCGAATCCTTCTTCCTGCCCTCGGGTGGCATCTACGGGCACTACAACATCGCAGCAGTAACCGCCTACGTCATCGGCTTCGTCGTGCAGTTGCCCTTCATGTCCGGTGAGTGGTTCAACGGATTCGTCACCAATCTCATTGGTGGGATCGACCTTTCCTGGATCGTCGGATCTGTGGTGACCTTCTTCGTCTATATCCGACTGGTCCGTCGCCAGCCTCCCCTGCCGGATCCGGCCAGGGCTGCCGAAGAGTCAGCCAGCATTCCGCGGCAGTACCGCGACGTCGCCGAACCTCGTTCCTGAGCAACTCGAACAACGCAGAACACAAAGGAGATCTGATGATCGAAGCCATTGCGGGACTGGACATCCCCGCCAACGCCACCCGGCAGCGACTGATGCCGTCGGACACCTGGGACTGGCATATGCCTACGCCGTTCTCCCAGGGCTGGCGCGTCGGCAACGTGGTGTTCGTCGGCGGTCAGTTGTCGGCCGATGCTCACGGCAACGTCGTGGGACACGGTGACATCGAGGTGCAGACCCGCAACGTGTTCGAGAACATCACCAAGACCCTGGCCGTGGCAGGCGCGGATTGGAGCCATGTCGTCAAACTCAACACCTATTACTGCTTCGACGGTGACGGCGATGAGGTCCAACGCAACTGGGCCAAGATGACAGCCGTCCGCATGCAATACCTACCCGACCCGGGGCCGTGCGGCACTGCGGTTCGGGTGTCCGGCCTGATGTACGACGGCTTTCTCATTGAAGCCGAAGCAATCGCAGTGATAACCGATGGGAGCACCACCAATGCCTGAAATCATCGACGCCGAGCGACTCCGCATCGACAAGGTGGTCGCCGCGCTGAAGGACAGTCCGGAACCGCATCTGCTCACCGGTGACCTGTACAAGCAAACCCTGCGTGATGGCCGCCGGATCGTGGACTCTCGTGGACAGGAGATCGAGGACGTCACAACACATCCGGACCTTCGTGCCGTGGAGACCACCGCCGCGGTGCTCGATGCGCAGTTCGACCCTCAATCGCGAAACATCCTCACCTACACCGGAGACGACGGCGCACGTCGCGGCATCGGCTGGCAGGTCCCGACGACGCGGGAGCATCTGCTGGCCAAGAAGAACAGCACGGAGTTCATCACCAAGCGAACCATGGGCGTCTACGGTCGACCGGTCGACTACGGCGCCATGATGGCGCTGGGGTTCCTGTCCACCATCGACCGAATCGAAGCGGAGAACCCGGAGTTTGCGCAGAACATCCGCGACTTCGTTTCGCTGTCGGCCGATCACAACCTGCTGAGCACCGATCTGATTGCAGATCCCCAGTCGGACAAGAGTATTCCTCGCAACGAACGCCCTTCGCAGCTGCGGATCGTCAAGGAGACTGCTGACGGTATCGTGCTCAACGGAGCGAAAGTGGCCGGCAGTATGGGCGCCCTCGGCCATTTCTTCACCTTGTCCACCACCTTGGGGCCGGGTCTGGGGCCGGACGCGGCCATCTGGGCGGCCATTCCGATCAACACCCCGGGTTTGACCCTGTTGCTCCGTGAGGCCACCGCGAAGATGGACTCGCCGCGTGCTGATCACCCTCTCGACCACGCGGGCGAGGAGATGGACCAGATCATCATGTTCGACAACGTGTTCATCCCACGGGAGTACGTCTTCAGTGCGCACAACTTGAATCTGCTCACCCTCTACTACGAGAGCTGCGCCTTCTCGTTGTGGTCGGTGATGACCAGATTGGCTTTCCGTGCGGAGATCTTTGCCGGTGTGGCGCAGGTGATCACCGAGATCCTGGGCACCGACAAGATTCCCGGCGTGCAGACCGCGGTCGCCGATGTGACGCTGTACGCGCAAACCCTCAAGGCCTATGCGTTGGCCACCATCCACGAGTCGGTGGAGTGGAACGGCGTGCAGGTACCGAACCCGGAGCTGGTGACCGCCGGACGCCTGTACTCCATCGAGAACTACCCCAGGATCACCTATCAGATCCAAGACCTCAGCGGTCAGGCCCTCATCGCGCGGTGGCCCGAGAAGGTCTGGGACCATCCTGAGTTCGGCCCCAAGATGGATGCCTACTTCCCGGGGACCGGGGTCACGGCGCGGGAGAAGAACACGTTCTTCAACTTTGTCTTCGACCTGCTCTCGGGTGCTCACGCGGGCCGGGTCGCGTTGTTCGAGAACGTCAATGCCACCCCGCCGGCCTTCGTGAAGGGCCTGGTTTACAGCAAGACCGACCGCAGTGTCGCTGCGCGCCTGGTGCGTGATTATGTAGGTATCTCCTAGGGAGCCATCATGAACTCGACCCAAACAGACCGAATCGTCGAACAGAGTTCGATCGCCCCGTCTGCCGAATTGCCGGTGAATGTGGCCGCACCAACCGAGCAGACCCCGAACTTCGTCGAGGCGATGCGGGTACTGGCCACCGGAGTGGTGATCCTGACCGTCGACGTCGACGGTCAACCGTGGGGGGTGACCATCAGTTCGTGTTCTTCGCTGTCGGCGGCACCCCCGCGACTGGTGTGCTCGCTGAAATCGAATTCGGCTGCGGCCGCGGCGATAGCTTCCGGGGACCGGTTCGGTATCAACATCCTCTCGGCTGCTCAGGTCGACCTGGCGGCGAGCTCAGCCCAGCCGGGTACGCCAAAGTTCCTGCATCCCGACGTGTTGATCCATCGCGACAACCCCGAGGTCGCAACGCCACAGATCGCCGGCGCTCTGTACAACCTGGACTGCGAGGTGGTCTCCCGGGTGCAGATCATCGAGCACGATCTTGTTGTCGGTCAGGTGCGCTGGTCGAACTGCGGGCCTGAGCATGACCCGCTGCTGTACTTCAACAAATCATTCCGAGCACTGGCTCGGCAGACCTGAGGGAATGAGAATGACTGTCGTCACACGCAGCGAGTTGATCGCAGAGGGTCAGCGCAAAGCTGTGGAAGAGTTCGCAGTTCGCAGCGCTCCGGCCAGCACCCCGCTTTTGGGCAGTGGGCTGTTGGATCGATCGCAGAAAGTGGTCGATCTGACTCGTCCGCTGTACGAAGGCATGCCCATGTGGTTCGGTCATCAGAAGACGTTCACTCCGACAAATCAGGATCACGAAGGGTTCAAACGTCAGCACCACACCGAGATCGGTTTCTATGCACGAAATCTGATCATCAGTGAGCACGCCGGAACGCATACTGATGCCACCATCGAGTATGACCCGGCAGGTCTTCCCATCGACCAGTTGGCGCTCGAGATGTATTACGGTTCCGCGGTTTGCCTGGACCTGTCGGAAGCCCAGTTCGTCGACCCCGATCCGGATTATCGGGGGTGGGCCACCGAAGACGTGGTGCGGCGGGCGGAGGCCAAACTGGAAGCCGCGGGGAGGAGATTCGCCGCGGGGACATCGTTTTGGCCTGGTTCGACTACGGTGACCGGCACTTTCCGACGCCGCAGTACATCAACCACAACCCGGGTTTCTCCTGGGACGGGCTGGAGTATCTGGCCAAGAAGGGTGTGGTGAACATCGGCACCGATTGCAGTGCGATCGACCACAGCGACGATGGCAAGTTCAGCGGGCACATGGTGTGCAAGAAATACGGACTGGTGAACACCGAACACTTGGCCAACCTCGGCCAGTTGGTCAACACCCGATTCCAATTCTTCGGATTGCCGTTGAACATCACCGGCGGGACCGGTTCGCCGATCCGCGCCATTGCCGTGGTGTCCTGAATCGACTTGGCCGGGACGGTCGCGCTGCAGCGCCGCGTGACCGTCCCGATCTCTTCCTGTGAGGTTGTTCATTCGTGCTCTTCGATCACATCATCATCGCGACAACGGATCTGGATCGGTCCGCACACACTCTCGCCGCACAGACCGGTCTCACCGCGGTCGAGGGCGGCCTACACGACGGCTTGGGAACCCACAACCGGATTGTTCCGCTGGGCCGGGGTTACCTCGAGCTGGTGGCTGTGCACGATCCGGAGATGGCTGCCAGCAACGTGTTCGGGCAGCTGGTGGTCAATGCGCTCGGCCGCCGGGACGAGGCACTGGCAGGATGGGCGGTGGAGGTCTCCGCCGCCGAACTCGCGCGGCGGGCACGTGCTGGGACGTTGGAGATCGGGCGACTCACCCGGGCCGGGGTGGGAATCGATCATGCCGGGATGTCGCACGCCATCACTTCACCCGGGTTGCCGTTCTTCCTGGCCCGCGATGAGCAACGGGCGCATCCGCAACATTTGGCTGCCGAGCACAGGAGTTCGCCGCGCGGCAGGATCGCGGTGGCGGTCGGGGAGAGCGCCGCCGAGATGGACCGCTGGTTGGGCTCGACGACGCCGCTTGCCGGGCAGTGCGCTCTGACCTGTACGGGTAGCGGTCGTGGCGTGATGTCGGTCGCGGTCGAAACCTCGTCCGGAACGGCCGTACTCACCGACGCGCTGCCGACCGGGAACGGGGCGCAGTGATCACCGCCCTACAGCGGTTGCGGCGTGAGCTGCACGCCGTACCCGAAGTGGGCCTGGAACTTCCTGAGACACAGTCGATCGTGTTGCGGGAGCTCCAGGAGCTGGGAATGACGATCAAGACCGGTGCGGCGCTGAGTTCCGTCACCGCTGTGCTGTCGGGTACCGGCAGGTGCGCGGACGGACACCGGCCAACGGTGCTGATGCGGTCGGACATGGATGCGTTGCCGGTCAAAGAGGTGACCCGTCTGCCCTATGCCGCCACCGGTGACTCGATGCATGCCTGCGGACACGACCTGCACATGGCGGCGTTGTTGGGAGCGGCCAGAGCGCTCTCGGCGCGACGCGATGAAGTGCGCGGCGACGTGGTGTTCATGTTCCAACCCGGCGAAGAGGCCTGGGGTGGTGCGCAGTTGATGCTGTCGGAGGGGGTGCTCACGGCCAGCGGTCGCCGGGTGGATGCGGCGTTGGGTGTCCATGTTCTGTCCTATGGGCTGCCGGCGGGCACCTTCGGGTTCTTGCCGGGTGCGGTGCTGTCGGGATCGAACATTCTCACCATTGGCTTTCACGGTCGAGGCGGGCACGGTTCGGCGCCTCATCTGGCAGCCGACCCGGTGCCGGCGGCTGCGGAGTTCATTTCGGCGGTCCAAGTGGCACTCAGCCGGGGGATTTCGATGTTCGAGCCGGTGACGTTGACCTTCGGTCTACTCCGCGCCGGTACCCAGCACAATGTGATCGCCGATAGCGCCGAGGTCGGAGGCACCCTGCGCAGCTACTCCAAACCGGTCACGGCTCGCGCTTTGGCGTTGGTGCACAAGGCGGCCCATGGGGTGGCGGCGGCGCACGGTCTGCGCGCCGAGATCGAGGTGCGGCAGGACACCATTCCCACGGTGTGTGATGGGCGGGAGAGCGGTATCGCCGAGGCGGTGGCAACGGCGGTGCTGGGCGACGAACAGGTGCGACGGCTGGACCGGCCGTACAGTATCTCCGAGGACTTCAGTTGGGTGCTCGATGAGGTACCCGGAGTTTTTGTCATGGTCGGAGCCGGCGCATCCACGGACCCCGATCCTCCGGCAAACCATTCGCCGCGTGCGCTTTTCGACGATTCGGTCGTCGACCGGATCGCGCAGTTCGAGACCGAGTGGGCGATCACCCGGCTGGCGGAGCCGGTATGAAGAGGCAACCTCGCGCACAGGCCACCGACACCTCGCTGTTCGACCTGTTCTCCATTGGCATCGGGCCGTCGTCGTCGCACACGGTGGGACCCATGCGCGCGGCCGCCCAGGCGGTGGACGGGCTGGTGTCCGCCGGTTGTCTGGAAGCGGTGTCAGCGGTAACCGTCGTGCTCTACGGATCGCTGGCCGCCACAGGCTTGGGACACGGCACCCCGGATGCAGTGATCGCCGGGCTGGAGGGTGCCGATCCCCAGACCTGCGACCCGGCTGGGGTGCGGGGCCGGTGGGACCGGCTGGGGGATACCGGGGTGGTGTGGCTGGGTGGGATCCATCGGGTGTCGATGGTGAAGGAAGACATCGAGTTTCGACCGCACGTGCGACACCCGCGGCATACCAATGCCGTCGAGTTCGTCTTCCGCGACCGCACCGCACAAGTGGTGTTCCGTGATCTGGCCTATTCGGTCGGCGGGGGTTTTGTCGTCCGCGCAGACGAGCGGTGCGAGAGTTCGCACCGTACGGTGTGGCGCAGCTACGGTTCGGCCGCCGAGCTGCTGGCCACCTGCGACGAATGGGGCGTCGACATGGCCGAGGTCATGCTCCGCAACGAGATTGTCTGCAGCGGTGGTGATTACCAGGCCGCGGCCCGGCAGTGCAACCAGCGCCTCGACGACATCGCCACAGCGATGAGGGCCTGTGTCGCAGCAGGACTACGCGGCTCCGGCGCGCTGCCCGGGCCACTGCGGGTGCCGCGCCGCGCGGCCGGTATCGCGCAGCGACTCGCTGCGGACCGGTCGGGCCGCGATCTCGCGGTGGAGTGGCTGCATGCCTATGCCATCGCCGTCAACGAAGAAAATGCTGCGGGCAACCGAATCGTCACCGCCCCGACCAACGGGGCGGCCGGGATTGTCCCCGCGGTCTTGTCCTACTGCGAACAGTTTCTGGACGCGACCCCGGAGATGGTGCGCACCTATCTCCTCACCGCCGGCGCGATCGGCATCCTCATCAAGAGCAACGCGTCGATCTCCGGTGCCGAACTCGGCTGCCAGGGCGAGGTGGGTTCGGCGTGTGCCATGGCCGCCGCAGGACTGTGTGCACTGCTGGGCGGAACGCCGGCGCAGATCGAAAACGCTGCTGAGATCGCGATCGAACACCATCTCGGGCTCACGTGCGACCCGGTCGGAGGCTTGGTTCAGATTCCGTGCATCGAACGTAATGCGGTGGCGTCGGGTACCGCGCTGTCGGCGGCGCGATTGGCGATGCACGGGACCGGTCGCCACCACGTGTCCCTGGACGTCGTGATCGAGACCATGCGCCAGACCGGAAATGACATGTCCGATCGTTACAAGGAAACCTCGACCGGCGGCTTGGCCGTCAACGTGGTGGAGTGCTGAGCCCGACTGGTCACGATATCGGGATCTGGACGCCCTCGGACGGCTGCACGATCACAAATCCGTTGCCGTGGAACGAGACCTGTACTGCTTCGCCGGAGCCGCGGCCGATCAGGGCCCCTGCCTTGAAACTGGTCCTCAGCTGCGTCTGCAGGTTCGCCGACCATGCCACGATCGCGTTGGTGTCGGCGAAGGTGGGCGCTTCGGCGGCGTTGAGCACCACCGGCGGCCCGTCGGTGGTCAAGGCGACCCAGCCCGACCCCCGGAAAGTGGTGTTGAACAGCCCACCGGCGGCGATGCTGGCGCCCTTCACGCGTTCGATGTTCCAGTCCAGGCTCTGTGAGAAGGCCAGCACGTTCTTGCCGCTGATCGACAGCCCCGAGTTGGTGATCTGCAGCAGGTGGACGTCGTAGGCGCGGTCGGCGAGGAACACGTCACCTTGGCCCTGGCAGCGCATCAGCGGCAGACCCTCGCCCGTCAGCGCCTTCTTGAGGAACTTGGACGCACCACTGCCTTCGTAACCGAAGTCGACGTTGCCCTGGTAGGCGACCATCGATCCCTGCCGGGCCATGAACGGCTCACCCAGGCGAACCCGGAGCATCTTGATGTTCTGGTTGGCGATCGGGCGGGATTCCTTCTCGCTGAATCTGCCGTCCACCAGATCGCCGCTGATCCCGGCGAAGCCGTCACCCTGAGGTGCCGGCTGAGACACGGGTTGGGCCTGGGGCTCAGGCGGTGGTGGCGCACCTATGGGCGCGCTGAACTGTTGCCCCTGGTGGTGCACTTGGTCGGTCCACTGGAACCCGTCCCACCAACGGACTTCGTATCGGCCCTCGGGGTCGGGTTGCCAGCTGCCCTGATTCGGTCCGGTCACGTTCACAGCGTATGCCAAGCAAGCGCCGGGTTCGGCGAGCGGAGTTTGTCCGCGAGCGGGAGGCCGGCCGCCGGCGTAACCGCCCGATTGGAGAGCGCTGAACTGGCATTCTGGAGAACATGGCCAAAGAAATCGACCGGGCGCGGGCGCAGAGTGCACTCGCCGTCGTCAAACAGCATCCGGGGATGGCGTTGTTCCTGGCATCCCCGGCGATCGTCGCACTGGGCGTGATGTGGTGGGTGTTCGGCACGGGGTGGGCGGCCGTGCTGCTCATCGCGCTGCTGCTCGGCGGGGGAGTGGCGCTGCTGCTCAAGCGTTGACGTTTCACCGGCGGCGAACGCCGCCCCGCACCGTTTGTAACGGTGTAATCATGTAATCATGAAACGCCATCATTCCCGTCCGCAGCCTGATGCTGCCGACGCTGCCGACTGGTTCGCCGGCCGGCTGCCCACCGATTGGTTCGACGGCGACGCGCAGGTGGCCGTCGACAAGGAAGAAATCACGGTCATCGGCAAGCTGCCCGCCGAGGACGAGAGCAAGGCCCGCGCTTCCGGCCGGGTGGCCCGCTTCCGCGAGGAAACCCGCTCTGAGCGCATGCGGATCGCCGATGAGGCCGAGGACCGTTACCGCCGCAAGGTGTCTTGGGGTGTAGAGATCGCTGCCGGCGACAGCACTGAGCGAATCCTGTTCACCCACATCGCCGTTCCGGTGATGACCCGGCTCAAGCAGCCCGAGCGCCAGGTGCTCGACACCTTGGTCGACGCGGGCGTGGCCCGCTCACGTTCGGAGGCACTGTCCTGGTCGGTGAAGCTGGTGGGTGAGCACGCCGAGGACTGGCTGGCCAAGCTGCGCAACGCCATGACCGAAGTCGACGAGCTACGAAACCAGGGCCCTCAGCTCTGAACCATCACGAAATATGCGCCCTGGGCTGCGATCAACTCGTCGTGGGTACCCTGCTCGACAATCGCGCCGCCGTCCATCACCACGATCAGGTCGGCGTCGCGAATTGTCGAGAGGCGATGGGCGATCAGGAAACTCGTTCGTTGTTTGCGTAACTCACCCATGGCGTGCTGCACCAGGAGCTCGGTGCGGGTGTCCACGGAACTGGTGGCCTCGTCGAGCACCAGAATCCGCGGCTGGGCCAGAAACGCCCGCGCGATGGTGATCAACTGCTTCTCCCCGGCGCTGATCTTGCCGCCGTCATCGTTGACCCGGGTGTGGTACCCGTCGGGGAGCATGTGCACGAACCGGTCCACGTACGCCGCTCGTGCCGCCGCCATCACCTCGTCGTCGGACGCCTCAGGCCTGCCGTAGGCGATGTTGTCGTAGATGGTGCCGCCGAACAGCCAGGTGTCCTGCAGCACCATGCCGATCTGGCTTCGTAGCGACTGTCTGCTCACCGTCGCGGTATCCACGCCGTCGATCAGTATCCGGCCGGAATCGACGTCGTAGAACCGCATCAGCAGGTTCACCAGCGTGGTCTTGCCCGCGCCGGTGCGACCGACGATCGCCACCGTCGATCCCGGCTCGGCCACCAGCGACAGGTTCTCGATGACGGGCGTGTCGTCGCGGTAGCTGAAGGACACGTGGTCGAACTCGACCCGGGGCGCAGAACCCGAGGGCAGCGCCGCCATTCCGTCCGGAGCTTCCTCGGGTTCATCCAGGAAGTCGAAAACCCTTTCCGCACTGGCGATCCCGGACTGGAAAGTGTTGAACATCGACGCCAGCTGGCTCAAAGGCTGGTTGAACTGTCGAACATACTGGATGAACGCCTGCATGCTGCCGAGGGTGATCTGCCCGCCCGCCACCTGCAGGCCCCCGATCACGGCGACGGCCACATAGCTGAGGTTGCCGATGAACATCGTCGCCGGGCCCACCAGGCCCGAGAAGAACTGCGCACCGAAACTGGCGTGGAACACGTCGTCGTTGTACTCACGGAATCGTTCCTGTGCGCCGGCCCGATGGCCGTAGGTCTTGACCACAGTGAAGCCGCTGTAGGTTTCCTCGACGTGAGCGTTGAGGCGACCGGTGTTGCGCCACTGCGCAATGAACAATTTTTGCGACCGTCGGGTGATCGACCGGATGGCCCACAGCGTCAGTGGCACCGTCACCACGGTCAGCAGGGTCAGCAGCGGGGAGATGGTCAACATCATCACCAGCACCGCCACCACCGTCAGGGCAGAGGACAGCAGTTGATTGATGGTCATCGACACCGAGGTGGCGATGTTGTCCACATCGTTGGTGACCCGGCTGAGCAACTCGCCGCGCTGCCGGGTGTCGAAATGCGACAACGGCAGTCGGTGCACCTTGTCCTCGACATCGGCCCGCAGCGCCACCATCGTCCGCTGCACCGCGACGTTCAGCAGTCGGGCCTGAATCCAGATGAACAGCGCGGCAACCAGATACAGCCCCAGTGCCAGCAGCAGGGTACGGCCCACCGCGGCAAAGTCCACCCCCTGACCGGGAATCACGTCCATCCCCGACAGCAGATCGGCGAAGGTGGTGTCACCACGCGCGCGGGCTGCTTCGATGGCCTGTTCCTTGGTCAAGCCCGCGGGCAACTGCTTGCCGATCACGCCGTTGAACAGCAGATCGGTGGCGTGGCCGAGGATGCGGGGGCCGATGACGCCGATACCGATTCCGGCGATCGACAGCAGGATCACCACGGCAGCCAGCCACCGGTGCGGCGCCAGGCGCTTGAGCAGCCGCAGCGCGGTGCCGGTGAAGTCGCGGGAGCGTTCGGTGGGCGCCTGCTGCATCCGCATCGCGCCGCGCATGGGTCCGCTCACCGGTGATCCCCCACTCGCAGAGCCTGCGATTCGGCGAATTCCTGGTAGGTCGGGCAGTCCGCCAGCAAGGTGTCGTGGGTGCCGGTTCCCACTACCCGGCCGTCCTCGAGGACGACGATCTGATCCGCCGTGGCGATCGAGGAAAGGCGTTGGGCCACAATGATCACGGTCGCGCCGGCGGAGACTTCCGCGAGCCGGGACCGGACGGTGGCGTCAGTGGCGACGTCGAGGGCGGACAGTGCGTCGTCGAACAGATAGATCGCCGGCTTGCGGATCACTGCCCGCGCGATCGCCAGCCGCTGCCGTTGCCCGCCGGAGAAGTTGATACCGCCTTGGGCCACCTTCATACCCAGCCCGTCAGGGTGGCGGGCCACGAACTCGTCGGCGCATGCCACCCGCAGCGCCTCCCACATCTGTTCCTCGGTGGGATCGGCACGGCCATAGGCGAGGTTCTCTGCGACGGTGCCGGAGAACAGATATCCCCGCTGGGGCACCACACCGATACCCGCCCACAGCGTTTCGGTGCGCTGGGACCGGACGTCGGTGCCGTCCACCAGGACCGCGCCACTGGTGACGTCGTACATGCGAGAGATCAGCGCCAGCAACGTGGACTTGCCCGAGCCGGTTCCCCCGACCACCGCGGTGGTGGTGCCGGGGGAGGCGGTGAGGGAAACATGGTGCAATACCGGCCGCTCGGCACCGGGGTATCGGAAGGTCACGTCCTGCAACTGCACCTGCCCGCTGCGCTCCGGGACGACGGGGTCGGCCGGGTCGACGATGGCCGGTGTCGTGGACAACACCTCTGTGATGCGTTCGGCGCAGGCCGACGCCCGCGGCAGGATGGCCAGGAAGATGGTGGCCATCATGACCGCCATGAGGATCTGCATGAAGTAGCTCAGGAACGCGATCAGCGAGCCCACCTGCATCTGGCCGTCGTCGATGCGCATGCCGCCGAACCAGATCAACGCGACGCTGGACAGGTTGATGGTCAAGGTGGTCACCGGCAGCATCAACGCCTGCCAGCGGCCGGCGTCCAGCGCAGCATCCGACAGCGACTGGTTGGCCACCGCGAAGCGGTCCCGCTCGAATGGCTCTCGGGCGAACGCCCGGATCACCCTGATCCCCGCAAGCTGATCGCGCATCACGCGGTTGATGCCGTCGACCAGCTGCTGCATCCGGCGAAAGATCGGCAGCAGGTGCCGCACGATCCAGTAGTTCGTCACCCCGAGCACGGGCACGCTGATCAGCAGCAGCCAGGACAGCCCGGCGTCCTGGTGGATGGCCATGCCGATGCCGCCGATGCACATGATGGGCGCGGTCACCAGCACCGTGAACGTCATCTGCACCAGCACCTGGATCTGCTGGACGTCGTTGGTGGTGCGAGTCAGCAGCGACGGTGCCCCGAACCGGGCCGTCTCGTGTTCGGAGAAAGTGGTGACGTGGTGGAACATCGCCGAACGGAGGTCGCGGCCGAATCCCATTCCGGCGCGGGATCCGAAGTACACCGCGCCCACCGCGCACACCACCTGCAGCGCGGTCACCGCCAGCATCACCAGGCCAAGCCGGATGATCGTGGCGGTGTCACCCGTGGCGATGCCGTCGTCGATGATCGCGGCGTTGACACCCGGCAGATACAGCGATGCCAATGTGCTGATCACCTGCAGCACCATCACAGCGCCCACCAGCCACCGGTACGGCCGAACGTACTGCCGCAACAGCGCTGCAAGCATCTCGTAACTGTGGCACTGCACAGGGGTTGCAGCAAAGCACCAGGTCAACTGGCGTGTCGGTGGTTCCGCCAAGGTGTGGCCGCTACAGTGCATGGCGAGGACGGCCAGAGGTGGCAGAAGGGAAAGCTGTGAAGCGCAACATGACCAAGCTGGCGATTGCGGCTGTGGCTGTGCTGCCGTTGCTGGCGGGTTGTTCCGAGGATTCGACCCCCAGCGAACCCAGTCCCGGGCCCTCGGCACCCCAGGAGCAGGGCACCGTGTCCCACGGCCCCATCTTCCCGCAATGCGGGGGCATCACCGACGAGACCATGCAGCAGCTCACCAAGGTCACCGGTCTGAAGAACACCGCCACCAATTCGGTGGGCTGCCAATGGCTCCAGAACGGCGGCATCGTGGGCCCGCACTTCTCGTTCACCTGGTTCCGCGGCAGCCCCATCGGCCGCGAGCGCAAGACCCAGGAACTCTCCCGCACCAGCGTCGAGGACATCTCCATCGAGGGACATGACGGTTTTGTGGCCATCGGGACCGACCCGATCCTGGGCGACAACCTCTGCGAGATCGGCATCCAGTTCGACAATGACTTCATCGAATGGTCGGTCAGCTTCGCCGAACAGAACTATCCGCCACCCTGTCAGGTGGCACAGGAACTGACCCGGCAATCGATCGTGAATGCGAAATGACCGCCCGACGTGTCCTGGCCGCAAGCGCGGCCATCGCCGCCAGTCTGACCTTGATCACCGGCTGCAGCCGTACCGTCGACGGTGTCGCGCTGCGTTCCGGCGCCGGGGACACCCCGCGCAACAACGACTCCCAGGAGCAGTACCCCAACCTGCTCAAGGAATGTGACGTGTTGACCGAGGACCTGCTGGCCGAGACTGTCGGTGCCGACCCGCGGGACATCCAGAGCACGTTCATCGGCGCGGTGTGCCGCTGGCAGGCCGCCAACCCGGCCGGACTGATCGACATCACCCGCTTCTGGTTCGAGCAGGGCAGCCTCGACAACGAGCGGCAGGTGGCCCAGGCGCTGAACTACCAGATCGAGGACCGTCGTATCGCCGGCATCCAGTCCATCGTCATGCGCACCGGTGATGCCACCGGATCCTGTGGTGTGGCCAGTGACGCCGCCGGCGTGGTGGGCTGGTGGATCAACCCGCAGGCCCCCGGTATCGACGCCTGCGCCCAGGCCATCAAACTGGCCGAACTGACGTTGGCCACCAACTCTTAGCCGGGCCGGTGGTCAACGAAGCCGGAGCGACAGCTGGTGCGCCTGCTCGAGAAGCAGCGCGCCCAACTCGCGCCGGCGGGCCGGTTTGAACCTGGTCTCCACGCCGGTGAGGCTCAACGCCCAGGCGGGTTGGGAGTTGCGGTCGAACACCGCCGCACCCACTCCCCAGCTGCCCTCGACCAGCAGTGCGGGGTTGACGGCGTAGCCGGTCCGACGGGTGGCCGTGATCCGGTCCCGGATCGACGTCTCGGAATGCGACGGGCCCCAGGTCTCTTCGGTGTCGACGCGCGCGAAGTAGGCGTCGATGTCGCGGTCGGGCAGATGACTCAGGATGGCCAGGCCGGCGGACGCGACACCGAGCGGGAACCGGATCCCGACGTGCAGCACATGTGAGCGCAGCGGAAAGCTGCCCTCCTGCGCAAACACACAGACCGTCTCGTCGCCGCGGCGCGCGGACAGAAACGCGCTCTCGCCGGATTCGCGGGCCAGTGTCGAGACGATGTCGCGGGCCTGGTCGACGATGTCATAACGGTTGGCGGCGCTGGATCCCAGCAGGTAGAGCTCGGGGCCCAGTGACCAGCGACCAGTCTTGAGCTCACGGTCCACCAGTCCCTCGTCGGCCATGGCCACCAGCAGGCGGTGTGCTGTGGGGCGGGCCAGCCCTGCGGTGCGGGCGATGTCGCTGGTCGACGCGCCGGCAGGTTGATGTGCGCCCACGGCGCGCAGCAGGGCGCCCACCCGGGCGATCACTCCATCCACGTCGCCAGCATAGGCGTTCACTCAGTGAACGCATTGGTGTTCAGCGATCACCACGCGAGCAGCTTCCCGTCAATCTGCGAAGGTGGGTTCTGTTATGGCGCAGCACCATCAACAATCGAGGGCAGCGTTTGATCAATGGACGAAAGGGCAGGAGCCATGTCTTCCAAGGTGTTCACCTCGGCGGCCGAGGCCGTCGCCGACATCGGCGACGGTGCAAAGGTCGCCGTCGGCGGGTTCGGTCTGTGCGGTATCCCCGATGCACTGATCCAGGCGGTCGCCGAATCCGGTGCCTCCGGGCTGGAAGTGTTCTCCAACAACTGCGGGGTCGACGACCATGGTCTCGGTATCCTGTTGGGACTGGGACGGATTCGACGCGTCACCGCCTCCTATGTAGGGGAGAACAAGGAATTCGCCCGGCAGTATCTGGCCGGTGAACTCGAGGTGGAGCTCACCCCGCAGGGCACCCTGGCCGAACGGCTGCGCGCCGGTGGCGCCGGCATCCCGGCGTTCTTCACCCCCGCCGGTGTGTCCACCCCGGTGGCCGAGGGGGGAATCCCCTGGCGCTACGCCCCGGACGGTTCGGTGGCCGTGGCCTCCCCGCCCAAGGAGACCCGCGTGTTCGGTGACCGCAGCTACGTGCTGGAGGAGGCCATCAACGCCGACTTCGCCCTGGTGCACGCCCGGCTCGGGGACACCGCGGGAAACCTGGTGTTCGAGAAGTCGGCGATGAACTTCAACCCGCTGGCCGCCATGGCGGGCAAGATCACCGTCGCCCAGGTGGAGGAACTCGTCGAGCCCGGCGAGATCGCCCCTGGCGCAGTACATCTGCCCGGCGTCTTCGTACAGCGCGTGGTGCACACCGGACCGCAGGACAAACGCATCGAAAAGCGCACCGTTCGCGAAGGAGCACAGTCATGACAAGCACGCTGACCGGGTGGTCGCGCAACCAGATGGCCGCGCGCGCCGCCGCCGAGATGGTGGACGGCGAGTACGTCAATCTCGGCATCGGCCTGCCCACCCTGATCCCGGACCACCTCAGCCCCGACGTCCGTGTCACGCTGCACTCGGAGAACGGCATCCTGGGCACTGGCGCGTATCCCACCGACGACGCGGTGGACGCCGACCTGATCAACGCGGGGAAAGAAACCGTTACCGTGAATCCCGGTGCGGCGTTCTTCGATTCGGCCACCTCGTTCGGCATGATCCGCGGCGGCCACATCAACACCGCGGTACTCGGCGCCATGCAGGTGTCGCGCCACGGCGACCTGGCCAACTGGATGATCCCCGGCAAGATGGTCAAGGGCATGGGCGGGGCCATGGACCTGGTGCACGGCGCCGACCGGGTGATCGTGCTGATGGAGCACACCGACCGTTCGGGTGCCCCCAAGATCGTCGACACCTGCTCGCTGCCGCTGACCGGCGCCAAGGTCGTCGACCGCATCATCACTAACCTGGCGGTCATCGACGTCGTGGGAGACGGCTCGCTGACGCTGGTGGAACTGGCGCCGGGGGTGTCCTACGCCGACGTCGTGGCCGCCACCGAGCCGCCGCTGACGTGGGTGCTGTCATGACCTCGGTGATCGTGGCCGGGGCCCGGACCCCAGTCGGCAAGCTGATGGGCTCGCTGTCGGGATTCTCCGGCGCCCAGCTCGGCGGGATCGCCATCGCCGCGGCACTGGACAAGGCCGGCATCACCGGTGATCAGGTGCAGTACGTCATCATGGGCCAGGTGCTCACAGCCGGCGCCGGTCAGCTGCCCGCCCGCCAGGCCGCCGTGGCCGCGGGCATCCCCATGTCGGTCTCGGCGCTGACGGTCAACAAGGTCTGCCTGTCTGGGCTGGACTCGATTGCCTTGGCGGATCAGCTGATTCGTGCAGGTGTGGTGGATGTGGTGGTTGCCGGGGGACAGGAGTCCATGACCCAGGCTCCGCACCTGCTGCCGAAATCCCGCGGCGGTTTCAAGTACGGCGATGTCACCCTCACCGACCACCTGGCCTACGACGGCCTGCGTGACGTGTTCACCGATGAGGCGATGGGCGCGCTCACCGAAGACGCCAATGACCTGGCCCGTCACGAGCAGGACGAGTTCGCCGCCCGCTCACATCAACGCGCCGCAACCGCGTGGAAGGACGGCCTGTTCGACGACGAGGTGATACCCGTGTCGATTCCGCAGCGCAAGGGCGAGCCGTTGCAGTTCAGCCAAGACGAAGGCGTCCGCGGCGACACCACGGTCGAGTCGCTGGCCAGGCTGCGGCCGGCTTTCCGCAAGGACGGCACCATCACCGCGGGCAACGCCTCGACCATCAACGACGGCGCTGCCGCCGTGGTGGTGATGAGCAAGGCCAAGGCACAGGAGCTGGGATGCGAGTGGATCGCCGAGATCGGCGCCCAGGGCATGGTGGCCGGCCCCGACTCCACGCTGCAGCTGCAACCGGCCAACGCCATCAGCGCGGCCTGCCGCACCGAAGGTATGGACCCGAAGTCGTTGGACCTCATCGAGATCAACGAGGCCTTTGCCGCGGTGGGCATCGCCTCCACCAAGGCGCTCGGCGTCGACCCAGAGAGGGTCAACGTCAACGGCGGCGCCATCTCGATCGGGCACCCGCTCGGCATGTCTGGCACGCGCATCGCGCTGCACCTGGCATTGGAGCTCAAGCGTCGTGGCGGCGGTGTGGGTGCTGCGTCCCTGTGCGGTGGCACCGGCCAGGGCTCCGCCCTGATCCTGCGCGTTCCCTAGCGATTTGGGCGTGATTCCGGTCGGTCACCGACCGGAATCACGCCCAAATCACACCTTTCCGCCGGTCAGCGAAAGCAGTTGCCGCGCCCGCAAGTGACCCCCCGTCACTCTCTGGCGAATTCTGGGTTGGGACTCCCGCCCAGGAGTGACTGCGGGTCACCGACGGTGTAGCCGAGTGACGACATCGAGCTCACGCTGCCTTTCCCACGCGATGTCGCCGATGCCGATGTCGCGGTCAAGAAGGCCGAGGTGTTCAAGACCTTCGAGGACATCGGCGCGCTGGCCGTCTCATAGCGTGCGGTCATAGTTACGCGCGGGATCCGAACAGGATCCCGCGCGTTTCTGGTTGGATGGATGTGCACCGGAAGTCGGGAGTTGGGAGGCTCACAGCTTGACCGGCAACGATGGGACGGACCAGGGTTTTGTCCCCCTCGGTACCCCCATCGACTTGGACAACTGCGCACGGGAACCGATCCACATCCCGGGCAGTATCCAGCCGCGGGGTGTGCTGGCGGTGCTCGGTGAGCCCGACCTGGTGATCCGCCAGGTCAGCGCCAACGTTGCCGATCTGTTGGGGCGCGAGGTCGAGGATGTTCTGGGGCGGCACCTGTCGGCGCTGATCGGTCCTGTGCAGGCCGCGCGGGTGCAGCAGGCCACCTCTACCTTCAGCGACCTGGCGCAGCGCAATCCGTTGGAGTGCGAACTCGATGTCGACGGGCAATCCCGCGCGTTCGACATCATCTTGCACCGGGAACCCGGTGTGTTGCTGGTCGAAGTGGAGGTCGCTCACGGCGAGCGACCGTTCTCGTTCCCCAACACCTACCAAGCCGTGCGTGGCTCGGTGGAGGAACTGAACCGGGCTTCCACTCTCACGGAGCTGTACGACACCACCGCCAAAGCGGTGCGCGAGCTCACCGGCTTCGACCGCGTCATGGTGTACCGCTACGACCCGGACTACAACGGCGAGGTGGTAGCCGAGGCCAAACGTGAGGACCTCAACCCGTTCCTCGGACTGCATTACCCTTCGACCGATATTCCTGCGCAGGCGCGGGCGCTCTATGAGAAGAACTGGATCCGGCTGATCAACGACGTCGGCTACACCCCGGCGCCGTTGGTGCCCGCCGTGGATCCCGTCAGCGGCGAGCCGCAGGACCTGACGTTCGCCACCTTGCGCAGTGTGTCACCCATCCACATCGAGTACCTGCAGAACATGGGCGTGCAGGCGTCGATGTCGATCTCCTTGCTGCGCAACGGGAAGCTGTGGGGCCTGATCGCGTGCCATCACTATGCCGGCCCGCACCTGCCGCCCTACGGAACCCGCGCCGCCGCCGAATTCCTGGGCTCCACGTTGTCGTTGCGGTTGGTCGATCAGTTCGAAGACGACCAACTGCGCAACCGACTGTCCGCACAGGCTGTGTTGACCAGGCTGATCGCCGCCATCTTCGATGACCGATTGCCGCTTACCACAGCACTTTTGGCCGCACCGAATCTGCTGGATCTGGTGCCCGCCGACGGTGCGGTCGTCAACATCCTCGGCGACCTGCGCTCCTTCGGCACGGTTCCCGATGCGGAGGGGGTCGATGCTGTCGTGGCGTGGGCGCGTGGCGGCGATGGCGTGGTGAGCACCGACTGTCTGTCCAGAGAAATGCCGGAGCTGGAGTTGGATCCGCACCTGGTTGCCGGCACGCTGGTGGTCAACCTCCCCGACGATCAGTACGTCGTCTGGTTTCGCCGCGAAGTCGTTCGCGCGGTGGACTGGGGTGGTGACCCCTACAACAAGTCGATTGCCGTGCAGGAAGGTGCCGATGTCCGGCTGAGCCCGCGCAAGTCGTTCGAGCGGTGGCAGGAGCTGGTGCACGGCTGCGGCCAACCATGGACGCCGACCGAACTCGAATCTGCCGAGGCATTGCGCAGACAGCTGGTCGAGTCTTTGTATCAGCGCACCCGGGCCGCCCTGCGGGTGGCCGAGCTGCTGCAGCGCAGCCTGATGCCCGAGTCGCTGCCCGCGGTCGAGAACTGGTCACTGTCAGCACATTACGAGCCCGCAGCCGGCGACAAAGTCGGTGGCGATTGGTATGACGCGTTCCAGTTGCGCGACGGCAGGCTGATCGTGGTGCTCGGCGACGTGGCCGGCCACGGCATGACGGTGGCCGGCATCATGGCCCAGCTTCGAAATGTTCTGCGCTCCCAGCTGTTTGCCGGTGCCACCCCGGCCGAGGCGCTGACCCAGCTCAACACATTCAGCCTGCACATGCTGCCGCGGGCCTTTGCCACCGTGGTGGTGGCGCGGGTGGATCTGGCGACCGGGCAGGTGGAGGCCGCCTCGGCCGGACACCTGATGCCGTACTTGACCAACTCGGTACCCACGGCCATTGCCGCCCCGATCCAACTGTCACCCCCGATCGGGGTGGCCAGAGGCGCGGTGTACGCGCCGAGTTTGTTCACCGTCGAGTCGGGGCACGGACTGGTGTTGTACTCCGACGGCTTGGTCGAGCGCCGTGGAACAGCCATCGACGACGGCCTGGACCGACTGGCGCGCACCCTCGGTGGTGCCGGTGATGTTCCGGCGTCGCAGATCTGGGCGATGCTGGCGCAGGGATTCGCCGACGACGATGTCACGGTCATGACGCTGCGGCGGGCCTAGCTTCAGGCAGTGTTCATCCGAGTGAGTTCACAATGGGTGGGTGCGGATTCTGGTGGTCGACGACGAGGTTAGGTTCGCTGACGGGGTGCGACGGGGGTTACAGGCTGAGGGGTTCGCGGTAGATCTCGCACACACGGCGGTGGAGGGCCTGTGGCGGGCCAGTGAGATCCGATATGACGCCATAGTTCTGGACATCATGATGCCTGAGATGAACGGCTACGTCGTGTGCCGCACACTGCGACAACAGGGCAACTGGACGCCCATCGTGATGCTCACCGCCAAGGACGGTGGCTGGGACGAAGTGGAGGGCCTCGACACCGGTGCTGACGACTACGTGGTCAAACCCGTGGAGTTCCCGGTTCTGGTTGCTCGCCTGCGTGCCCTTATCCGGCGTGGTCGGCCCCAGCGCCCCACTCTGATCGAGGTCGGGTCCCTGCACGTCAACCCGGCGACGCGCGAGGTGTGGAGGTTGGGCCAACTGGTGCAACTCACCGCCCGTGAGTTCTCGATCCTTCTCTTCCTGGCTCGTGAGGCCGCGGTGGTGAGATCGAAGCAGCAGATTTTGCAAGGGGTTTGGTCCGACGAGTTCGACGGTGACTCCAACATCGTGGAGGTCTACATCGCCCATCTGCGGGCCAAGATCGACAAGCCGTTCGGCCTCGACACGATCCAGACCGTGCGGGGTGCGGGATATCGGCTGATCCCCGATGCCTAGGCCTTCCGGTCCGTCGCTGCGGGTGCGGATCACCGCGGCGACGACGGCGGTGGTGCTGCTGGTGTTGACGGCGGGCGCAGTGGTGTTCATCTCGTTGCTGCGTCACACGCTGGTCACGGTCCAGGCTCAGGAGGCAAAAGCGCAAGCTGTGCAGATCGCCGAGCGCGCGGCCGGGATCCGGACGGAGAACGCCGCAGAGTTGCTTCCGCCGTTCGACGGCGACGAGGTGGTGATCCAGCTGCAGGAAGACGGGCGGGTGACAGCCACCGCTGACACCGATTTTGTGGGACTGGGTCCGTTGCCGTTCTCGGATTCGCAGCAACTGATCGACATCTACGGGCACCGGTATGTCGTGGAGTCCAGCCGAATTGCATCCAGCACGGGTGGGGTCAAGACCGTCGTTGTCGGTCGATCACTGGAAAGTGAGTACGGAGCAATAGAATTGGTTGCGATTCTGTTCACTGTGGCGGTGCCGGGGGTGAGCTTGTTCGTCGCCGGGCTGACGTGGATGGTGGTGGGTCGGTCCCTGCGCCCGGTGGAGCGGATCCGTGTCGACGTCGAGTCCATCGCCGAGGACTTGTCCCGCCGGGTGGATCCGCCCGGCGGGCGTGACGAGATTGCCCGACTGACCAGCACCATGAATCGGATGCTGGACCGCCTCGAGGCAGGTCAGCACAATCAACAGCGGCTGGTGTCCAATGCTTCTCACGAACTCCGTTCGCCGGTCGCGGCGATCCGTCAGCACGCGCAGGTCGCACTGCATCACCCTGAGGCCACCGACATGCACTCCCTTGCCTCGGTAGTCGACGCCGAGGCTGCCCGGTTGGACGACCTGGTCAACGACCTCCTGCTGCTCGCACGACTCGACGAGGGGCGCGTCCGCAATCGCATCGAAGTCGACCTCGACGACATCGTGCTGGCCGAAGCCGGTCGACTGCGCCGCCTGGGAGTCGTTGTCGACACCTCGGGAGTCGGACCGGCGCGCGTACTCGCGGATGAAGGACTGCTGTTCAGAGCTGTGCGCAACGCAGCAGACAATGCCAGGCGCCACACCCGCACCCGTGTCGATTTCAGCCTCAGAACGCAGGACGGTGAGGTGTTCCTCATGGTGGACGACGACGGAGAGGGAGTGCCGGAAGACGATCGAGTCCGGTTGTTCAATCGATTCGAACGACGCGACGACGACCGGAGCCGGCAGCATGGTGGTGCAGGGTTGGGCCTGGCGATGGTGGCCGAGGCCGCCCGCGACACCGGGGGGAGCGCGCGGTTGGCGAGATCCCCGCACGGTGGCGCCCGGCTGGAGATCCAGCTACCCGAACACACCGACTGAATTCCGCTGATTCAGTTCATGTTCCAGGGTTCGCCGTAGGTGGTCACGCTGTCACCGGCCGAGGAGATCAGCCGAGCGTAGGGGCGCAGCAGCACGCCACCGGCAGCACCGGTCACGGTGCCGTGAGCGTTGGAGACCGCAACTGCACCGCCTGCGCCGGCGACGTCCACGGAGAAGGTGGCGACTTCCTGGATGCCGGGGCCGTTGCCCAGGTCAGCGGAGATCGACACGCCGGGGAACAGCGGCGGGGTGACGACGGCGGGAATCAGATCCAGCGCGAAATCTCCGTTGATCGGGTCCAGGGTGCCGTAGTCCTGGCCGTCGAACGCGATGTTCGGGGTGGTGTAGCTGAAGTTGATGCCAACGCCCAGCGACCACGGGAAGCCGACCTGGTAGCCGAGCTCCAGGACGCCCTCGAAGTCGTCGGCGCCTTCGCCGGTCACGGCGTAGACAGCCTTGCCGGAGTGGAACCACTCACGGGTGAGGCGGTTGCGGTCCAGCGGGAAGACACCGTTGAGGAACGTGTCCCACTGCTGGATGGTCAGGGTGCGACCCTGGCCGTCCACAAGGCTCAGCTCATTGTCCAAGCCCGCGTGCGAAGTGCCCGTGCTCGCGAACAGCGCCGCGATGGAGGCGATCAACGCCACCAGCACCCGACTGATTACCTTCATGTTCTCCCCAGCAGTGTTGTCGTGATTCGTCAGGCCCGACAACACTGTGGAGCCAGGCTTCGCGGCCGGCTCATCGAGACAGCGGCGGGCGTAGCGGGGAGATCGTTGCACTCTCTGGCTGAACGGAACCTTAAAGAACTGAGGCGGACTCGCCCCGCATCCGTCGCGCGGGAACGTGGCGGTGGTCGGGTTGACCGCCGCCACGCTCGCCGCCGTACCTAGCGTGTGAGGGGTGCAGGATCGGTATTGGTGCTGTCGGAACCGTGTCGAACCATGTGGTCGCGTGCGAACACCTGCAGGAAAGCCCCCACCAGTGCGCATCCGGCAAGAACCAAGAAGCACACCACGTAGCCGCCGGCCTCGGTCCAGCCGCCGCTGAAGCCGATCAGCCGGCCCATCAGCAGCGGGGCGATACCGCCGCCGATGAACATCGCCGTGGTGAGTATCCCGTTGGCAGTGGACACCGCACCCACGGGCGCGGCATCGGATGCGGCGGCGTAGTAGATCGGCCAGACCGCGTTGGCGACCAGACCGAAGACCAGCTGGATGGCGACCACCAGCAGCGAGGTGGTGGCGAAGTAGAAACACGCCACGCTGATCGCCATCCAGACGCCGCAGATGATGATCGTGGTGCGGCGGCCGATCACATCGGACAGTGACGGCCACAGCACCTGGCCGATGACTCCGGTGAGGGCGAAAACCACACTGAGAGCTGCTGATTCGGCCAGCGAGAGCCCGACGATGTTGTACAGGTACGCGGGCAGGACGACGTTGATGCCCATGTAGACGATCTGGGTCAACAGCACCGTCGTCGCGGTCAGTGAGATGGTGCGGTTGCGGAAGCAGGCACCGATGGGCCCGGGGCCGCCGTCCTGGCGGACGTGTACCGGATCACGGTCCGGCGGTGTCAGCCCCTGCGCGCTGATGGATTCGTACAGGGTGTCGATTTTGTCCTTGGTGGAGTAGCGGCCCCAGAACAGCATCAGCGGCACGGCCACCAGGAAGGTCAGGAACAAGGTGTAGGACCAGTTCTCTGCACCGAACGCGGCGATCACCACCGCCGCGGCCAACCCGCTCAACAGCGATCCCACGGGGTAACCGGTGTGGTGCACGCCGAGGGCGAAGCCACGACGTTCTTTGGGCCACCATTCCGCGGTGTTGCTGATGCCGACGGGCTCTCCCCATCCGGCACCCAGGTTGACGCCGATACGCAAGGCGATGAATGCGATCAGATTGGAGCTGACAGCCTTGAAGCCGGACACCAATGACAGCGCGGTGTATCCGATCACCAGTGGAACCTGGAACCGGGCCCGTTTCCAGCCGCCGCCGTACTTGTCGCTGAGCGTCGAACCGGGGATGGCCAGGATCGCCAGCGAGACCATGATGAGCGACACGATCGCCCCCCACTGGTCGGGGCTGAGGTCGAAGGCCTCGGAAATGGTGGGTCCGAGGCGGAGGATGATCTCGCGGTCGTAGGCGTTGAGCACCCAGATGAGCCAGCAGACAAAGAGTGAAACCCAGGAGTATTTGTGCGTTTTGCGCAGCGAACCGCGACGTGAGGTGGCCATGAACGTGTTCCTCGGTGGTGGAAGGGGTAACTCGGAAGTGGTGTGGAAAGTCCGGTGTTAGCGTCAGGCGCCAAAGCGTGGTTCGGCGATGCCCTGCACACCCAGGCCGTGCACCGCGAACAGCGATCCCCGCAGTGGTCCGTCGTCGGGGAACCGCGGCAGCGGCGGCTTGGCCATCGAGGTGGCGAACAGGATGTCGAGATCTGGGCCACCGAAATTGAGACTCGTGACCTTACGAACCGGAAAGTCGATGATGCGGTCGACGCTGCCGTCAGGTGCGTATCGAATGATCTTGCCGCCGTAGACAAGTGCTTGCCAGAGGTAACCCTGCGCGTCCACCGTGGCGCCGTCGGCCGCGCCCCCGCTGCTGGTGTCGACCTGGGCGAAGGTGCGGCGATTCGATACGCCGCCGGTGCTCAGGTCGTAGTCGTAGGCCCAGATTTCGCCCGCCCACGTATCGGCGAAGTAGAGCACCGACCCGTCGGGGCTGAAACACGGACCGTTCGAACAGACGATGCCCTCGTCCAGCACGGTCAACGTGCCGTCGGGGTCGAAGCTGTACAGCTTGCCTCGGGCGGCTTCTTCCAGGGTGTCCATCGACCCGAAGACGAAACGTCCTGCCCTGTCGACCTTTCCGTCATTGAGGCGATTGTTCGGCAGGTCGGCTTCGACCGCGGCCAGTTGCCTCAGATCGCCGGTCTCGAAGGTGAGCCGGTACAGCCCGTCCTGAAGCGCCAGGATGGCGCCGTCACCGTCGCGGGTGAGCGCCATCGACCCGATTTTTTGTCCGACTTCCCAGGCGCGAACGTTCGAACCCGCAGCCGTGGACCGAAACACCCGTCCGTCCATGCTGTCGACCCAGTAGAGCAGTTGCTGCCCCTGGTCCCACACCGGGCTCTCACCCAGGGTGGTCTTGACGTCGATGACCACCTCGATGCGGACGTCCCGGGCTGTGAGCGGGGAGGTGACAGTGGGGGCGCTGCCTTGAGGCACGAGGACTCTCCTTCTCGGGGCGGATCCAGGTCAGAGCCGGTGACGGCCCTGCAGAATCTCGATGGTCGAACGGTAGAAGCGACGGGATATGTTAAGCAACGTTAAGTTGTGATCTGGGACATCATGTGGCTCCGATGTGGGATCAGCCACGATTGCGGCCACTGTGGCACTGAGGTGTTGAGCTGGCCGCACCCCTCATCTGACGAAAAAGCGCAGGGCGACATCGATTTTCACCGAGACATCGCCGATGTGTGTTCGCCGACTTGCGCCGCGTCGGCGAAGTAGGCGTGCACGCTGGCCGCGGACACGGCTGAGACCTCTGCCGGTGCCCACCGCGGAGCGCGGTCCTTGTCGATGACCTGCGCCCGGATACCTTCCCGCAGGTCATGAGACCGTAGGGCGGCGGTGGAGGTGCAGTACTCCATGGCCAGAGCGTCCTCGCGGTTGTCGAGTCGTTCCGCGCGCCGGAGTGCCTCCAGCGTCACCGCCACGGCGGTGGGGGAATGACCGGCTATCAAGCGGGCAGCGGCGTGGGCTGCTGCGTTGTCGTGTGCCTCGAGCGCGGAGATGATCTGCACGATCGTCTCACCCGCGTAACACTCATCGATCCAGGGGTGTAGCGCCAGCTCACTGCCGGGTGGTTCCTCGGTGTACGCCGCCAGTGCCGCGTCCACTCCGTCGGAGACGATCGCCGCGGTGAAGTCGGCCAGGGCGTCGTGGGGCACGTAATGGTCGGCGAATCCGAGTGTGATGGCGTCCGCGCCGGTGAACGACGCTCCGGTCAGGCCGACATGGAGCCCGGTGCGCCCAGGCGCCCGCGACAGCAGATAGGTGCCGCCCACATCCGGTATCAACCCGATGCGGACCTCCGGCATCGCCACCCGGGTGCGGTCGGTGACCACCCTGGTGTTCGCGTGGGCGGAGAGCCCGACGCCGCCACCCATCACAATGCCGTCCATGAGAGCCACGTACGGCTTGGGATACCGGCTGATGTAGGCATTGAGCTGGTACTCGTCGTGCCAGAACCGGCGGGCGGCGCAGCCGTCACCGAGGGCGCTGTGATAGATCGCGACCACATCGCCCCCGGCGCACAATCCGCGATCGCCGGCACCCGAGAGCACCACGGCGGTGATCGCCGGATCGTGCGCCCAGGCGGTGAGTGTCCGGTGAAGAACGGACACCATGGCGTGGTTCAGGGCGTTGATGACCGTCGGCCGGTTCAGCGTCAGCAGCCCGACGGTGCCGTCCACCCGGGTCTGCACCTGGCCAGTCGGATCGACCGGCGGTGGATTGGCCATGCGCTAGAAGCCCACCTTGTCCGGGCCTTTGAGATCGAGCATCTCGCGGGCCTCGTCCGGTGTCGCAACCTGGAGGTTGAGTGCTTCCAGGATGGTCCGGATGCGGGTGACCTGTTCAGCGTTGGACGCGGCCAACTGACCGGGCCCGATCCAGAGTGAGTCCTCCAGGCCCACCCGGACATGGGAGCCCATCGCCGCACCGATGGTGGCCAAGGGCATCTGGTTGCGCCCGGCGCCCAGGATCGACCACTGGTAGTGCTCGCCGAAGAGTCGGTCTGCTGTGCGACGCATGTGCATCAGATCCTCGGGGTGCGCGCCGATACCACCGAGCAGACCGAACACCGATTGGACGAACAGCGGGCCGCGCGCCAGCCCCCGTTCGTGGAAATGCGCGAGGTTGTTCAGGTGCGAGATGTCGTAGCACTCGAACTCGAAGCGGGTCCCGTTGCCGTTGCCGATCTCCAGGATGCGCTGGATGTCGGCAAAGGTGTTCTTGAACACCAGGTCTCGTGACTTTTCCAGGCCTTCGCGTTCCCAGTCGTGGCCGAAGGTGGAGAACCGGTCCAGCATGGGGTACAGGCCGAAGTTCATCGAGCCCATGTTCAGCGATGCCAGCTCGGGGGAGAACGTCGCCACCGGCTGCATCCGCTCCTCGACCGTCATGTGCGGAGATCCGCCGGTGGTGATGTTGACGATCGCGTTGGTGTTGGCTTTCAGCTTGGCCAGGATCGGTTCGAAATCCTTCGGATCTTGAGAAGGCCGCCCGTCGATCGGGCTGCGAGCGTGCATGTGCACGATGGCAGCCCCCGCCTGCGCTGCTCCGATCGCGGCGTCGGCGATCTCGGCTGCGGTGACCGGCAAATGCGGCGACATACTCGGGGTGTGGATCGCACCGGTGACGGCGCTGGTGATGATGACTTTCCGCTGTGCGGCCATGATGTGTCTCCTCGGATGGATCAGAACAGTTTGTTGGTGTCACCGTCGACGGCCATTGCCTGGCCGTGGACATTGCGGGCCAACGGGCCGGCGAGGAACACCGCCATGTTGGCGATGTCGCGGGGGTCGATCAGACGTCCTAGTGATGATTGGTTGCGATACAGGGCCGCCACCTCGTCGACCGGCTGGCCCAACATGTCGGCCTTGGCCTGGATCACGGCCTCGATGCGTGGCCCGTCGACAGCACCAGGACAGATGGCATTGACGCGGATGCCTTCGGCGCCGAGTTCGATGGCCAGCGACTTGGTGAATCCGATGACGGCCCACTTCGATGCCGAATAGGGTGTGCGGCCGGACATCCCGAGGCGGCCGGCCGCAGACGACATGTTGATCACGCAAGCCTCGGACGACTCCCGCAGCAGTGGCAGAGCGTGTTTGACACAGTAGAACTGGCCGTGGATGTTGACGTCGAAGGTGGCCTTCCATGCCTGGCTGTCCAGAGACTCCACCGGCCCTGTGGGTCCCGCGATGCCGGCGTTGTTCACCAAAATGTCAAGACCACCCAGGGTTTCGCGCACCGACTGCATCAGTGCCTTCGCCTCGTCTTCCCGGGAGGCGTCGCTGACGGCCGCGGTGAAACCGGCGGCTTTGGCGGCGTCCACCGAATCAGGATTGACATCGGTCACGAACACATCGGCACCTACCGCCTTCATGGCGGTGGCGATGGCCAGACCGATACCGGCAGCACCGGCGGTGACCAGGACGCGCCGCCCGGTCAGACCGACGGTCGGGACTTCAGTGGTGGTCATGCGGCGGCTCCTGGGTGTAGTTGGGTTGTTGTGCCGAGCGTTTTGTCGCATGCCTCATAAGCGCACCGCCGAGCCGTGCGCTGATGACGTGCGACGCGAGTTGGTGCTAGTCGGGCGGTGTCACCGTCTGCGGGTCGGGGGTGCAGCCACAGGTGCGGCCGATGTGGAGACGGTGTTCGCAGATCACGTGGTGGTAGGTGGAGCGGGGGTGGGTGATCTGGTCCAGAAGTAGCTCCCAGGAACGTTCCGCCATGGCGTTGATCGGCTGGATGGCGGTGGTCAACGAAACCATCGCCGATCGCGAATGCGGTAGGCCGTCGCCTCCGGCCACCGCCAGGTCTTCGGGAATGCGCAAGCCCTTGGACAACGCGTATTCCATGACACCGATGGCGATCTCGTCTGATCCGCACATCACCACATCAGGCGGATTCGGTGACTCGAGCAGTGCCTTGGCCGCGGCACGGCCGCCGGCGTTGTCGAGCCGAGTACTGATCTTGCGGTTGCCGTCGATGACGACGCCGGCCTCGGCCGCCGTCCGCACGAATGCGATTTCGCGTTGCAGCGACGCCGTGGAGAAGCGCGGACCGATCACCGTTGCCACTTCGCGGTATCCATGCGAGAGAACATGATTCATGAGCAGGCTGGCAGAGGCGTCGAAGTCGATGCCGACAAAATCACCGTGCAGCTGGTCGGCGCTGCGGGACAGGCAGACGAAGGGGATTCGTTTCTGTCGCAGCAGTCGTAACGCGCGCAGGTCCTCGCGCATCAGCGCCGCGATGATGACTCCGTCGACATTACGGGCGGCCAAAGTGGCGGTCACCTGGGCCAAGGTGTCCGGGTCGTCGTCGGTGGTCGCGACGAAGACGTCGAACCCCTCGTCACGGGTGATCGAAATGATGCGCTGTGCCCATCCGGTGTACATCGAGTTGACGATGTTGGGCAGGATGAGCCCGATGACGCGGGTGAGAAGCGGATCGCGGCGGGTACCCAGCGGCGGGCGGTAGCCGAGTTCGGAAGCCGCATTGATGATGCGTTTGCGGGTCTCGTCGGAGACCCCGGCCCGCCCGTTCATCACGTAACTGACGGTGGCCTTGGAGACGCCGCAGGCGCGGGCGACGGCGGCCGCCGAGACCTTGGCTCCCACCGTCGCAGGGGCGGACGTGCCGGTATCGGAGGTGGTGCGCATCGGCCCTCCTTCCGTGCTCTGCGACGATCTCTTCGCGTACGGCGCGATGTGAGCCCTATTACAGCCGCCTATCAACCGTTAAGCAACGTTAAGTCAGGCCCGTGGTCAGCGTCGTCAGACCACCGGGTTCGTCAACGTCCCCAGCCCGTCGATGCTGACCTCCATGACATCGCCGGGTACCAGGAACTTCGGGGGAGTGAAGCCCAGACCCACACCCACGGGGGTGCCGGTGGCGATCACGTCGCCGGGTTCGAGCAGCACGGCAGTGGAGATCGCGGAGATCAGCCGGGGGATGTCGAAGATCAGTTCCTTGAGCGTGGTGTCCTGGCGCAGCTCACCGTTGATGCGGGTCTGCAGGCGCAGGGCCGTCACGTCCGCGATCTCGTCGGCCGTCACGAGTGCCGGCCCCATCGGAGCGTAGGTGTGGGCGCTCTTGCCGATGAAGAACTGCACATGCTTGCGCTGCAGATCACGGACCGTGACATCGTTGAGGATCGTGTAGCCGTACACGTGGTCCCAGGCGTCGGCCGCATTGATCTGGAACCCACCGGGACCGATCACCACGGCGAGTTCGCCCTCGTAGTCGCTGGTGTTGGTGCTGTCGGCACTCACGTTCACCGGCGCGCCCGGATCCGTCAGTGACGACAACGCTTTGGTGAAGATCACCGGCTCGTCGGGCACTATCTGCTTCTGCGAGGCGTCGAAACCGCTGCCGGCGAACTCTTTTGCATGCTCGTAGTAGTTCTTGCCGACGCACATGATGTTGTTGCGTGGGCGGATGGGAGCCAGCAGCGTCACCTCGGCCAGGGCGATGCGCGGACCATCGAGGGTGGCGGCCGCGGAGTCGCCGGGCAACCGCACCGGACCGCCGTTTCTGGTAGCGGAATGCCGCAGCGCATCGAGGTGGCCGGTGAGTGCGGCCAGCACGTCGTCCTGGTCGCGGAACAGGTCGGCCCGCAACACCAGGATCGACTGCCCGGTGTTGGTAGGCGTCTTCAGGTCATTCAGGTGGTCGACGACGTCGGCGCCGAATGCCGCGCCGTTGAGCACGCCGGCCAGCAGCCCGAACGCGATGGTGAGCCCGGCACCCTTGTAGCCGCCCATGGGTTGCAGGAAACCTTCGTGAGCTCGAGCCGGGTCGGTGATGGGGTTGGTGCCCAGAATGGGATTGGCACCGCCCCACGGTGGCATGCCGTTGGCGTTGGCCACCGCCATGTACACCCCGATCAGACCCGCGTCGGCCGCCATCTCCGCGTACAGACCCACCTGGCGCAGGCCGTTGTCTCCGTCGATCGGTGCGGACACCGGTGTCTCGTGTCGAGTGGTGATCACGGGGGTGATGTTGACGCCGCCGGCCTCGATGCGTGCCACGTACGGTGCCAGCCGGATCAGGCCGTGACCGGTGCGGCCCCGCAGATCGGCCTCCACCAGGCGACGGGCTGTGATGTCTGCGTGCTCGGCTGATACTCCGCAAGCTTGGAGGACGCTGATCGCGAACGAGGTCAACGTCTCACTGCTGCGGCGGATCATCCTCGGCCCGTGTCGATTCCGAAGAGCTGGGCTGCGTTGCCGCCGAGGACGCGGTCCCGGTCAGCGCGGTCGAGATCGACTCCGGCCAGGAACCCCACCGGATCGACGGGACCCATGTCGAAGGGATAGTCGGTGCCCATCAGCACGTGGTCGGCTCCCAGCGTCGACACCAGGTGCGCGACCATGTGTGGGTCAAAGACGTTGGTGTCGACATAGATCCGCTTGAGTACCTGGCTCGGCGGCACGTCGAGCTGGTGTCTCAGCTCGGGGCGCACCTTCCAGGCGTGGTCGGTGCGCGCAACGTAAAACGGCAGATAGCCTCCGCCGTGCACCACCAGGAGTCGCAAATCCGGATGCCGGTTCCACACCCCGCCGAGGATCATCCGCGTCACCGCCAGCGTGGAGGCCAGCGGCATGCACATCACGTTCACCAGGTAGTAGTCACTGAAGCGCTGGCCGTGGGTGAATCACTGCGGGTGGAGGATCACCGTCATCCCCAGTTCCACCACCGTCTCCCACACCGGGTCGAAGCGGGGGTCGTCGAGGTCTTTGCCCAGCACGTCGGCACTGATTTCCACGCCCCGTGGGCGGCACCGAGAGGATCTGTATGTCGACGCCCTGGGCATCCAGGTCCGCCAATCGCTGTTCGGGATCCTCGAACTGGGCGGTGTTGCGCGCACTGGCTCCGTTAATGTCTCGGGCTCAGGCTCCCGTAGGACGACATGGGCGCACCGTGGTCAGGTGGTCGATCTGCTGATCCGGTAGACCGAGGCCGGGGGGAGGTTGCGCAGGGTCCGGCCGACGAAGCTGGCCTGCAGGCCGGCCTGGGTGAGCACCGACTGCGAGACGGGGCAGCGCGGGGCGTAGGTGAACTGGTACATCGCGGCCTCGGGCGTGCTGTGCCGGAAGGCGGCTTCCAGGATCGTGTGCACGCGATCGGCCCGCATCGAGAGCAGCGGGAGCCCACTGATGATCGCGCCGAACGGAGCGGCGACGTCGAGAGCGAGGTCGGTGGCATCCGCGCACACCACGCGGGCGCCGGGGAAGCGGGTCTGCAGGGCGCGGGCGAAGTCGGGTCCGGACTCGACGAGCGTCAGATCGGACTCCAGGACCCCACGTGCCAGGAGCGCACTGGTGAACGCCCCCGTGCCCGGCCCCAGTTCGAGTATCGGACCGTCACCTGCCTGCACATCTCTGGTGATCAGATCGGACAGCGCCGTACCGGACGGCGCGACGGCGGCGACTCGGAGCGGGTCACGAAGCCACGACCGAAAGAAATAGAAGCCGCTCAGCCGTTGGGCGTCGGTGGTCACAGAGGATCCCCTTGATGTTTGGTGTGTCGGCGTCGCTCCACATTGACTTATCGGACTGCAGCGGCGCTGAGGACATACTCATAGCGATTGCATATGTTCGCGACTTAGAATGGCGGCCGGGCGGTTATCGCGGTATGTGAAAAACCTCCAACGCCGCGCTGCCCAACTCGACCCGGCTCCATGGGCGCTCTGTTCGCAGCACCGCCATGGCCGATGTGGGGTACTTGTCGGAGATCTGCTGGGCGGCGGTTCGGTCGGTGCCGGGCGCGCCTGCCAGTCCGAGTGCCACCGACGACATCGCCGGTTCGTGTCCGATGACCAGCAGCGTGCGGACGTCGTCGGAGACGGTGTTGATCTCGGCGATCACCTCGCCCGGCATGGCTCCGTAGAGCCGGTCGATGAACTGCGCCGGCGCGTCGACCCCGGCCAGCGCCAGCGTCTGCCGGGTCCGGGTGGCCGTCGAGCACAACACGGCCTGCACCGGTGGGTCGGCGACCTCCTTGCGCAACCACGCGCCGGCCAGGGCGGCTTCCCGCTCACCTCGCGGCGCAAGAGGCCGGTCATGGTCGCCCACGCCGTCCGGGTAGGCCGACTTGGCGTGGCGGAGCAGGATCAGCGTGCGGCGCTCGGCGCTCATGGCAGCCCAGCGTAATCAGCCCGGGGAAGGCGGGCCGGCCTGAGGTGATCAGGCGAGTTACGATCCGGCGGTGGCATGCCAGGCTGATCGCGGCGCCGCGCGTTGGCGTGGCGGGCTGGTGGGCGCATGCTCGGCGGCACTGGCCGTCGGCGCCCACGGCGCAGGCGGAGGGGACCTGCCCGGTGGCGCGGCGGTGGCGATGCTGATCCTGGGGTGCGCCGTGGTGGGTGTCGGCGCGGGCAGTGGCCTCGGCCGGGGCATCGGTGCTCTGGTGGGCTTCTTGATCGCGGGCCAGACCGTCGGCCACGTGACCCTGGCCCTGGCCGCAGGTCACCTGCACGGACTCGGCGTCACAGCGGAGATGTTGTCCGCCCACCTCATCGCCGCGGCGGCCTGTGCTGCGTTGATCAGCGTCGCTGAACGGCTCTTCTCCGCTCTGGCCGGCTTCGTCTGGCAGCTGGTGCGGGCCCTCACTGGCGCGGCACCGGCGGATCTGACCCGCCGGCTGTTCACTCTCGGAGCCTTACCTGTCACCGCCGGCGTTCAGCTGGGGTGTTCTGCCGGCACCCGCGGCCCGCCGCGTCTCTTCGTGTAGCTGCTTCATCTCTCCACCCGGCTCGGTGTCGGGTGGCCCTTGCCTACTCGAAGGACCTTGTCATGGCCATACCTGAAAAAACCCTGCCGCCTCCAGCGCGCACCGCACATCCACTCGTCATGCGGCTGCATTTCTACGCCGGTGTCCTGGTGGCACCGTTCATCCTGATCGCCGCACTCACCGGCGCGCTCTACGCGTTGGCACCCACCATCGAGAGCGTCGTCTATCGCGACCTCCTCACCGTCGACCCGGGCGGCAGTCCCATCCCGCTGGCCGAACAGGCCGACGCAGCCCGCACCGCGTTCCCCGAGCTCACCATGACGGGTCTGCGGCCCGCGCCGACATCTACCGACTCCACCCGCGTCTACTTCTCCGACCCCGCGTTGGGCGAGGACATGTTGCGTGCGGTGTTCGTCGACCCTTACACCGGACGTGTGCTGGGCGACGAGGCCACCTGGTTCGGCTATCTGCCGCTGAGCACCTGGCTCGACGGCATGCATCGGCACCTCAATCTCGGCGAGCCAGGCCGGGTCTACAGCGAACTGGCGGCGTCCTGGCTCGGTGTGGTGGCTCTGGGCGGGCTCTATCTGTGGCTGGTCCGGCGCCGCAGGGACAAGCCCACCGGACGGGCCAGGACCGTCAGCCGGCACGCAGGTGTCGGAGTGTGGGCGTTGGTATTCATGGTGTTTCTGTCGGCCACGGGCATCACCTGGTCGACATACGCCGGCGCCCACGTCAGTGACATCCGCACCGCGTTGAACTGGCAGCGCCCCCAACTGGACACCTCGGCCGGCGAGCACGCCGGACATCAGGGCCATGCTTCGGCTGCCGCGACGCCAGCCGACCTGGATGCGGTGGTGGCCGCGGCTGCCGAAGCCGGAGTGGCAGCGCCGGTGGAGGTCACCCTGCCGTCGGAGCCGGGGGCGGCATTCTCGGTCACCGAGATCGACGAGCCCTGGAGACTGACCACCAATGTCGCGGCCGTCGACCCGGTCACCTCGGAGGTGACCGCGCAGATCGACTACTGGCGGGACTACACCGTGGTCGCCATGCTGGCCGACTGGGGCATCCGCATGCACATGGGCTTTCTGTTCGGGGTGCTCAACCAGGTGGTGCTGTTGGGTGTCGCGATCGCGATCGTGACGGTGATCGTGCTCGGCTACCGGATGTGGTGGCAGCGGCGTCCCACGCGCGGAAGCGGTTGGGCTGTCGGTCGCCCGCCGCCGCGCGGCGGACTACGGCGCATCCACCCGGCGGCCGCGGTGGCGCTGTGCCTCGGTGCCGTCCTGGTGGGCTGGTTCCTGCCTCTGCTGGGCATCTCATTGGTGGCGTTTCTGCTGGTGGATCTGGTTCTGGCGGCAGTGAAGCGAAGACGCGCGTCTCGGTTGAGCTGATCTGTCGGAGGGCAGCCCTAGACTCGCGATGCCCGATAAAAACCGACACGGGAAGGACAGCCGGGATGCGTTTCATCCACACCGCCGATTGGCAGCTCGGCATGACCCGTCACTTCCTCGAAGGCGAGGCCCAGCCCCGCTACTCCGCCGCAAGGCGTGATGCCGTGGCGGGGCTGGGTGCTCTGGTGCAGAACACCGGTGCCGAGTTTGTGGTGGTCGCCGGAGATGTGTTCGAGCACAACCACCTTGACCCCAGGGTCATCAGCCAGTCGCTGGAGGCCATGCGCGCCATCGGTGTGCCGGTGTATCTGCTCCCGGGCAACCATGATCCGCTGGACGCATCGTCGGTGTACACCAGCGCACTGTTCGGTCAGGAGTGCCCGGCCAATGTCACGGTGCTCGACCGTGCAGGTGTGTTCCCGGTCGCGCCGGGCGTCGAGATCGTCGCCGCCCCTTGGCGTTCCAAGAAGCCCACCCATGATCTGGTGGCCGAGGCGCTCGAGGGTGTCGTTGCTGACGGCACCCGGCGCGTGCTGGTTGCCCACGGCGGGGTGGATATCCTCGACCCGGATCCCACCCGGCCCGGCGCCATCACGCTGTCCGCCCTGGAGATCGCCCTGCGCGACGGTGTGGTCCATTATGTGGCGTTGGGGGACAAGCACTCCCGGATGCAGGTCGGGTCCAGCGGGAAGATCTGGTATTCCGGTTCGCCCGAGGTCACCAACTACGACGACATCGAACCCGACCCGGGCCAGGTACTGGTGGTGGACCTCGAATCCGAGATCGCGGTGACGCCGCACCGCGTGGGCACGTGGCGGTTCCTGAGTCTGCGTCGCCCGGTGGACGACAGCCGCGATATCGCCGATCTCGATGTCAACCTGGATATGTTGCCGGACAAAGACCGTAGCGTGGTGCGCCTGGCGTTGACAGGCACATTGACGGTCACCGAGCGCGCTGCACTCGATGCCTGCCTGGACAAATACTCGCGGCTGTTCGCGTGGGTGGGGCTGTGGGACAAACAATCCGACATCGCCGTGGTTCCCGCCGATGGTGAGTTCAACGATCTCGGCATCGGTGGTTTCGCCGCCTCCGCAGTCGAGGAACTGGTCGCCACAGCGCGCCAGGACACCGAGGTGGCCGGCGATGCCCAGGCCGCGTTGGCACTGTTGCTGCGGCTGGCGGCGCCGCTGGGAGGTGCCGCATGAGGCTGCACCGGTTGGTGCTCACCAACTACCGCGGTATCTCGCACCGTGAGATCGACTTTCCCGACCACGGAGTCACCGTCGTGTACGGGGTCAACGAGGCGGGCAAGTCCTCCATGATCGAGGCTCTGGACCTGCTGCTGGAATCGAAGGACCGCTCCACCAAGAAGGACGTCAAGCAGGTCAAGCCCACCCACGCCGACGTCGGATCCGAGGTCACCGCCGAGATCAGTTCCGGTGCCTACCGATTCGTCTACCGCAAGCGTTTCCACAAGAAGTGCGAGACCGAGCTGACGGTGCTGTCGCCGCGCCGTGAGCAGCTCACCGGTGATGAGGCACATGAGCGGGTGCTCGCCATCCTCGACCAGACAGTCGACAACGGTCTGTGGCAGGCGCAGCGGGTGCTGCAGTCGACATCCACCGCGGCCGTCGATGTCGGGGGCAGCGATGCCCTGTCCCGGGCGCTCGATATCGCCGCCGGTGAGGCAGGCGGTGGGCTCTCCGGTGCGGAACCGTTGTTGATCGAGAAGATCGACGCGGAGTACGCGCGTTACTTCACCGCCACCGGACGACCCACGGGGGAGTGGTCGGCCGCGCTCAAGACGCTGCAGGCCGCCGAGGACTCCGTGGCCCAGTGTGCGCAGGCCCTCGCCGAGGTCGACGAGAAGACACGCCAGCACGCGCAGCTCACGGCGGACGTCGCGGCAGTGGCAGCTGAACTGGAACCCGCGATGGCGCGTCACACCGCCGCACAGCAGGCGCAGGCGGACATCGATGTGCTCCGCGATCAATTACGCACTGCCCAAGCAGAACTCGATGCCGCCCGCGTGGCGGAGTCCGCTGCTGTTGCCGCGCATAGGGACCGTCTGCGCCTGCGCGCCGACATCGACGCCCGCGCCACCGCGCTTGCCGCTGCCGTCGCCGCCGCCGCCGACGCCGTGGAGGCTGAGGCTGTCGGCCGGGACATGGTGGCTGCGGCCGAGGAGGTGGTGGTTGCCGCGGCAGAACAGCTGGCCGCCGCGCAGGAGCGTGCCGATGCGGCCCGGGCCACCGTCACTGCGCTCACCGAGCGTGACGAAGCCGACCGCTTGGCCACGCGCTTGGCCAAGGTCGACACACTTGCCCGCGAGCTTGCTGAGGTCAGCACGCAGCTTGCGCCCCTCTCGTTGTCCGACAGCCTCTTCCGCAGCATCGAGAAGGCCGCCGCTGCCGTCGACATCGCCCGAGGCCGGGTGGACATGATCGCTCCACGGGTTCAGGTCACCGCGGAGGCGGACCTGGAGTTGACCGTCGGTGAGCAGACGGTGACCCTGCGGGCGGGGCAAACTCATGAACTCGGCGCGTCGCAAGCCGTCACGGTTCGGGCTCCGGGAATCCTGTCCACGCACATCGATCCTGGCGCCACTGCAGCCGAGGTGCACACCAAACTGGTTGCCGCCCAAGAACAGCTACGCGCACAGCTGTCTCAGGGAGGGGTCACCGACCTGGATCACGCGCGCGCGGTCCATCAGACCCGTCGTGAGCTGTTGGCCCGCCGCGATCAGCTGTCGGCGCGGCTGGCCGACCTGCGCGGTGACGACGACGAGGCCGCGCTGCGGCAGCGGCTTGACGGGCTGCGGGCCGCCGAACCGACCCCCGTTGGGCTCTTCGATCTGGACCTCCCGCAGGCGCGTGCCGAGCAGGCATCCGCGGACGCCGCTCTGACGCTGGCCCGCTCGCACCATGCCACCCAGCAGAAGGTGGTTGCCGCCGCCGTGGCGCAACTCAACCAGCGCACGGTGGCTGCGCAGGTCTGCCAGGCCAACTCGGCCACTGCGCAGTCGGAGCTCACCACGGCTCAGGAACGGCTCGCCGCCGCGCGGGCCACGGTCGTCGACGACGAGCTGATGGTGCGGGCCGGATCTGCGGCCGATGCAGTCGCGGGCGCGGCGCAGCAGGTGCAGACTCTCACCACCCGGCTCGCCGAGGCCGGGCCGGAGGCCGTCGCCGTCGAGCTCACCGCGGCGCGGCAGTCCGTGACGATGCTGGGCCACAAGCATGATCAGCTCACCGCCGCGCTCCGTGATGTCACCGTCGAGCTGTCGGTCTTCGGCAAAGAAGGCCGCAGCGGCAAGCTCGACGCCGCGCAGATCCAACGCGAACACGCGCTGTCGGCGCACGCCCGGGTATCCGGCCGGGCCCGCGCCGCAAGCCTGCTGCGTACGGTGATGGCGCGCCACCGCGACGACACCCGGCAGCGCTACGTCCACCCGTTCCGTACCGAGATCGAGCGGCTGGGTCGGGTGGTGTTCGGGCCC
This sequence comes from Mycobacterium sp. MS1601, assembly GCF_001984215.1. NCBI lineage: Bacteria > Bacillati > Actinomycetota > Actinomycetes > Mycobacteriales > Mycobacteriaceae > Mycobacterium > Mycobacterium sp. MS1601. The sequence goes on from NZ_CP019420.1 coordinate 3,944,353, forward strand.
AGCTTCGAGGTGGACGTCGACAGTGACCTGAAGATCGTCAGCCGTACCCTTGACGGGCGCACCGTGCCGTATGACTCGCTGTCCGGCGGTGCCAAGGAACAGCTGGGCATCGTGGCCCGGCTGGCCGTGGCAGCCCTGGTGGACAAACAGGATTCGGTGCCGGTGCTCATCGACGACGCGTTGGGGTTCACCGACCCGCAGCGCCTGGCCAAGATGTGCGAGGTGCTGGATGTGGCGGGCACCCATGGCCAGGTGATCGTGCTGACTTGTGTGCCGCAGCGCTACGAAGGTGTCGAAGGTGCCCACCACATCGAGGTCACGCCGTAGCCAGGTCGTCGAGACGGCGGCTGAGCAGTCGGGTAGTCCGGGGCCGACTACGGACGAACAGCCGACGCCAGCGTCGCCGGGGTGGTGAACGTGGCCGGCGACAGGCCGAGGTGATCGCGCAGCGTGGTCCCGGTGTATTCGGTGCGGAACAGTCCGCGCCGCTGGAGTTCTGGCACCACGGCGTCCACGAAGTCGTTGAACGTGCCGGGTGTCGACGCCGCTGACACCATGAAGCCGTCGGCCTCACCGCCGGTGAACGACTCCTCGATCTGGTCGGCCACCTGGCGGGCGGTTCCGACGAACTGCGGCAGCAGCACGCCTTGGGCGTACCACTTGCCGATGTCGCGCAGGGTGAGGTTGTCACGGTTGGCCACCCGGCGGGCGGTGTCGAACAGCCCCTGCGTGCCGCTGACCTGGATGTCCTCGACGGGCGCGTCCAGGTCGTAGCCGGAGAAGTCATGGTCGGTGTGCACACTCAAGGTGATCAGCCCGGAGATCGGATCGGCCAATTCGTTGTGGAAGGCCTGCTTCTCGCGGGCGATCGCCTCGGTCTCGCCGATGAAGGGTATGAACGCCGGGAAGATCAGCACCTGATCGGGATTGCGGCCGAAGTTCGACGCGCGCGACTTGATGTCGTCGTAGTAGGCGCGACGGCCCTCGGGCGTGGGGTCGATCTCGAAGATCGCCTCGGCCCAGCGAGCTGCGAAATCTCTTCCGGTGTTGGAGGATCCGGCCTGGATCAGCACTGGTCGGCCTTGCGGTGAATGCGGCACGTTCAGCGGACCGCGGGAACGGAAGTACGGTCCGGCGTGGTCGATGTGCCGGATGCGGGTGGGGTCGGCGAACACCCCGGAGTCCTTGTCCAGCACCAGTGCGTCTGGTTCCCAGCTGGACCAGAGTTCCAGTGTGGTGCGCACGAACTCGTCGGCCCGCTCGTAACGGAACTCGTGGCCGAGATGGTCGTCGTATCCGAAGTTCTGCGCCTCCCCCTGGGTCAGTGAGGTGACGATGTTCCAGGCTACCCGTCCGCGGGTGATGTGGTCCAAGCTGGAGAAGATCCTGGCCAGCTCGTAGGGGTGAAAGTAGGTGGCAGACTTGGTGATCGCCACACCCAGGCGAGTGGTGACCGCGGCGATGCTGGCGGCCACGATCGACGGGTCCAGGGTTGCGGTGGCCTGGGTGCCGCGGCGCAGCGGCTCGGCGATGCCGTCGCCGTAGCGCACGGGTGCGGCCAGCAGGTCGGCGAAGAACACGAAGTCGAATTTGCCGCGCTCCAAGATGCGGCCGAGGCGGTGGTAATACTCCGGTGTGAGGAAGCCGGTGTCGCTGGCGGGGTGACGCCATGCGGCATGCGAGTGGGTGACCTGCGAGGCGATTTGGAAGCCGCCGAGATGCAACTGCTTGGACATGTTTCCTTTCCTGCGATTTCGGCGTGATTCCAGTCGCTCACCGACCGGAATCACGCCGAAATCCCTCAGAAGTAGGCGTTGGCGGGGACGGGAGTGTTGTGCAGCAGGTTGGCGCCGATGGCGATGGCCTTGAGTGCGACGGGATTGTGCAGCGTGATGGTGCGGATGTTGCGCCAGTGCCGGTCCAGGTTGCGGGCACGGCTGGCGGCACTGGCACCGCCGAGTTCCAGCAGGCGGGTGGCGGCTTCGGGGGCGACAGCATCGAGGTGCACCTTGACCTGGGCGGCGCGCAGCTGGGCCTCCTGGGCCAGATCGGCGTCGGGTATGCCCCCGGCGCCTTCGCGGGCGGCCGAAGCAGTGGCAGCAGCAATGGCATCGGCGGCATCGAGTACCGCGGCACGGGCCACGTAGGCGGTCGACGCCAGTTCGCCGAGTAGCTTCTGGTGCAGCGGATCGTCCACCGGGGCCTCGGCCAGCGCATGGCTGAAGCTGCGAGTCCGTGAGCGCAACAGGGCAGCACCGTCGTCGACCACCGAGGCCAGCACGCCAGCGACGATGGCGTGGATGTAGAGCTGCAGTGACGCGTATTGGACCGTGGGTGTGGGTTCGGCGTCGTAAGGGGTGTCGACCAGAATCTCGTCCGGATGCACCACCACATCGGTGAAAACGGTGGTACCCGTGCCGGTTCGGCGTTGGCCGAAGCCGTCCCAGTCGTCGATCACCTGTACGCCGGTGCGGTCGGTGGGCACCAGCACCGAGGCCACCGAATCGTGGTCGGTGGTGGTTGCGACGGTCAAGTAGTCGGAGAACAGGGTGCCGGTGCTGTAGTACTTCTGGCCGGTCAGCCGGAATGTGCCGTCCTGTTTGGGCAGCAGGCGAGTGTTGAAGACCAGGCTGCCGACGGCCAGTGAGCCCTTCTCGCTGAACGCATTGCCGAAGATCTTGCCTGCTGCCGCCTCGCGCAGCCAGCGCTGCGAGCCGGGGTCGCCAGCCGTTCGCAACCGCTCCTCGACGAACCAGAAGTGTGTCCGGAAGATGTGCGCCACAATGGGATCCGCGCGGGCGACGTCGATGACGGTCGAAAACAGCTCGCGCACAGAAAATCCCGCCCCACCGAGCTCAGGTGGCAGGCGCAACACCCCGAAGCCGGCACGTTTGAGTGCGGACACCTGGTCGAACGGGTTCTCGTCGTTGCGATCTCGGTCCTTGGCGCCTGCGCTGATGTCGGCGAGCAGGGCAGAGAACTCTTCGGTGCCGGGTAGTCGCAGATCCACGGCTGTTGCTTGTGTCATGCCTCGGTTCTACCGAGGCATGCACGCCGGGACACGGCTTCTGCTCACCCCGAACCTAAAGTACTCCCGCAATGCCCACTGAGAATGGCATTCGCCAACTCTGCGAGTCGGGTATTCGTCAGCGTGCGCTACCTGAAGCACAGAAGCACAACTGATACTCAAACCGCCGAGAATCGACGCCACCGAGCGTTACGATTTGCCGATGTTTCGTATCCCGCCGCTCGACGTTGCGCTGGCGATCAGTGATACCGCGGTACGGCTGCCCGTCGTGGGCAGGCATTTTGTACCGTTGGGCCAGCTGACAGCTGCAGGCGCCTTCGGAGCTCGTGTTCTTGCCGGTATGGGTCGCCCCGCTGCCAAGCCGGAGCCCCCGCGGGTCGAGGACACCATGGAGTTCTCCGACGACACGGTTCCCCCGGTGTTGCGGGCGTGGGCACATCGGCGTGAGTTCCTCTTCCGCGGCAACGTCCCCTACGGCCCGGCTCGCGGTCAGTTGCTCGACGTGTGGCGGCGCAAGGATCTGACGGGGCCCGCCCCGGTGATGGTGTTCCTGCCCGGCGGCGGCTGGGTGCACGGCAGTCGGATCCTGCAGGGCTACGCGCTGATGTCGCACCTGGCCCGGCTGGGGTGGGTGTGCCTGTCTGTCGACTACCGGGTGGCACCCCAGCACCGCTGGCCGCGCCACGTGCAGGACGTCAAGGCCGCCATCGCATGGGCGCGGGCTCATGCCGGCGAGTTCGGCGGCGACCCCGGCTTCGTCACCGTCGCGGGGTGCTCCGCGGGTGGACATCTCGCGGCGCTGGCCGGCCTGACCCCGGGCGCACCCGAATTCAACAGCGAGCTCGCGGTTGACGCCGACACCTCCGTCGACGCCGTCGTGGGCATCTACGGCCGTTACGACTGGACGGACCGCTCCACCCGGGAACGTGAGGATTTCGTCCAGTTCCTGGAACAGATCGTCGTGCGGGGTCGCCTCGATGAGCGGCCCGAGGTGTTCACGCAGGCCTCGCCGATCGAGCGGGTGCATCCCGACGCGCCGCCGTTCTACGTGGTGCACGGCAGCAACGACGGCGTCATCCCCGTCGGGCAGGCGCGTGACTTCGTGGACCGACTCAGCGCAGTGTCCCGCAATCACGTCGCCTACCTGGAACTTCCCGGAGCGGGGCACGGTTTCGACCTGCTCGACGGCCGCCGCACGGGCACTGCTGTCGACGCCATCGCGGCCTTCCTGGCCCAGGCGCACACCGAACACCTCACGGGTGCGCCGCGCCGCGCCAGCTGACGCCCAGACACCCGAGGCACAATTGGCGTCGATGACGCTGAATGCCAAACGCCTGCGCGCGCACACCAAGCTCGCGGCCTTGCCGGGAGTGCGGTCGATCCGTCGACCCGTCACCCCGGGTTCCGGTGCGGAGTTCGACCTCTATTACGTGCGCTCGGGTGAGCCCTCGGCACACCCGCTGGTCATCATCCCCGGCGGACCCGGGATGGCGTCAGTGCAGCTCTATAAGGGTCTGCGCCGCCGCGCCGCCGACAAGGGACTGGACGTCATCATGGTCGAGCACCGCGGTATCGGGCTGTCGCGCCACGACGACGACGGTGCCGACCTGCCACCTGAGGCCATCACCGTGCATCAGGTGGTCGAGGACATCGCCGCCGTGCTCGACGACGCCGGGGTGGACAAAGCCGTGGTGTACGGCACGTCCTACGGCAGTTACCTGGCTGCCGGTGTGGGCATCTCTCACCCCCACCGGATCGAGGCGATGGTGCTGGATTCGCCCGTGCTGTCGGCACGCGATATCGAGGCCATCCGCCGCGCCATCCGGGAACTGCTGCTCGACGGCAGCGAACCGGACACCGCCGAGCTGGCGCCGAAGGTGCGGCGCCTGGTCGACGAGGGCACCCTGACCTCCGATGCCAGCGAGATCATCGGGATGATCTACGGCTACGGTGGCGCGCCACTGCTCAACCGTCAGCTGGATCTGCTGCTGCAGGGTCGCACCTGGGCGTGGCGGGTACTCGACGAGGCCAGCCGGTTCATGCTGCGGAAGGTGCCCTACCGCAACGAGGTGGACCTGGTGGGACGTATCGCTTTCCGGGAACTGGACTTCGTGGGCGAGCCTGACGGTCTGCCACTGGACCCGTCGCCCGCCCTGGCGCAGATGGCCGATGAGATGCCCGGCCCCGCGCCGTCCTTCGAAGCCGAACCCTACGATCTGGAAGCCAGCATGCCGGGCTTCACCTGGCCCACCGCAGTGATCTCGGGCAGCCGTGACCTGACCACTCCGCCCGCACTGGCCGAGAAGATCGCCACGCTGATCCCGGATGCGGCGATGGTGCGACTGCCCACCACGGCGCACAGCGTACTCGACACCCGTGAGCGAGCGGCTCTGGAGATCGCGAAAGCCGCTGTGGACGGCGAGATTCCGGCCTTACCCGCGCGTGCCGACGAACTGGACGCGCTACCGGCCAACCTGGAGCTGCGAGTGCTGGTGGGTGCCATCGCCGCCGCCACCGCGGTGGAGAGTGTCATTCCGAAAGGTCGTCGCGGAGAAGCTACTTCATGAAGCCGATCTTGGTGTAGTCCAGATCGCCGAGGCCGGCCGGGCCGTAGTTGGCCAGGTTGGCCCGTACTGCGACGTTGCCGGCGGACTGGAACAGCGGCAGGCTGAACCCCTCGGCCCACACCAGCTGGTCGAATTCGTTGGCCAGCTCGTTGGCGCGTGCCGGGTCCAACTCATCGAGCACCTCGTTCGCCTTCGCATCGATTTCGGGGGCGCTGATCTTGCCGAAGTTGCTGTCGGCGCCGGTGGTGTAGATCTGGGTCAGGCAGCACAGATTGGAAGCGTCGGCCAACCAGGAGAACTGGGTCACGTCGAAGTTGCCGACGGTCACGTAGTCGGTGAACAGGGTGCCGCCGGGCGCGCCCACCAGGTCCATCTTGACCCCGATCTGGGCCAGGCTGTTCTGTGCCACCTGGGCGATCTGACGGGTGGACAACGCGTCGTAGAACACGTTGCGGATCACCAGCTGTTTGCCGTCCTTCTCCCGGAACTGGCCGTTCATGGTCCAGCCCAAAGCGTCGAGCTCCTGCTTGGCCTTTTCCGGATCGAAGGCGACCACCGCGCTGTTGTCCTGGTAGCCCTGCTGGCCCGCCACGAACAGGTGGTTGTTCAGCGGCACCGGATTGTCCACCAGCCCGCGCTGGCTCACGTTCGCGATAGCTTGGCGGTCAACCCCTTTCATGATGGCCAGCCGAAGATCCTTGTCTTCCAGAATGGATCCCGGCGCGCCGTTGAAGGTCAGGTGGTACCACTGCAGCGCGGGCGTGCGCCGGATGGCAATGCCCGGGGTGTTGCGCGCGGTGGTCAGCTCGTCGAGGCTGGCCACCGCGGTGGCGTCGATGGTGTTGTTCTGCAGTGCCGGGATGCGGGCGGCGTCGTCGAGCACCAGGTAGGTGACGCGGTCCAGCAGCGGAGCCTCGCCCCACCAGTTGGGGTTGCGCACCAACGTGATCCGCTGCGCGGTGCGGTCCACCGACTCCACCATGAACGGACCCGCCGACGGCCCCGGCCGGTCGATCTGGCCGCGGTTGAAGACCTCGGGAGTCTCGGTCATCGACTTCGGCAGCAGCATGTCGTTGCCGGAGAAGAAGCCCTGCCACTCGGTGTAGTGCGACGCGAAGGTCACCACCGCCTGGCGGTCGTCGACGCCGCGGGTCACCGAACCCACCCGCTCGCTGCCGGCGGCGCTGGCGATGGCGAACTCCGGGTTCTTGCCGTTGGTGGCATTGATCTGGGAAGCGATGTCCTCCCACGTGATGGGGGTGCCGTCGGTCCAGGTGGCCTTCGGGTTGATGGTGTAGGTCACCACCTGCGGGTCCTCGCTGGTGAGTTCGATGCTGGTGAAGTAGTCGGTGTTGACGGTGAAGGACCCGTCCGGCCCGATCCGGTGGGCCCGCGGCATGGTCCAGCGCAGCATGGCCGCACCGGTGCCCTCGCTGTCGAGGTGCGAGGGGTTGAAGTTGTTCGGCATGGCGGCCAGCGCCAGGCGCAGGTTGCCGCCCTGCTGCAGGTTCGCCACGTCCTGTGGATTGATGTCCGCGGTGGTGCCCACCTCGGCGTCGCCGCCTGCCGATGGGGGCTGCTGGGGCTCGCTGGAACATCCGGCCACCAACAGGGTGGCCGCGAACAGCGCGGCGGCGCAGCGTCGAAGCGTCATGCCGATCAATGCTATCCGGACACCTGCGGGACAGCGGCCAGTAGCTTTCGGGTGTACTCGTGTTGCGGGTTGGCGAACACCGTGTCGGCGGCACCCTGCTCGACGATGGCACCCCGGTACATCACTGCCACCTGATGGGCCAGGTGCTTGACCACCGACAGGTCGTGAGACACGAACAGGTACGACAGTCCGAACCGCTGCTGCAAGTCCAGCAGCAGATTCAAGATCCCGGCCTGGATGGACACGTCCAGCGCGGATACCGGCTCGTCGAGCGCCAGGATCCTCGGCTGCAGAGCCAGTGCCCTGGCGATCCCGATGCGCTGCTTCTGCCCGCCGGAGAACTCGCTCGGGTAGCGGGAGGCGTCGTTGCGGCGCATCCCCACGGTCTCCAGTAGCTCGGCGACCCGCGTGGTGATAGCGTCCTTGGTGAAACCGTTGGCCTGCAGCGGTTCTGACAGTACTTCGAACACCGGCAGGCGTGGATCCAGGGACGCCGTCGGGTCCTGGAACACCACCTGCAGATCGCTGCGCATGGTGCGTCGTGACGCCGCGTTCAGGGTGGAGACATCGGTTCCCAGAACGGTGATCGAACCCGACTGCGGGGCAGTCAGTTCCAGGATCTCATGCAGGGTGGTCGACTTGCCGGAGCCGGATTCGCCGACGATGCCCAGAGTCTGGCCGGCCCGCAGCCGGAAGCTGATGTCGTCGACTGCTTTCACCTCGCCGATGGTGCGACGGAACACCGTGCCCTTGGTCAGGGTGTAGGTCCGCGACAGGTTCGCCACCTCCACCACCACGTCGCCGTCGGCTTGGGGTGCGACCTGTGGTGTGGTGGCTACGTGGAAGAGGTCTGCGGCGCTGCGGTTTTCGGTGTCAGCGGTGCGGATGCAGGCGGCGTGGTGGTGTTCGCCGACCTGGATCAGCCGGGGTTCGGATGTCAAGCAGTCGTCGATCACCAGCGGGCAGCGCGGAGCGAACGGGCAGCCGGGATCCAGGTCCACCAGCGAGGGCGGGGCGCCCGGAATCGGCACCAGACGGGTCCCCTGCGGTGCGTCCAGGCGCGGCACCGAGCCCAGAAGCCCGATGGTGTACGGCATCCGGCGGTCGCGGTACAGGGCGTCCACCGGGGAGGACTCGACCGCCCGGCCCGCGTACATCACCACCGACCGGTCGGCGAACTCGGACACCACCCCCAGATCGTGGGTGATGATCAGCACCCCGGCCCCGGTGACGTCGCGGGCCGTTTTGAGCACATCGAGAATCTGGGCCTGGACGGTCACATCCAGCGCGGTGGTGGGTTCGTCGCAGATCAGCAGATCGGGGTCATTGGCGATCGCGATGGCGATCACCACTCGCTGGCGCTCGCCTCCGGACAATTCGTGCGGAAAAGCCTTGGCGCGCTGCTGCGGTTGATTGATGCCGACGAGCTCGAGCAGTTCGACGGCGCGCTTACGGGCCGCACCTTTGTCGGGCTGTTTCTGGTGCACCGTGATGGCTTCGGCGATCTGGTCACCCACGGTGTACACCGGCGTCAGCGCGGACATCGGATCTTGGAACACGGTGCCGATGGATTTGCCGCGGATGCGCGACATCGCGGTGTCGTCGAGGCCCAACAGCTCTGTGCCGTGCAGTCGCACGGATCCACTCACCTCGGCGTACTCGGGCAGCAGACCGATGACGGCCATGGCAGTGGCGGACTTGCCCGAACCTGATTCGCCGACCACCGCCACCACTTCGCCGGGATCGACCCGCAGGCCGATTCCGCGCACCGCCGTGACCGGGGCACCCTCGGTGGGGAACGTCACCGCCAGATCCGTGACCTCCAGCAGTGAGTTCACCTTTTACGCCTTCTGAGATTGCCCGAGCCGGGATCCACCGCGTCGCGCAGACCGTCACCGATCAGGTTGGCGCACATCACGATCAGCACCAGAACGCCGGCCGGGAACAGGAACACCCACGGGAAGGTGAGCACCGACTTGGTGCCGTCGGCGATCAGGGTACCCAGTGAGACGTCAGGTGGCTGGACACCGAATCCCAGGAAGCTGAGCCCGGTTTCGGCGAGGATGGCGACGCCGACGTTGAGTGCGGTGTCGATGATCAGGATGGAGGCGACATTCGGCAGGATGTGCCGCACGATGATCCGCCAGTTCGACACCCCCATGTACCGTGCGGCCCGGACGAATTCGCGGTCTCGCAGGCTCATCGTCATCCCACGTACCATCCGCGAGCTGATCATCCAGCTGAACCCGCCGAGCAACACGATCAGCAGGACGAGGCTTCCTCCTCCGTCGCGGATCCGCGGGGTCAGGATGGCGATCAGCAGGAAGCTGGGCACCACCAGCAGTAGGTCCACCAGCCACATCAGGGTGCGGTCGCGCCAGCCGCCGAAGTAGCCGGCGATGGCGCCGACGGCCGCGGCGATCACCGTCGAGATCAACGCGACGCACAGGCCGATCAGCAGCGACTTCTGCATCCCGCGCAACGTCAGCGCCAGAATGTCCTGACCCAGTGCGTTGGTGCCGAACCAGTGCTGCGGGCTGGGCGGAGCCTGCAGGGCGTAGTAGTCCAGATCCGTGTAGGACCACGGCAGCAGCGGCGGCAGCGCGTAGCAGCCGACGAAGAGCAGCACGATGAGCACCACCGACACCACCGCGGGCCGGTTGCGCAGGAAGCGTCGAGTCACGAGTTGGCGCCGAGAGGTGAAACTCTCGCTGTGCAGCCCGGAACGCGCCGAGGCGGAGTCAGTTGTCATTGCGCTCGCACCCGGGGATCGAGGACCGCGTACAGGATGTCCGACAGCAGGCCCGACAACAGCACCACCGCTCCCGAGAACAACGTCACCGCCACCACGATGTTGGTGTCCTGGGTGTTGATGCCCTGGATGGTCCACTCGCCCATGCCGTGCCAGCCGTAGATCTGCTCGACGAACACCGCTCCGGTGACCAGCCCCCCGACACCGTAGGCGAACAGTGTCGCCATCGGGATCAGTGCGGTTCGCAGTCCGTGTCTGAACAGTGCCTGCCTGCGGGTCAGGCCCTTGGCGCGGGCGGTGCGGATGAAGTCTTGCCCCAGCACGTCGAGCATGGCGTTGCGCTGGTAGCGGCTGTAGCCGGCGATCGCCCCCAGCGCCAGCGTCAGCGACGGGAGGACCAGATGCTGGATGCGGTCGACGAACTGGTTCCACCAGCCGGACACGGGATCCGGTGACGTCTCGCCGATGTAGTCGAACAGCTGGATGCCCAGCACCGAGTTGACCCGCAGGGCGGCCAGGATCAGCAGGTTGGCGACGACAAATGTCGGGGCGCTGATGATCAGCAGCGCGACCACCGTGATGACGCGATCGGAGAGCCGGTACTGGCGGATGGCGCTCCACGCGCCGATCACCACACCGAGTACGGCGCCCGCAACCGAGCCGATGATCAGCAGTCGCAGGCTGACGCCGATGCGCCGCCACAGTTCGTCGGCCACGGGCTGTCCGCCGACGGTGGTCCCGAAATCGCCCTGGATCGCGCCGGCCGCCCAGTCGAGGTAACGCAGCGGGATCGGCTTGTCCAGGCCGAGTTCGGCGGCTTTGGCGTCGATCACCGCCTGCGGTGGTCGCGGATTGCGTTCCAGCAGGCTGTCCAGCGGCTCGAACGACAGGGAGGCCAGCGTGAAGGTGAAGAACGAGGCCAGTACCAGCAACACCAGGTAGTTGAGCAGGCGGCGCGTCAGGAAACGCGTCATGCGCGGCTCGCGGGGCTGGGCGGCATTTGCACAGGGTAAGAGATGGTGGCCTGGGCCTGCAGCGGGGCGAGGTCCGGCGTGTTCGGATCAGGGTGATCCGAGCCGCTCGCCCTGCCGGTGCGCGCCGCTACCGTCAGACGATGTCCGTCACCGACGAGTACCTCGCCAACAACGCCGAATACGCCAAGACCTTCGCGGGGCCGCTGCCGTTGCCGCCGAGCAGGCACGTCGCCGTCGTCGCCTGCATGGATGCCCGGCTGGACGTCTATCGGATCCTGGGACTGAGCGACGGCGAGGCCCACGTGATCCGCAACGCCGGGGGAGTGGTGACCGATGACGAAATCCGGTCGCTGGCGATCAGTCAGCGTCTCCTGGGCACCCGCGAGATCATCTTGATCCATCACACCGACTGCGGCATGCTCACTTTCACCGACGACGAGTTCAAACGGGCCATCCAGGACGAGACCGGGCTCAAACCCGAGTGGGCAGCCGAGGCTTTCGGAGATGTCGAGGAAGACGTGCGCCAGTCGCTACGGCGTATCGAGGCCAGTCCGTTCGTCACCAAGCACGAGTCGTTACGCGGGTTCGTCTTCGACGTGGCGACGGGCGAGCTGGCGGAGGTCAGCCTCTAGCTCCACTCGGCCAGGATGCGCATCTTTCCCGCCTTGACCGCGGCTTGCCGCCGCAACCTGGCGAGTTCAGCGGCGAACGCATTGCGCTCGTTGCCCTGGAAGTTCAGTGGCAGATCCAGCGCGCCGAACAGCTTGGCTTCCAGGTACCACGGCTCGGGGTGCAACACCCAGGACACTGCGGCGTTCTCAGCCATCCACTGCGTCAAGGTGGACTCGTCGCCGGCGAAGGTCTGCTTTTTGCCCGAGCCCACCCGGCGAAGTTCGTAGCCGAGCAGCACACCGAGCGACTTGCGCAGCGGCGAACCGTCCGCGCTCGCTCCGCCCGCACCGAAGTGGTAGCGGGTGCGTTTGCGGATGTCCTGAACGGCCTGTGGTTTGCCGTCTGTGCGCGGCGGGCCGGGGCTGATCCCGACGTAGAGCAAGGTCCAGCCGTCACGTTGGCGGCAGCCGCTGACATCGATGTCCCCGGGAATCTCGCGGAACCACCAACCGCACGCTCCGGCCTGCTCGGGCATGGGGCACTTGTCGGCGAACAGCTGGTCGCGCGTGTACATCGCGGCATCGACGAACTTCGCGACGGTGTCGGCCGTCTTCTTCGCGGAGATCGAGTCGGCCATGGTGGGTCAGCCTAGCCCGGTCGCCGAGGCGGCGACGGAGGAGCCGGGGAGGGCGGGCTGGGCTGTGTGGGGGTTTGGTCCGGTCGCCGAGGCGGCGACGGAGGAGCCGGGGAGGGCGGGCTGGGCTGTGTGGGGGTTGGTCCGGTCGCCGAGGCGGCGACGGAGGAGCCGGGGAGGGCGGGCTGGGCTGTGTGGGGGTTGGTCCGGTCGCCGAGGCGGCGACGGAGGAGCCGGGGAGGGCGGGCTGGGCTGTGTGGGGGTTGGTCCGGTCGCCGAGGCGGCGACGGAGGAGCCGGGGAGGGCGGGCTGGGCTGTGTGGGGGTTGGTCCGGTCGCCGAGGCGGCGACGGAGGAGCCGGGGAGGGCGGGCTGGGCTGTGTGGGGGTTGGTCCGGTCGCCGAGGCGGCGACGGAGGAGCCGGGGAGGGCGGGCCGGGCTGTGTGGGGGGTTGGTCCGGTCGCCGAGGCGGCGACGCCGTCGTAATCGTGACAGCGGGTCACCCAGGGGCGGAATTTTGGCCGAAAACCGCCACACGGTGACTGGGTGTTGTTGAGGCGCGCGGACCGGGCGCCGACGTTGACATGAGGGCCCGACTTTGGTTGCATTCCCGGGTAAGGTTGTAATCCTGGTCAGACCTACCAACTTTACGAGGAAATGCATGAGCTCTCCCTCTGTGGTCAACGAGCCACAAGCAGGCCAGTACGAGCTGAGCCACCTGCGCTCGCTCGAGGCCGAAGCCATCCACATCATCCGCGAGGTGGCCGCCGAGTTCGAGCGGCCGGTGCTGCTGTTCTCCGGCGGCAAGGACTCGATTGTGATGCTGCACCTGGCGGTCAAGGCGTTCAAGCCGGGCCGGTTGCCGTTCCCGGTGATGCACGTCGACACCGGCCACAACTTCGACGAGGTGATCGCCACCCGCGACGCCTTGGTGGCCCAGCACGGGGTCCGCCTCGTGGTCGCCAGCGTCGAAGATGACATCGAAGCCGGTCGTGTCGTGGACAACGGCCCGTCGCGAAACCCGCTGCAGACCGTCACCCTGCTGCGCGGCATCCGGGAGAACAAGTTCGACGCAGCTTTCGGTGGCGCCCGTCGTGACGAGGAGAAGGCGCGCGCCAAGGAGCGGGTGTACAGCTTCCGCGACGAGTTCGGCCAGTGGGACCCGAAGAACCAGCGGCCCGAACTGTGGAACCTCTACAACGGCCGTCACCGCAAAGGTGAGCACATCCGGGTGTTCCCGCTGTCCAACTGGACCGAGTACGACATCTGGGCCTACATCGGGGCCGAGGAGATCACGCTGCCGTCGATCTACTACGCGCATACCCGGCCGGTGTTCCAGCGCGACGGGATGTTGCTGGCCGTACACGAATACATGCAGCCGCGCGACGACGAACCGGTGTTCGAGACCAGCGTCCGGTTCCGCACCGTCGGCGACGTCACCTGCACCGGCTGCGTGGAATCCACGGCACAGACCGTCCAGCAGGTGATCGACGAGACCGCGGTATCGCGGCTGACCGAGCGTGGCGCCACGCGCGCTGACGACCGGATTTCCGAAGCCGGCATGGAAGACCGCAAGCGGGAGGGCTACTTCTGATGCAAACGTTGTTACGCCTGGCGACAGCCGGCTCCGTCGACGACGGCAAATCCACCCTGATCGGGCGGCTGTTGTTCGACTCCAAGGCCGTGATGGAAGACCAGCTGGCCGCGGTGGAGCGCACCTCCAAGGAGCGCGGCCACGACTACACCGACCTGGCGCTGGTCACCGACGGCCTGCGCTCGGAGCGTGAACAGGGCATCACCATCGACGTGGCCTACCGCTACTTCGCCACGCCCAAGCGGAAATTCATCATCGCCGACACCCCGGGTCACATCCAGTACACGCGCAACATGGTGACCGGCACGTCCACCGCGCAATTGGCGATCGTGTTGGTCGACGCCCGACACGGATTGCTCGAACAGTCACGCCGCCACGCCTTCCTGGCGTCGCTGCTGGGCATCCGGCATATCGTGCTGGCCGTCAACAAGATGGACCTGATCGACTGGGACCGCCAGAAGTTCGAGGACATCCGCGACGAATTCCATGCTTTCGCAGCGCGTTTGGATGTTCACGACGTCACCACCATCCCGATGTCTGCCCTACAGGGCGACAACGTGGTGACCAAGAGCGCCAACACCCCCTGGTACGAGGGTCCCGCGCTGCTCAGTCACCTCGAAGAGGTCTACATCGCCGGTGACCGCAACCTGGTGGACGTCCGCTTCCCGGTGCAGTACGTGATCCGGCCGCAAACCCGCGAGCACGCCGATCACCGTAGCTATGCCGGCACCGTCGCCAGCGGCGTCATGCGCCCCGGTGACGAAGTGGTGGTGCTGCCCGCCGGAAAGTCCAGTCGTATCACCGCGATCGACGGACCCACCGGTCCCGTCGACGAGGCATTCCCACCCATGGCGGTGTCGATCAGCCTGGCCGACGACATCGACATCTCCCGCGGCGACCTGATCGCCCGCACTGCCAACCAGCCCCATGCCACCCAGGATTTCGACGCCACGGTGGCGTGGATGGCCGACAACTCCGCGTTGGAAACCGGCCGCGACTACATCATCAAGCACACCACCAGGACCACCCGAGCCAGAGTGACCGCGCTGGACTACCGCCTGGATGTCAACACCCTGCATCGCGACAAGAGCGCGACGGCGTTGAAGCTCAACGAACTGGGGCGTGTCACGCTGCGCACCCAGCAGCCGCTGTTGCTCGACGAGTACTCGCGCAACGCCGCCACCGGGTCGTTCATCCTGATCGATCCCGACACCAACAGCACTGTCGGGGCGGGCATGGTCCGAGACACCACTCCGGTGGCCAACCGGAGTGCCACACCCAACACGGTGCGACACGAGTCGCTGGTGCGTGCCAAAGACCGACTGTCCCGGGGCCGCACGGTGTGGTTCACCGGACTATCCGGCTCCGGTAAGAGCTCGGTGGCAGTGCTGGTGGAGCAGAAGATGCTCGAAAGAGGCTGCCCGGCTTACGTTCTGGACGGTGACAATCTGCGACACGGCCTCAATGCCGATCTGGGGTTCTCGATGGCCGATCGGGCTGAGAACCTCCGTAGGCTCGCCCACATCGCCACTTTGATGGCCGATTCCGGTCTGACGGTGCTGGTGCCTGCCATCAGCCCGTTGGAAGAGCACCGGGAGTTGGCCCGAAAGGTGCACGCGGATCAGGGTTACGAGTTCTTCGAGGTGTTCTGCGACACCCCGCTGGCAGACTGCGAGCGCCGCGATCCCAAGGGGCTCTACGCCAAGGCCAGGGCGGGGGAGATCACCCACTTCACCGGAATCGACAGCCCCTACCAGCGGCCCAAGCACCCCGATCTGCGGCTGACCCCGGATCACACCCCCGACGAGCTGGCGCAACAGGTGATCGACCTGTTGAGTGATCAGGCATGAGCGATCACGAGTTGGCGGCGCGGCTGGCCACCGAGGCGGGCGAACTGCTGTTGAAGGTTCGCGACGAGTTCGCTGACGCCGAGTCCAAGGAGCGAAAGGACGCGGGTGACAGCCGGTCTCATGACTTCCTGATGGCTGCACTTGCGCAGGCGCGTCCAGACGACGTGGTGTTGTCCGAGGAAGGCGCCGACAATCCGGCGCGTCTGAGCGCCGAGCGGGTATGGATTGTCGACCCGCTGGACGGCACCCGCGAGTTCTCCGAACTGGGCCGCGAGGACTGGGCGGTGCACGTCGCGCTGTGGCAGTCCGGTGAGCTGGTCGCCGGCGCGGTTGCACTGCCCGCTCAAGGGCAGACGCTGGCGACCCCCGACGTGCCCACACCCGCGGCCCAGGACGGCCCGCCCCGTGTCATCGTCTCCCGAACCCGCCCACCCGCCGTGGCACTGGCGGTGCGCGACTCCCTCGACGGCGTGCTGGTGGAGATGGGAAGCGCAGGGGCCAAGGTGTCTGCCGTGGTGCAGGGTCGCGCCGACGTTTATGTGCACGCCGGCGGCCAGTACGAATGGGACTCGGCCGCACCGGTTGCCGTGGCCCGCGCGGCCGGGCTGTTCACCTCACGCATCGACGGCTCACCGCTGGTCTACAACCAGAAGGACCTCTCGCTGCCGGATCTCATCGTGTGCCGCCCGGAACTCGCCGACGCCGTGCTGGCGGTTACCCGGTCCTAGATCCGGTGGCGCCGGATGGAGCATCGGATCTCACCGCGCTGAGAATGCCCCGCCAACCGGGCAGCTGTTCGATGTGCCGGACACCGGGCGGCTGGTCGCCGTCCAGTAGGCGGGTTGCCACCACAGCTGCCACCTCGGCGGTCATGGCCGCCTCCCCGGTGCCGGCGAACCACGCGGCGACACTCTGTGATTGCCCGTCCCGCACGCCCGAGGCCTCGGCGCACACAGCGAACCTTCCCTGTTGATGCGGCACTGCGCCCATCGCCGTGACGGCCGGTGAGCGCACCTTCGCCGATCCGAACACTCGCGCTGTGCCGCTGCGGGCGGCGACGACCGCGGCAAGATGAACGGCCCTGGGCTCGAGTGTCAGCCAGGAGCGCACCGTCGGGATATCGAGAGTGCGTGCCAGGCTGCGTTGTTCGGGGAAGTTGAACGCCGCCGCGACGCTGCGGTGCCCGTCGCCGAAGTCGAGATGACGTCGCGCGACGAAGGGGCGTTGCGGGCGGACCTTGCCGTTGTGCACCACCGAGAAGGGCACAGCGAGGTTCTCCAGTGTCCAGTCCAAGGCCGCGGCGCCGTGTTCGTCGGCGATGCCGAGCCGGACCCCGAGGTCCAGGCGCTCGACCTCGTCGAAGGAAGAACACACCTGGGCGGCAAGCAGGTTGGTGACTCCGGGAGCGATGCCGACACTGAGTACGACGGTGGCGCCGGTGTGTGCCGCGAGAGGATCGAGCTTCTCGACCGCCTCGATTCCGGCGCCGTCGGCCGAAACGTCCGCGTAGTGCACACCGGCGTCCACACAGCCCCCGACAAGCGCTTTCTCGGTCTTCGGCGCGCAGGCCAGGACCAGTTCAGGTCGTTCGGTGGTCACCAGGTGGCGCACCGACTCCGGGTCGGCGGCATCAAGGCGGACGGCGCGGGCACCGTGGCCGAGGGTGGCCGCTGTCTTCGCCGCACGGGTGCTGTCGCGGCCGGCGATGACCACTCGACCCGGGTGCTGAGGTGCCAGCCGCTCGGCGAGCAGCCTGCCGACCAGGCCGTAGCCGCCGACGATGACGATCGGTGCGGTCATGCGGCGGCCTGCGCGAGCTTGGTCAGGGCATTGACCAGTTCGGCGGCCGACGGGACCCCGTCGGGATCGAACAGCGACTGGACTGCCAGTCCGTCGAACAGTGCGATCAGAACCGTTGCCGCGGCGCGGGATTCGGGACCGTCGCCGACGCTGCGGCCGACCTCCACCCGCAGATCCTCGTAGATGGTGCGCATCTCCGCACGCAGTGCGTCACTGCGTTCGGCTTGGGCGAACACCTCGACGGCGGCCACCGTGTCACTTTTGTCCTCTTGCAGTGAGTCCAGGAAGCGGCCCAGGACGTCGGTCAGGCGGGTGCGGGCGTCGGCGTCGGTGGGTTCGCTTGCGTGTCGCAGCGGGCCCTGCGCCCAGCGACGGGTGACGCGGACCGCGGCTTCGTGCATGAGGCCTTCTTTGGACCCGAAGTAGTAGTTGACATCGGGTGCGTGGGCGCCGGCGACGGCCAGGATGCGCCGAGTGGTGGTGCGGGCCCAGCCGTCATCTGCCATGCATCGGATGGCGGCATCGAGGAGCCTGTCTCGAGTGGTCATGAAGAGGGATCCTAGCAATCGCTACTAGCGATCGCTAGGATCTTGGCATGACGACGCCGACAATCCGTACCGCCCGCCCCGACGACCGCCCATTCCTGGCCTGGGTTATGCGCACTGCCGCCACATCGCACCTGCCCACCTGCGTGTGGGATGTGCTGTTCGGGCTGCCCGCCGAGCACGTCGATGAGCTGCTGCTGTCGCTTCTCGGCTCAGCGCGGACCCACTGGTGTCACCTCGATCGGTTCTGGGTCGCCGAGGTAAACGGTGAACCGGCCGGCGCAATGACGGGGTTCGACACCGGTGAAGAAGGCAACCCGGCGCTGGAGGCCGAGATCTTCGCCCTGCTGGCCGGGCTGGACCTGCCCGACGGTGCACTCGAGGCGTTGGTCACCAGGGCGACGGCGCTGGCGCGTGCCACGCCGCCGAACCTGGACGCGAGTTGGGGTGTCGAAAATGTCGCGGTGGCAGCAGGTTTCCGAGGCGCCGGTGTGGTCGACGCGCTGCTGCAACACGTGCTGGCCGTCGGGCGCGACCGCGGCTACCAGCAGGCGCAGGTGTTGTGCCTCAACGGCAACGAGCGTGCCGAGCGGACCTGGAAACGCAACGGGTTCGGCCTGGTCACCGACTACCGCGACGTGTCCTTCGAACAGACCTACGGCACACCGGGTTTACGCCTGCATGCGCAAGCCCTGTGATCCGTGACCGTCGCAGTTCTGTGACAATGGCACAATTGCCACGATGCGAATGTCGGCCAAGGCGGAGTACGCCGTGCGGGCCATGGTCCAGTTGGCCACGGTCGACGACGGTGTGCTCGTCAAGACCGACGAGTTGGCGGCCGCCCAGGGCATTCCCGCACAATTCCTGGTCGACATCCTGTCCGACCTGCGGACCGACCGGCTGGTACGCAGCCACCGTGGCCGTGACGGCGGTTATGAACTGGCCCGCGCGGCCCATCTGATCAGCATCGCCGATGTCCTGCGCTGTATCGACGGGCCATTGGCCAGTGTTCGGGACATCGGGCTGGGGGACCTGCCGTATTCGGGCCCGACGGCCGCGCTGACCGACGTCTGGCGGGCACTGCGCGCCAGCATGCGGTCGGTGCTCGAAGAGACCACTTTGGCCGACGTCGCCCATGGTGAGCTGCCGGAGCATGTCAGCGGTCTTGCTCGCGACTACAACACCCAGGAGACCGAGCGCGGGCACCGACGGCCCACGGCGTGACGGGACCACAGCGGCCCGCCCGCGCGTGTTGTCCGTCAACCGCTTTGGTGTCTACTCCGAATCGGACTTCCCAAACTTCGGGTTGCCGTCGTCATCCAGCCAGTCGTTGACCGCAGTCCCGGTGACGGTGTTGTGCGAGCCGGGCAGCACCGCCGTGGGCCGGTCCTCGTAGGCCGTCACCATCTCCGCGGCCGCCGCCTTGGCCGACTCGCTGACCTCCACCTTGGCACCCGACGGAGTTTTGTCGTCACTCACCTTCGACACCTTCCGTATGCGGCGCCGGGTGTCGACGCCTGTCTACGGCTGCCCGGAAATGTGACCCACGAAACAGATTGCAGGTCTGCGCCGGATCTCAGCGTGACTGTTCGACGAGGATGCTGCCGCGTGCCGTGCGTGCCACCACCACGGACTCGGCCTCGGTGGCATCGCTGGTCTGCGGCACGCGCACATCGGTGTCGTGGTACGCGGAGTCAGAGATGGCCGTCACCAGGAACGGGCCGTTGCCGGGCAGATCCAGAGTCACGTCACCGTTGGAGGTGGTGGCCTCGATGCTGCGTGGCGCCTCGTCGCGGAAGGTGACGTCGATGTCACCTTCGATCACGTTGGCCGAGAACGACTCCCGCACCGAAACCGGTTCATCGGAGACCACCGCGCCCTGACGGACCTCGGCTTCGATCACCCGTGCCGACCCCTCCAGGATCACCGCGCCGCCGGTGCTGCGGGCCACCAGCCGGTCCAGATCGGCTTTTACATCGAGCACCCCGAGCTGCTGTTCGGTGGTCACGGTGAGCCGCTGCCCCAGCTGCGGCGGAACCGTCACGATCAGCTGCCCGGCCTGGGCCCACTCCAGCCAGTCCGGCGAGCTGCCGCGCACCGAGATGCGGGTATCGGGCCCGGCGCTGATGTCCAGCGACTGGTCACCTCGGTCGCTGGTGCTGACGAACCGCAGTTCGGCACGCGGTTCACGTGCCTCGGGGTCACTGTTGATCTCCACGGACATCGGGACGGTGCCGGTGTCCACCGTGAGTGAACGCATGGTGGTGGGCAAGGGTTGGCTGTCGGCGATCACCCGGGTGTTGCCGACACCGACCGCCACGGCGGTCAGCGCGCCGAGGCCGGTGAGCAGGATCAGCGCCGCGGCGATCACCAACAGAGCACGCACCCCGGTTCGCCCGGCCGGGGACAGTGACGGCGGCGGGGTAGGGGTGGGAAGCGGAGCGAGACTGGTCATCGCAGAGCACCTTTCTAGGATTCGAGATACCGCAGCACCGCCAGCACCCGGCGGTTCTCGGTCTCGTCGGGGGCCAGGTCGAATTTGGCGAAGATCGAGGCGATGTGCTTCTCGGCCGAGCCGGTCGAGATGTACAGGGCCCCTGCGATCGCCGAGTTCGTCTTGCCCTCGGCCATCAACTGCAGGACGTCACGTTCGCGTGGGGTCAACTGCTCCAAGGCGTTTCGCTTGTGTGACCGCACCAGGATCTGCGCGACAACCTCGGGGTCGAGCACCGTCCCTCCGGTGCCCACGGTGTCGACAGCGGCCAGGAACGCGGGCACGTCGGCCACCCGGTCCTTGAGCAGATAGCCGAATCCGCGGGTGTCGGAGGCGATCAGATCGGCCGCGTAACGTTCCTCCACGTAGTGCGAGAGCACCAGTACCGCCGACTCCGGGTTCTGCTTGCGCAGCAGTGCGGCTGCCCGGATGCCCTCGTCGGTGAACGTCGGCGGCATCCGGACATCGACGATCGCCAGATCCGGTTTGGTGCCGTTGACCAGGGCCAGCAGGTTGGTGGCATCGGCCACCCCGGCGACCACCTCGTGTCCCGATTCGTTGAGGATGCGTTCGATACCGCCGCGCAGGAGTGCGGAATCTTCGGCGATCACGATGCGCATGGCACCACCGCGGTGACAATCGTCGGCCCGGTCACCGGGCTGGACACCGAGAACGTGCCACCGGCGGCACGCACCCGTTCGGCGAGTCCACGCAGGCCCGTCGCATCGGGATTCGCCTCGGCGTCGCTGAGGGCGCCGCCGTGGCCGTCGTCGAACACCGAGACGTACAGCTGGCCGCCGGAGGGGCCGGTCTCGTCGAACCGTACGGTGACCACCGCCTGGTTGGCGGAGGCGTGCTTGGCCACGTTGGTCAGCGCCTCGGCCACCACGAAGTATGCGACGGCTTCCACCTCATCGGGCAGCCGGTGGGGCAGATGAACGGTCAATGTGGTTGGCACTCCTGAGGTTTCGGAACGGTGCACTACTGAGGACAGGGCAGCGTCGAGGCCGCGGTCGCTGAGGATGGTGGGCGCGATGCCGCGCACCACGTTGCGCAGCTCCGACAGAGCCTGCTTGGCCTCGGTGTGGGCCTCGTTGATCAGCGTCTTGGCGGCGGGCAGGTCGGTGTCCAGTTTGGTTTGTGCCAGTCCGATCGTCATGGCCAGCGACACCAGACGCGGCTGCACACTGTCATGCAGGTCTCGTTCGATGCGGTGGCGTTCGGTCTGGGCCGAGGACACCGCGCCCTGGCGGGCATCGGCGAGCGCATGCACCCGGTGTTGCAGCTCGGCCGTCGACGACGGCGGCAGCAGCCAACGGTCGATCCGCGCGTCGAGGCTGGGTGCCAGTGCCAGCACCGCGATGGCTGCCAGCAGTGCGATCACCGCGAGGATCCAGGCCAGCACCGGCGGGATGAACCTCAATCCGGCTTCGGCGTCGCTGCCGTCGATCGCGATGGCCGCCGCGGGACCGAGGAACGCGAACGCCACCAGGACGAACGCCAACCCGGTGGCGGCGATGTCGTAGATCATCCGCAGGTAGTGGTGTGCGCAGCTCTTCCAGAAGCGGGTGTTGCTGACGTCGAGCCACAACTGATGCAGCCACCGCTGGATGCCGGTGTAGGGCGACAGCCGTCGCGCGGGAACGGGGATGTCCAGACCGAACACCGCCTCGCTGCGCACTCGTTCCACCCAGTCGACGCCACGCATCAGATAGATGAACACCACCGCTGCCAGCGCGAATCCGATTCCGGACGGAATCGAGGTGACACCGAGGACAAAAACGGTCAGTGGAACCCAGAACCAGAACGTGGCCAGCACGGCTCCGGTGACCATTGATGCCGTCGGCACCACACCGAGGTGCGGTCTGCGCCGCCGGATCTTCTGTGCCGCCGGCGGCTCGGCCAGCACAACACT